>NZ_JAGIQB010000056.1:0-42327 GCF_017815025.1 Cupriavidus phytohabitans
AGCCGGCCGCTTTGCTGCGACAAGCCGTTGTCGATGCCGAAGCCGCTTTCGAGCACGAAGAGAGCCTTGATGCCGCCACCAAGGTCTTCGTTGCCGCGCAAGCCCCAGCGCGAGCCGGAGAGTCCGCCGGAAGTCAGCCGGTAGGCATCGTTGCCCTGTCCCGGGTTGAATCCGTTGGCGGCCGTCGGCACGACGCCCGCGTGGTTGACGTATTCCAAGTTGGCGTCGATCACGCCGTACAGCGTGACGCTTGACTGCGCAAGGGTCGCCAGCGGCCATCCCAGCAGAGACGCCAGGGCCGTCCTTTTCAGTGACATGCTGTTCTCCTCTCTTCTCTCTTTTCTTGGGTGCAGCCACAACTTCATGCTTTGCATGCCGGACCTTGCAGCATGCTGCCGGACAACCGTTCGAGCTTAGGAGCGCAGCCCGTTTCCCGCCAGCAACTGATGACCGGAAGCCGTGGGAAACACACAGTAATGTCGGCTAATTGCGACAGTCGCCGGCCGGGCGCCATCAAGAGCTGGCAGGGGAACGGGCTTGAACGCGATGGGCGCAGGCAGGGCGCCAGGGCGACTTACCACTGCTGCTGCTTGCTGCCCTTGATGTTGCCCGCTACGCCGCCAGCCACGGCGCCGATCGCCGCGCCGGTCCAGCCGCTACCTCCCGCTATGGCCGCAATGCCCGCACCCGCGGCGGCGCCGATGCCGGCACCGGTCACGGTGCCTTGCTGCTGCGGTGTCATATTCGTGCATCCGGCAGCACCTGCGACGACCAGCGCCGCACCAATCAGTTGGAGTCGTTTCATGGCGTCACCTTACTTCTTGGTCTGCAGACCGGGAACAACCATTTCGAACCAGATCGTTTCAATGACCGGCCGCTGCAACTGGTCAGGATGTGTCGCGTACCAGCGATCCACGCCCTGGCGCACGGAGTCGAGCGAATGGCCCCTGAGCCCTCTTGCAAAGCGCGGAACGATGCTTTGCGAGTCAGGCGGCGGCTTGCCTTCGTGATAGGCGATATCGACCTGGACCACATTGGCAATGCCTACGAGGTAGGCTTTTTTTGTCTGTTCGGAGGAATCTGTCCACTGCTTGCCGGTGATCAGCGGGACTTCATCCGCGCGGGAGCCAGTCGCCAATGTCAACGTCATCAGTGCCGCAGCCGTCACTGCGAGCCGGCTCAGTCTTCTCGCCATTGCAGTCTCCCTCAGCGGTTGCCGCTACCCCACGGGGCGGGTGCGTTTCTTCATATTAGTCTCTGTATGGTGTCTGCAGGGCCACCGTGTCTGCTGGGGGCGCCTGACGCTTCAGTACAACACGTCCAGCTCTTCGAACAACTCACTGTCCTTTTGCGCCGCCGAGCGCGCGCGGCGCCGGATCTCCTGCAGCAGGCAGTCGGTGAAACACTGCGCCGCGGGACTGCGTACCGCGTTGTGGCGCGGCTCGCAGCCAGTGCCGAGGTGCACTACGACCGCCGCTACCCGGTGCTGGTCAACGATCCGGCCACCACGGAGCTGGCCCGCGAGGTTGCCCGCGAGCCGCCGCTGCGGCGACGGGCCACGAACGCGCCGGCCTGACAGAGATTTGCCGCACGCACGGCCGCGTGGTGGTGGCTGGCGTCCTGTTGACGATTGGCGGAACCTCCGCCAGACTGACGCGGTCAGGCAAGGTCGCCCGACCGCGTCGCCGCAGCGCTTGCGTTCAGGCCAGTTCGCCCGAAGCCTGCGCCACCTCCGCGTGCTGCCCCTCCTCGGCATGTTCAGCCTTGCCACCCGGCAGCACCAGGTTCAGCGTCACCGCCACCAGCGATCCAACCGAGATACCCGAGCCGAATACTTCCTGCACGAACAGCGGTAGCTTCGACAGCAGCTCCGGCCGGAAGGTCACCGCCAGTCCGCAGCCGATCGACACGGCCACGATCAGCGTATTGCGCTGCGTGAACTCGATCCGGCTCAGCATGTTGATACCGCCCGAGACGATCATCGCGAACATCATCAGGCCGGCGCCGCCGAGCACAGGCTGGGGAATCGTCACCACCAGTGCGCCCAGCACCGGGAACAGCCCGGCCAGCAGCAGCATCACGCCGGTCAGCGCCACCACGTGGCGGCTGGCAACGCCGGTGAGCGACACCACGCCGACGTTCTGCGCGAAGGTCGACAGCGGCGGGCTCGAGATCAGCGCGGCAAAGGCGGAGCCGAAACCGTCGCACAGGATGCCGCGCGACAGCTTGTTGCCGGTGATCGGCGTCTGCGTGGCCGAGCCCAGTGCCATGAAGGTGCCGGTGGATTCCACCGTCGTGACCAGGTAGGCAATCGCCATCGCAACGATGCCCGACACCGGGAACGACAAGCCGAAATGCAGCGGTTGCGGCAGCGCCAGCACCGGCGCATTGCGCATCTGCGTGAAATCGACCAGTCCCAGCGCCAGGCAAAGCACGTAGCCGCCGAGGATGCCGATGACGATGGCCGAAGCCGAGATCATGCCCTTGCCCCACTGCACCATCGCGATCACCAGCGCCAGCACGAAGGCCGCAATCGCCAGGTTGCCGACCGCGCCATATTGCGGGCTGCCGCGGCCACCGGCGGCCCAGTCCACCGCGACCGGGATCAGCGACAGGCCGATCATGGTGACGACGACGCTGGTGACGGTATGGGGGAAGAGCTTGCGGATGGTCGGCATGAAATGGCTGCCGACGATCATCAGCAGAGAACCGACCAGCGCCGAGCCCAGGATGCCGGCGACGCCGTGCTCGGCGCCAACGCTGATGGCGGCGCCGACGAAGGAAAAGCTGGTGCCCATCACGCACGGCAGGCGAATGCCGACCGGCCCCACGCCCTTGCACTGGATAATGGTCACCACACCCGAGCCGATCAAGGCGGCATTCACCAGCGCAATGATTTCCGCGGTCGGCAGCTTTAATGCCCCGCCGATCACCAGCGGCACCGCAATAATGCCGCCAAGGGCGGCGAGCAAATGCTGAAGCGCCAGCAACACGGTAGTGATGCGCGGCGGACGGTCTTCCACCTTGAACAGCAAAGGTGCCATTAACGTCTCCTGTTTATGCGGGTGGATCTTTCCACCTTTTTCGTTTGTTCCGGGCCGGCCGGCATTTGCCGCCGGGAGGGGCAATGCGTGAGCGCGGAAGCATCGAAGCGGCTTCCGCGGCGCGCCCGGCATGCTATCCGGAAAGTAAATGAAAAATCAATCCGTTTGATTATTCTGGCGCCGTGATGCTATTGGGTTGCGAAATGGTGTATATAAGCTTCGTCCGGCAATATTTTGTCGGCCGATAATAACGGAAGCGGGCTCTTGTTGAAGGGAGACGGTAATCGCGAGTGACTGCGGCGGGCAATTCCGGCAGTCTTTCCTGTAGAATGAATAATCGGCGTGGATAATCGGCGCCGACATATATCTCCAGTGACAATGTCAGCGCCGCTTTGCCGGCATCGCGGCATTGGAGATCCTGCTACGACAATCTGTGTCGACAATGGTCCGGCCCGGAGAGTCAAGGCTTGCTTGCCGCTGTTGTCGCAGGCCGGCTGCTCAGAGCACGTCCGCCACCGCCATGGCGGCGGCGCAGCATGTGAGCGACAGAAGCGTCCACAATGCCAGCAGCAGGAAGTCGTCTGCTACCCGCGTGGCGCGATGCGGATGCTTGCCGGGGAAGGAGCGGGGTACGGCGTCGGCTGGCCGATAGCTGGTGATCTGCACGATGGGCTCCATGCGCTTTCGCGACGGTCGGGCTGGCCGCCGACTGCAGTCATTCACGGCAGTTGAGCGGCGCGGCTCCCGTTAGAGGAAGCATACGAAAGCGCCGCGCTCGCCGATCCCCGTTCGGCACTGATAGCCGCGTCGGCGTCCGTCTGACAGCAGTCCATCCCGCCCCAACCCACGGGATGGACCCCGCTATCAGCGCTCTCCGCTAGCGTTGGAACGGATCGAGATTGAGGAACGGCTTGAGGCCGCTGCTCGCGCCGCCCGCACCGACCGCGCCTATACATTCCGTGTTGTCCACGCCGTTCCCGGTGGTTCCGTCTTGCTCCAAGCCTCCGGTACCGTTGACCTTATGCCCTTGGGGGAAGCACAGCGAGGGGTGGTCGAACGGCGCTTTGCGATAGCGCACGCGGTCATCACCCAGGGCAAGCAGAAAAGCCACCAGGTCTAACTTTTGCTGCTCCGTCAGGCCGAGCGGTGCGATGCCACGATCCAGATTAGCCCTGTTCACGTCCGCGAAATCCCCACCGCGGTTGTAGAAGTCGACCACCTGCATCAGGGTAGATTTGCCGCCGTTATGGAAATACGGGCCGGTAAATTCCAGATTGCGCAGACCTGGTGTCTTGAAGGCACCGTCAACAGCCACACGCTGGGTTGGGTCGACTGCCGTCTCCTTAGCGGTATCGAAGCCGTTGCCCAGCAAATGGGTCTTGCCCTGCTGCGCCATCCGCGTTTCAGAGAGCGGATTGCCGAACGGATCTGTGCCGCCTACACCGAGATCTTCTGTGGTCGGTTGCACGCCGATGTTGTAGAAGCCGTTGTCATAGACAGCTTCCAGCCCATCCCCCATCGGCATCCGCCTGAGCCGCTGCCTGGTCACGCTGGAGAATGAGGCGGCAGTGAATTCAGAACCCGAGTGACAGAAGCCGCAACGCCCGGCCCCGGTGAAGACTCTTGCGCCGCGCAACTGCTGCTCATTCAGGGCTGTGGTCTGGCCCTCGAGGTAACGGTCCACCGGCGTGTCGTTGGCAATCAGGGTGGATTCGTAAAGATGAACGGCGAGGCCGAAGAAGAGCGCAAAGTTGGCCTCCATCTGGCTTACCTCGAATTTCCCGGTACTGCGCTTGAACTGGCGCGGAGGCAACAGATCCATCGAGGCGAACTTCGCCTCATCCGCACCCGACATCTTCAACAGCGTCGGCGAGTTCCAGTACTCGGAGCGGAACGCCTTCTTGATCATCTCGGAGTAGGTCGGTACCTGATCCTTGCTGCGCAGTAACACCAGCGGGCCAAGCACGCTGTCGTCAGCCGCGATGACCTGGCCGGACAACGGCCGCTGGCCAAGCAGCTTCTTGCCGAGCTTCATGAATGACCGTCCATTGCAACTCATTTCGACCGAACTCAGGGGAGGGCCGTCACTTTGCGACGCCAGGGAGGCGCCTGGAATGGCCAACTTGGCTTGCTTCACCACGCCGCCCTCATTCTTCCACACCAGGGCTTCCGGATTGCGCATGCCAAACGGGTCGCCGCCGTTGTACATGTTGTTGGCGCGTCCGTCCCAGAAGTTGCGGAAATTGAATACCGCATTGATGACAGTGGGGGTATTGCGTCCGGTCACCTGGCGAGTGTTGATGCCGTTGATGTTGAAGCCCGTACCGCCGTGGAAGATGTCGTCGGAAACATTAGCGCAGGCATCGCCCGTGCTGCCTGTACCGAATTCAACGAAGTTCGCCGTGAACACCCCTTGCGAGCCGGAAACCTCGTTGACGTTCGAGAGTTGCGGCTGCGACTGGTTCACATCCACATGCTTGGTGAATCCGAAGTCTTCCGGCCTGAAGGTGTAGTTCGGCCGGCCGAGCTGGAAAGTTTTATCGCCGCCCAGCAGGCCTGGAGACAGCTGGTTCGTGATGCGGTTGTCGACACCGGCATGGAAGTGGCAGCTTGCGCAAGAGGTCTTGTTGTCGCTGCCCACCTTCATGTCCCAGAACAGCGCCTTGCCGAGCTGGATGGCGGCCGCCTTGTCCTTGACGAAATCGTCCAGGACTTCGGCGGGCGGACCCGGAACCGTAACGGTCTTGAGCGAACGCAGACCCGCCAATGGATCTACCACCTGGGCGTGCGGTGTCCGCGACGTCAGGCTTAGTGCGGCAGCCAGGATGGCAGCCATTAGCACTGGCCTGGCTAGGCCATTGCTGTTGTCATTGTTGAGCATATCTCTCCCCTCACCGTAGGCAATTGCACCCCATGAATTCGAGCGGCCGTGTCGTGGTTCCCTTCCTCAACTGACCGCCTCCTGCCAGCATTGCTGTCGGTCTCTCCGGCATTGGCATGCAGCCTGCAAGAGGCCGCCGGGGGGATCCGTCGCTATTAATTTTTAGGGGCCGCGGGATGTTCCATGGATTGCGTTATGTGCGGTACCGCACATAACTTTGTTAGCCAATTGAAACGCTCGCCAGCTCGCTGGCATGGCATGGTCCCGCGCCGGAAAACGTTGTCGCAAAAGGCGAGACGGGGGGGTGCCTGGCGCTGCGCGATGGTTGCGATGGCCAGCGAGATGGGATTCAAACTGGGAGTAGGACGCGACACCCAGCTTGAATCAGACCAGAATGGCCTGGTTTTTGCTTTAGCTCTGCCGCGCTTCCATGCTGCGTGAGATTTGGGGCCGTCCACATCGTCCGTACATTCCCTCAGTTGACGAGTAAATTCATAGGCATAAAATCCGATTTATTATTGTGAATAACGGCGGAGCCATGCGATCTGCTGGCACAGCCCGCAAACCGGAGACAGCCCCATGACCCTCAACCTGCGCCGCCGCGTGCTGCTGTGCGCCGCCGTGCTGGGCACCCTGCCCACGCTGGCCTGGAGCGACACCTATCCCAGCAAGCCGATCCGCATGGTGGTACCGTTTTCGCCCGGTGGCGCCACGGATGTGGTGGCGCGGCTGATCTCGCAGAAGCTGGGTGAAGCACTGAAGCAGTCGGTGGTGGTGGAGAACCGGCCCGGTGCCAACGGCATCATCGGCACCGATATCGTTGCGCGCGCGGCGCCGGACGGCTACACGCTGCTGCTCAACACGGCCGGCGCGCAGACACTCAGCCCGCTGTTGTACAAGGCCGGCTACGAGCCGCTGAAGAGCTTTGCG
The DNA here is from genome assembly GCF_017815025.1 of Cupriavidus phytohabitans. NCBI lineage: Bacteria > Pseudomonadati > Pseudomonadota > Betaproteobacteria > Burkholderiales > Burkholderiaceae > Cupriavidus > Cupriavidus phytohabitans. The sequence continues at coordinate 6,856 of NZ_JAGIQB010000056.1, forward strand.
CCGATCTCGCTGATCAGCAATATCGGCTTCGTGATGGTGGTGCACCCGTCGGTGCCGGCCAGGACGGTGCAGGAGTTCGTGGCGCTGGCCAAGTCCAAGACCCGGCCGCTGAGCCTGTCGGCAGGCAGCAGCATGATCGAGCTGATCGGCGCGAGCTTCAAGGCGAACGCGGGCATCCCTGATGTCGTCAGCGCCTCGTACAAGGGTACCGGTCCGCAGATGCAGGCGGTGGTGTCGGGCGAGGTCGATATGACCATCGATCCGTTCAACTCGATGGCGATGATCAAGGCGGGCAAGCTGCGTCCGCTGGCGGTGTTCTCCGCCAAACGGTCGCCGGCGCTGCCGCAGGTGCCGACCATGCAGGAGGCGGGCTTCGACGGCATGGTGTTCAACTCGTGGGCCGGCCTGCTGGCGCCTGCGGGGACGCCCAAGGAGATCGTCAACCGGCTGAACCAGGAGGTAACGCGCATCGTCGCGCTGCCGGAGATCAAGGAGAAGCTCGCGGCGATCGACTACGAGGCGGTCGGCAGCACGCCGGAGCAGTTCGCCACCACCATCGCCGAAGATACGGCGCGTTGGGCCCGCATCGTCAGGGAAACCAACTACAAGGCGGGTTCCTGAGCGGCCACGAAATCCGTGGCGCATGTGGGTTGACCCGCTTCCGGCGCAGGCACTACACTGCGCCCGGTTCTGATAAACGGAGCTATCCGTGGACAGTTGTTCCAGTCATTCTCGCGGAAGGGGATCGCCCCGGGCCGCCATGGCGCGCTGAGCAACTGCAGTCTGAGGCTGCAGGCGCGGCATCGCCGCCTGCAGGTTTCCATCGACGTCAATCCCGGTGAGCGCGCGTGCAGCGTGCGCGCGCTGTCGCTGAGCCGGCGGCGCCCCTTTCCTGTCCATCGAAATCGTGTCACGACCGTCGTGTATCGTCGTCGGCCGTGTCCCCGCATGTGTCCAGGAGGGTTGCCATGGCATGGCACCATGTCTTTGTCCGTCTCGCCGCGGTGGCCTTGCTGGCCGCAGCCTGCCGACCCGCGCTCGCCGCGCGGCCGCTGATCACCGACGATGCCCGCATTGTCGATCCCAAATCCTGCCAGCTTGAATCGTGGATGCAGCTCCAGTCCGCTGGCAATGAGTTCTGGGCGTTGCCGGGCTGCAATCCGACCGGAAATCTCGAACTGACACTGGGCGGCTCGCTGCAGCGCGTGGACGGTGGCACGGATTTCACCAACGTGCAGTTCCAGGGCAAGACGCTGCTGCGGCCGCTGGAAACCGGCGGCTACGGTGTCGCCTTTACGGCTGGCGTGATCCACCATCCGACTGCGGAGCAGCGCAAGCTGTTTGGCAACGTCTATGTCAATGTGCCGGTGTCGTTCTCGTTTGCTGAAGACCGCTTCCTGGCGCACCTCAACGTTGGTGCCAACCGCGATACCGAAGCGAAGCAGACGCGCATGACATGGGGTGTAGGCACGGAGACCCAGGTGCATGCGCGCGTGGCCATCGTGGCCGAGACCTTCGGCGAGAATCGCGGCAAGCCATCGTTCCAGGCGGGTCTGCGCTTCTGGGTCGTGCGGGACCGGGTTCAGCTCGACACCACCTATGGCAATGTATTCGGCGGCGGGACCGGCGAGCGGTTTTTTACGATCGGGCTGCGGTTGTTGCCGCCGGCGTTCTTGCCGTAGCGTTCTGCAACGCCTCGACTTCCTCGCGCGACGGCGGATACGCCCCGGCCCGCGTCGCGGCGACCGCCGCGGCAGCCGCAGCAAGCCGCGCCTGCGCCGCCAGATCGTGCGCGGCGCCCGACAACACACCGGCCATCCACCCACCCATCGCGGCATCGCCGCAGCCGACCGTGTCGGCGACCTCTACACGCAGCGCAGGCTGTTCGATGCTGGCGCTGCCTTTGAACAGCGTCATGCCCTGGGCACCGCGCGTCAGCATCACGGTAGCGTCGGGCGCCATGGCGCGTACCTGCGCGAGTGCAGTGGAGGTGTCGAGGCTGGGAAACAGTCCTGCCAGGTCTTCGTCGGAGATCTTGACGTAGCTGGCGAGGCGCAGCATATGCGCCAGCACCGCGGCGTAGTCCGGTGTGCGCATCAGGTCGCGAAAATTGGGATCGAAGGCGATGCGCTTGCCGGCCTGAGCGGCCTGGGTGGCCTCTTCGCACAGCCGTGCGGCCAGCGGCTGGCGCACCAGGCTGATCGAGCCGAAATGCACCACTTCCGCAGCCTGGCGCCAGCCGGCAGGCAGCGCGGCGGGATCGAAGTGCAGGTCGGCGCTGTCGTCGCCGACAAAGAAATACTGCGGCGGATGGCGCGAGGCAACGAAGGCAAGGAACGGCGAGCGCGGCACGCGCTGCAGGAAACGCGCATCGAGCCCGGCCGTGGCGCTGGCGTGCGCGAGGTCGTCGCCGAACAGGTCCTGGCTGACGGCGCCGGCGAACGCGGTGGCAATGCCCAGCCGCGCGCCGGTGCGCGCCACGTTCCAGCAAGAGCCGCCAGGCAGGCCCAGCCAGCTGCCGTCGGGCTGGCGCACCATGTCGGTCAGGGCTTCGCCAAAGACGACGTAGCGGGGCAGGGATGTAGGCGTGGACATCGGTTGTCTCCGGCGGAAAACTCAGGCAGCGGCGCTTTGCGCGGACTGAGCTGCCTGCGCGCGGCGGATCAGGGCGGCGGTTGATGCATCGTGCGGGGCCGCGGCCGCGGTGCCTTCCAGCTCGCGCTGGATCGGCGCGGCCAGCTTCTTGCCCAGCTCCACGCCCCACTGGTCGAAGGAATTGATCTGCCACAGCGCGCCCTGCACGAAGGTCCGGTGCTCGGCCAGGGCGAGCAGCGCACCAAGGTGCCAGGGATCCAGCCGCCGCAGCAGCAGCGTATTGCTGGGACGGTTGCCTTCGAACACCAGGTGCGGCACCAGCGCTTCATCGCTGACGCCTTCTGACCGCACTTCTGCCGCAGTGCGGCCGCGCAGCAGCGCCTCGCCCTGCGCGAAGCAGTTGGCCAGCAGCTTGGTATGGTGCCCGGGCAGGTCGCTGACCGGCTCCAGCGTGGCGATGAAGTCTACCGGCACCAGCTGCGAGCCCTGGTGCATCATCTGGAAATAGGCGTGCTGGCCGTTGGTGCCGGTCGTGCCCCACACCACCGGGGCCGAGCCCGCCTGGATGCTGCCGCCGTCGAGCCGTACCGACTTGCCATTGCTTTCCATCTCCAGCTGCTGCAGGAAAGCAGGCAACAGTTCCAGCGGTTCGCAGTAGGGGGCCACGCAGCGGCTGCCGGCGCCGAGGAAGCTGCGGTACCAGACATCGAGCAGCCCCAGCAGCATTGGCAGGTTCTGCGCTGCCGGTGCGCTGGCGAAATGCAGGTCCATCGCGCGCGCGCCGTCGAGCAGTTCGCGGAAGCGCGCGAAGCCCACCGCCACCGCGATCGACAGGCCCACCGCCGACCACAGCGAAAAGCGACCGCCCACCCAGTCCCAGAACGGGAACATATTGGCCGGATCGATGCCGAACGCGGCCACCGCGTCGCGGTTGGTCGAGACCGCCACGAAATGGCGCGCCAGGTCCGCGCGCGACGCACCCTGCTGCACGAACCAGTCGCGCGCGGTGCCGGCATTGGCCATGGTCTCCAGCGTGGTGAAGGTCTTGGAGCAGACGATCACCAGCGTGGTGGCGGCGTCCAGCGGCGCCAGCGTGCGCGCCAGGTCGCTGCCGTCGACATTGGCGACGAAATGCATGCGCGGCCGGGCGCTGTCGGCGCTACCCAATGCACGGCACACCATGCGCGGCCCCAGGTCAGAGCCGCCGATGCCGATGTTGACCACATCGGTGATCGCGCGGCCGTCAAAGCCGGTCCACGCACCGCTGCGCACGGCATCGGCAAATCGTTCCATCTGGCCCAGCACCGCGGCGACGTCCTCGCCTACCGGCATGCCAAGCGCGCGGTAGCCGTCCTCGGGGTAAGCGCGCAGCGCGACATGCAGCGCGGCGCGGTGCTCGGTAGTATTGACCGGCTCGCCGGCAAACATGGCATCGCGCCGCTCGCACACGCGTGCCTGTGCCGCCAGGTCGAGCAGCAGTTGCAGCGTCTCGCCGGTGATCCGGTTCTTGGCGTAGTCGAGCGTCAGGCCGCAGGCCTCGGCGATGAAGCGGTCGGCACGCGCCAGGCCATGCGGGCCGTCGAACCAGTAGCGCATATGGGTGTGGTGCATCGTCTCGGCATGGGCGCGCAGCGCTTGCCAGGCGGGAAGGGTGGTGGTCATGTCGATGGCTCCTACATTTCTTCGTGCCAGGCCTGGCCGTCGCGCGACAGCAGGGCGCTGGAGGCCGCCGGGCCCCAGGTGCCGGCGGTATATGGCTTGGGCGGCGCGGTGGTGTTCTCCCACGCCTGCAGGATCGGCGCGACCCAGCGCCATGCCTGCACCTGCTCGTCGCGGCGCACGAACAGGCCCAGCCGGCCGCGGATCACGTCGAGCAGCAGCCGCTCATAAGCGCCCACGCGCCGCACGCGCGGCGCGGCGCTGTTCAGCTGCAGGTCGAGCGAGGCGGGCTGCAGTGCCTGCGTGTCGCCCGGCTGCTTGGTCAGGAAATAGAGGCGGATGCTCTCCTCCGGCTGCAGCGTGATCACCAGCCGGTTGCCGGCCATGGTGCCCAGCGGATGCGGGAACAGGGGGTACGGCACGTCATGGAAATGGATCACGATCTCCGCCACGCGCGACTGCATGCGCTTGCCGGTACGCAGGTAGAACGGCACGCCGGCCCATCGCCAGTTGGCGATCTCGGCGCGGATGGCGACGAAGGTTTCGGTGCGGCTGTCGGGGGCAATGCCAGGCTCGCTGGCGTAGCCGGGCACCGGGTTGCCGCCCGCGGCGCCACGGCAATACTGGCCGCGTACCACTTTCTCGGCCACGTCCTCGGTGCGGATCGGGCGCAGCGCCTTCAGGATCTTGAGCTTCTCGTCGCGGATGGCGTCTTCCGACAGGCTGGTGGGCGGCTCCATCGCCACCATGCACAGCAGCTGCAGCAGGTGGTTCTGCACCATGTCGCGCAGCGCGCCGATGCCGTCGTAGAAGCCGCCGCGGCGCTCCACGCCCAGCTCCTCGGCAATGGTGATCTGCACCTGCCGCACCCATTCGCGCCGCCACAGCGGCTCGAACAGCACGTTGCCGAAGCGCATCGCCATCAGGTTCTGCACCGACTCCTTGCCGAGGTAGTGGTCGATGCGGTAGATGCGGTCCTCGGCGAAATGCCGCGCCACTTCGGCGTTGATGGCCTCGGACGAAGCCAGGTCATGGCCCAGCGGCTTCTCCAGTACCACCCGGCTGCGCTCGCCGGCCAGCCCCACGCGCGCCAGCTGGGCGCAGATAGTGGCGAACAGGTGTGGTGCCGTCGCCAGGTAACACACCACCACCGGCGCGGCGCGGGCGTTGACCAGTTCGGCCAGCGCGTCGAAGCCGGCATCGGCGTTGGCATCCACCTGCAGGTAGACGATACGGTCCAGGAAGCCTTGCCAAGCCGATACGTTGCCGGCCAGCGCCGGCAGCACCTCGTCGTTCAGCATGGCCACGTAGGCGTCGTGCGACAGCGGCTGGCTGCCCAGCGCCAGGATGCGCCCGCGCGCGTGCAGCGCCCCGGCGGCGTGCGCGTCGAACAGCGCCGGCAGCAGCTTGCGCCGCGCCAGGTCGCCGGTGGCGCCGAACAGGACGAAGTCGAATTCGGGCGCGTGGGCAGCGGCCGGAGCCGCGGCGGAAAGGCTGTCCATCATATCGGGAAGAAACGGTGCGTTCGGCAAAGAGATTGGAAAGGTGGCGGGCCTGTCGCTCATCGCGGCGTGGCCCAGCCCTTGTACTGGCCGACGTTGGCGCGCGTCACCAGCGTCGACGGCAGCAGCACGGTCGGGATGGCGGGACGCTGGCCGTTCATCATGCCGACGCCCAGTTGCACCGCCGTGCGGGCGATGGCCCACGGGTCCTGGCTGGCCGAGGCCTGCACCAGCGTATCGGCCTTGAGCGCGGCTTCGATATCGGGCGCGCCATCGACCGAAGCGATCAGGATGCCGCGGCGGTTCAGCTGGCGCGCTGCCAGGTCCGCGCCCACGGCCTGCGGATCGTTGATGGTGAAGACCGCGTCGACCTTGGGAAAGCGCGTCAGGTACAGCTGCATCACGTTCAGTCCGCCCTCGCGCGAGCCCTTGGCGTCCTGGTCGTCGGACAGGATGCGGATGTCGGGGTGCCGCGCCAGCACAGCCTTGCAGCCCTTGACGCGATCGAGCACCGCCGACACCGGCGGCCCGTTCTGGATGATCACGTTGCCACGCCCCTTGAGCCGCTCGGCGATAAAGCCGCAGGCCAGTTCGCCGGCCTGGGTGTTGTCGGTCTGCACCGTGGCATCGGCACCGGCGGCGGCCACGTCGACAGCTACCACCACGATGCCGGCCTTGCGCGCCTTGCGCACCGCGGGCTCGATCGCGCGCGCATCGGCCGCGTTGATCAGGATCAGGTCGACCTTGGCGACGATAAAGCTGTCGATATGGGTGAACTGCTTGTTCAGGTCATAGTCCGCCGACAGCACGGTGACCTTGACGTCAGGATTGGCCTGCCGGGCCGCGGCTTCGGCGCCGCGCGCCAGCGCGACGAAGTACGGGTTGCCGAGCGAGCCCAGCGTTACGCCGACCTTCTTGAGCTGGCGCTGCGGGGCTTGTGCGGCAGGCTGCGACGGCGTCTGCGCGGCGGCCGGCAGCGCGCTGAGCGCGGCCATTGCGCTTGCCGCCAGGGCGCAGAGGAAGGGAAAGGGCTTGATCATCGGTCTGTCTCCTGTCAGTGCATTGCTCAGGTCCGCGCCGAGCCCTTTTGCCGGTAGCGGTCCAGCGCCACCGCGCCGATGATCACCAGCCCCTTGATGATGTATTGCCAGATATCCGACACGCCCAGCAGGATCAGCCCGTTGGACAGCACCGCGATAATCAGCGCGCCCACCAGCGTGCCGGCAATCGAGCCGACCCCGCCGACGAAGCTGGTGCCGCCCAGGATCACCGCGGCGATGGCATCGAGCTCATAGGACTGGCCCAGCTGCAGGCCGTTGGCCGCGTACAGCCGCGACGCCGACATGACGCCACCCAGCCCCGACAGCAGCCCCGACACGGCATAGACGAACAGCAGCACCACCCAGACCTTGATGCCCGACAGGCGCGCCGCTTCGGCGTTGCCGCCGACGGCGTAGATCTGCAGGCCCAGCACCGTGCGGCGCAGCACCAGCCACGACACCGCCACCACCGCAGCCGCGATCACCACCAGCCAGGGCACGCCCAGCAGGTCGCCGTTGCCGATGAAGGCAAAGGAGATGTCGGGGTTGTAGACGGTGCTGTCATTGCCCACCAGCCGGGCCAGTCCGCGCACCGCGGTCAGGCTGCCCAGCGTCACGATAAAGGGGGGCAGTTTCATGAAGGCGATCAGCGCGCCGTTGACCAGGCCAAACAGCAACCCGCACAGCAGTGCCGCCGGCACGCTCAGCGCCGCCAGCTGCGGCATCAGCGAGACCAGCATCGCTACCACCGCGGACACCGACAGGATCGAGCCCACCGACAGGTCGATGCCGCCGGTCAGGATCACAAAGGTCATGCCCGCCGCCAGCACCAGGTTGATCGATGCCTGCTGCGCGATGATCGACAGGTTCTGCAGGCTGGCGAAGTTGTCGGTCAGCAGCGTGAAGCCGAAGCAGAGCAGCACCAGCACCGGCAGCATGCCGAGCGCGCGCAGGCGTTCCTGCGTGGTGGCGCGGCCGGCGGCGCCGGGCAGGGCGGGGCCGGTGGAGGGAGCGACCACGGCGGTGGCGTGGGCGGTGGGGTGGAAGGGGTTGCGCATGGTGTCTCCTTGTCGGAACGTCGTGCCTGCGTGGGCCAACGTGCCTATGTGCGTTTATGTTTTAGCGATTGGCGACTGCCGAACCGATTGTTTGCTCCCCTCTCCCACTTCGCGGAGGAGAGGGAGCAAACCGCCGGCCTCGTCAATGCAGTGTGGTGTGTGGAATGTCCCCACCCGCGCCTGTCGCCAGCGCAATGATCCGTTCCTGCATGCCGGCGGCATCGGCACAGCCGGCCACTTCGCCGACCAGCTCGCCTTCGCGCATCACCAGCACGCGGTCGCACAGGCCGACCACCTCAGGCAACTCGCTGGAAATCAGCAGCACGGCCACGCCCGAGCGGGCGAGTTCGTCCACCAGGCGGTAGATCTCCGCCTTGGCGCCGATATCCACGCCGCGCGTCGGCTCATCCAGGATCAGCACGCGCGGCCGCGTTTCCAGCAGCCGCGACAGCATCACCTTCTGCTGGTTGCCGCCCGACAGCGCGCCCACGTTGACTTGCGGGTGCGCCACGCGGATGCCGAGCGAGCGGATCGCCTGCGTGGTGCGCTGGCGTGCGCTGGCGCGGTTGAGCCGGCCGCCGCGCAGCGCGTCGCGGGCCGCCACGATCAGGTTGATGTTCTCGTGCACGCTCTGGTCCAGGAACAGCCCCTGCAGCTTGCGGTCCTCGGTCAGGTAGGCGATGCCGGCGTCGATCGCCTGGCGCGGGCTGGTGATCGCCAGCGGCGTGCCGGCGACGAACACCGCGCCATCGCTGCGCGCATCGGCGCCGAAGATCAGCCGCGCCAGCTCGGTACGGCCGGCGCCGACCAGGCCTGCCAGCCCCAGCACCTCGCCGGCGCGCAGGTCGAAGCTGCAAGGCCGCACGCGCCCGCCATCGGACATATTGCGCACCGACAGCATGATTTCGCCCTGGCGTGTCTCGCCATGGGTCTTGGTGTAGAAGCCGGACAGGTCGCGGCCCACCATCATCTTGACCAGCGCGGCCCGGGTCAGGTTGTCGCGCTCCAGCGTGCCGACGAAGCAGCCGTCGCGCAGCACCGTGACGCGGTCGGCCAGCTCGTCGATCTCTGCCATGCGATGGCTGATGTAGATGATCGCCATGCCTTCGGCGCGCAGCTGGCGGATCAGCGCGAACAGGCGGTCGGTCTCGCGGGTGGACAGCGGCGTGGTGGGCTCGTCCATCACCAGGATGCGCGTCTCGAAATGCACCGCGCGCGCAATCTCGACCAGCTGACGCTGCGCGATCGACAGCGTGTGCACCGGCGTGGCCGGCGTGAAATCGGCACCAAGCCGTGCCAGCGTGGCTTCGCACGCGCTGGCCATGGCGGCCCGGTCGACCATTCCGCGGCGGTGCAGGTGACGGCCGAGGTAGATGTTCTCGGCCACGCTCAGGTTCGGCGCCAGGCTCAGCTCCTGGTAGATCACCGCAATGCCGTGCTCGCGTGCCGCGGCCGGGCCGCCGAAAGCGACCGGCTCGCCGGCGATGCGGCACTCGGCGCCGGGATCGGCGGTGTAGGCGCCGGACAGGATCTTCATCAGGGTCGACTTGCCGGCGCCGTTCTCGCCCATCAGCGCATGGACTTCGCCTGCGTAGACGGTCAGCTGCACGTTGCTGAGCGCCTTCACGCCGGGAAAGGTCTTGGAGATATTGCGCAGCGCCAGCAGCGGCGCGGCAGCGGGGACGGCGTCATGGGGGCGCTGCGGCGTGGGCAGGGTGCGCGATGCTTCAGACCATGGCATGGCTGGCCTCCGGGACAATGGCCGAGGCGCCCTTGAGCAGCTCGGCACGCGGCGAAAAGTTCATGAACATCGGCAGCGACGCAGCGCCGACCGCGCCGGCATTGGCGCCGAAGCAGCCGCGCACCACGGTGGCGGGCGTGCGCGCTTCGGGGGCGCTGTCGTTCAGCGCCTGCTGCAGCCGTTCGATCAGGGCCGGCACCAGCCCACCGTCGATGTCGGCGTCGAAGATCACCAGCGGCACGTCCAGCACCGCCAGCGCCGATTGCAGCGCAGGCGCCAGCGCATCGACGCAATCGTCGATCCATTCCGCCACCGCCGGGTGGCCCAGCTCGGCCTGGCGCTGCAGGTCGGCATGACCGTTGACCGTCACGCCGTGGTAGCGCAGGTGGCGCGTCAGCGCGTTGAGCGATGCCCGCGACAGCAGCAGGTCGCGGCGCTTGCCGCCGGGGGGCGGCGCGGAGGGCAGGGCGCTGGGCGGCACCGGCATCATCGCGATATCGCCGGCATTGCCGGAAACGCCGCGCACGCAGTCGCCATTGAGCACCACGCCGCCGCCGATGGCCGGCCCCAGGAACACGTAGAGGAAATGCTGCGCATGGTGGCGCCCGTAGAACAGCTCGGCCACCGCGGCCGCGGTGCCGTCGTTCTCACCGAACACCGGCAGGCCGGTGGCGGCATTCAGCATCGCGGCGAAGTCGGCTTCGTCCCAGGCGCGGAAGCTCGCGTGGAAGTCCTCGCCTTGCACGTCCAGCTCGCGCAGCCACGCTCCCAGGTTGTAGGGCTGCGCCACGCCGATTCCCAGCAGCCGCTTCTGCTCGCCCGGGCCGAGCCGGGCGCGCATCGCCTCGATATCGCGCCGCACCAGCGCCAGCGCCTGCTCGGGGTGGGGCAGGACCAGCTGGTGAGCCTGGCTGGCGAGCAGCTCGCCGGCAAAGTCCACCATCACGGTCTCAATGCTGCCACGGTCGAGCCTCACGCCAATGCCGAAGGCGCCTTTGGCCTTGAGCCGGATCAGGCTGGCAGGCTGCCCGCGCTGGCCCTCGGTGCGGCGGCCGGCCTGCTCGACCAGGCCTTCGTCGGCCAGGGTTTGCACAATGCTGCCGACCGCGGTGTTGGTCAGCTGCGCCATCCGCGCCAGATCGGCCTTCGACGCCTCGCCGGCGCGGCGCAACGCCAGCAGCAGCGCGCGTTCGTTGTACAGGCGCAGGCTGGCGGAATTCACGCCACGGCCTGCCTTGGATGCGGTCATGTTGTCTCCGTCCTCTGGCCGACGCGGGGGGCGCCGGCTCGGTATTAATTAATTCAGACTGAATTAAAGAATACTCGACGTCAGAACTCAACCGCGGGAAAACCCGCAGGATGAAGCGTTGTCGCTGCCGTGAGGTAGCTCAAGGAGCACTTCGCTTGCGCGCAGGTCCTTGGCTGGCTAGCGTAGAGACCGGACTACCGAAGGGGAAACGATGAAGGCCCGCAGCGAAACTGGCCACTGGAGCCGCTACTTCGTGCTGGACTTGAAGAACCGGCCGGTGGAGGCGGCACGTGGGGAATGGGAACGCTGGATGGCCGAAAACGATCCGGTGTTCCGCCGCACGCTGCTGCAGGAAAGCGGCGGCGTGGTGACCACGCGCTTTCGCGGACTGGCGCAGGCATCAGGCGACGCGCGGCTGTTCGTGACCCGCGTGACTGGCATGGGCGAGGAGGACAACGAAAGCTACGGCGCGCCGACGCTCGCTGCCGCGCTTGCGCTGCACGATGAAATCGTGAAGAAGCTGTTGCGGCAGCTCGGCGGGACGGTGCCGTAGCGCGTCAGGTACCCTTCAATCCGGCAGCGCCCCCGCCTGCCGCAGCGCCGCGCGCGCAATCTCCATCCGCGCCTTGGCGTGCTCGGGCTTGAGCAGGTCGAGATTGAGCGCGAACAGGTAGTTGTCGCCGCCGCGCTCCACCCACCCCACCAGCCATCCCACCGCCGGCTGCGCGGAATCGGCCCAGCCGGTCTTGCTGTGCAGCGTATAGCCTGCGGTGCGTTCGATCACCGTCAGCCGGTCCACGCCATCGAACGCGGCCGGCGAGAACGGCAGCGTGCGCTGCACCAGCCCCTTGAGGAAATCGATTTGCTGGTAGGCGGAGATCTGCAGCCTGCCATTGAGCCAGAAGCGGTCGACCGGCCCCGAGCTGTCAGCATTGCCGTAATGCGAGGCGGTCAGGTAGCGCTGGTAGGCCTTGCTGCCGACCCGTCGCGCCAGCGCCTGGTAGGCGGGCACGCATGAGTTGGGGAAGGCCACGCGCAGCGGCACGTCGGCATTGCAGGCTTCGGGCAGGACAGCCTTGCCGCCGACCAGCCAGACCTTGCCGTCCCACGGCAGCTTGTCGTGGTCGATGTCGGCCACGGCGCCGCTGTCCAGGCCGATCAGCGAGTTCATGATCTTGAAGGTCGACGCAGGCGAGTACGGCGTGGCCGCGCGCGCAGCGTTGTAGGTCAGCACGCGGTCGCGGCGCAGGTCGTGGATGACGATGGTGCCGGTGGTGCCGGCCTGGCGGAACAGCGCGTCCGCATCGAGCGGAGCCGTTTTTGGTGCGGCTGGCGGTGCAGCTTGCGGTGCGGCGGTCGAGGGCAGCGCGGAAGAGAGCAGGGCGAGTCCCACGGCCATCGGGGACAGCAAACGGGCGATTCGGATAGGCATGGCAGTAGCGCGTTGGGTTGGATAGATATCTCTGGTGGCAATCCGGGCCCGGACCGTGGTGCGCAGCATAGGAGAGCTCCCCACGCACGCCAACCGCGCACGCTGTAACTTGCGTAACATGACGGCGCTGCACCGCCTCCGAGCCCCAGCCTGCTACCGCTTCAGCCCATGTCCGCCGCCTTGCTTTGCATCGACGTCTGCGCCCCCTATCGCGTCAATGGCGAGCCCGCCCGCTTCCAGTCGGTCTGGCTGCTGGCGCGCGCCTGGCATGCGCAGCGCAGCGGCGGTGACGTGACAGCGGCGGCCGTGCGCAGCGCCTTCCCGGCCGCCGCCAACCTGCGCATGCTGGTGTCGCGCGCCTTCGCGGACTTTGCCCGGTGGGGCGTGACGCTGGGCTGGGGCGCGGACCGGCAACGCGATCCGGCGACGGCCAACCCCGCGCAGCGCAGCCGCGGACCGTTCTGGATGACGGCGGCGCAGGCTCGGCGGCTGCGCTTCGTCGCGCACGGCCGCACGCTGGGCCCGGCGGCGCTGGCGCGGCAGCTGGGTTTTGGCGAGGCGGCGGCGCCAGTGTCCGGCATGCCGGATGGCGCCGCCTACGTGATGCGCGACATGGCCTTCTGGAGCGAACTGACGCAGGCCATGCGCAGCGCGCAGGACGGCTACGCCGGCGCGCACGGCACCGCCGTGGCCGAAGCGTTCCGCGCGGCGCAGCGCAGCGCCGGCGATCCGTTCCAGCAGGCGCTGTCGCTGCTGAAGGAGAGCCTCGCCTGGCGCCGCTGCGGAAGCCTTGAGCAGAGCCGTGCCGCGTTGGCCCGCTTTGACCGGCTGGCCCGCGCAGGCAGCCCCGGCGCAGCCATGCCCACCTTCGCGGCGATGGCACACGTGGTGCGCGCCTGGGCCCGCTACACGCGCGGCGACCAGGATGGCGCCGGCGCGGGCCTGGCCGCGCTGCGCGCGGATCCGGAGCTGTCCGCGGCGGTGCGCTACAACCCGCGCCTGCGCTTCGAGGTGCTGAACCTGGAGGGGCTGTTGTACAAGGCCGGTGCGATGGGCAAGGCCGGCGCCGGCAACGCTGCGCCGGCGCTGTCGGCGCAGCGTGCCCTCGATGCCTTCGCGGCAGCATTGCAAGCCGGTTACGAAGCCGATTCGGTCGACGCCGTACAGCACGCCGCGGCCAATATCGGCCTGAGCCTGTGGCTGTTCTGGCGCCATGGGCTGGTCGATCCCGGCCGCGTGCTCGATGCCGGCGCGGTGCAGCGGCAGGCGATGCGCTGGCTGGGATTGTCGGAATGGATCTGCGACCGCTTCGGGGTAGGCGGCGGCACCGCGTGGAACGCGATCTTCCTGTTGCGCATCGCGCGCGGAAGCTGCGGGCCGGATGCGCCCGGCGATGCCGGGGCCGGCGAGCTCAAGGGCGTGGAGAGCGTGGCCGCCTTTCGCCGACAGCGCCCCCTGTCCGTGGCGGACGCCATCGACGCGTTGCGCCCATTCCATGCGCCGTTCGCGCCGGCCAAGGGTTTTGTGCGCTGGTCAGCCGTGGCCGCCTTTGCGCTGGAGGACCACGACGCCGGCCATGTCAGCCTGGGGCCGTTGCAGCTGGCCAACCTGTTGCTGGAATCGGCCTGGTACCTGACACACGAGCAAGGCGCAACGGCGAAAGCCTGCGCGGCGGTGGAGCGGCTGGCAGCGCAGTTGCCGGCGCTGCGCGCAGCCGAGCGGGCGTTCTTTGCGGCAGAGATCCGCGCGCTGCCGCCGGAACTGCGCGACGCGGCGGCGGAGGTCAAGCGCCGGCGGCGCAAGGGATAGCGGGGCCGCCGGCGTTCCTGGGTATGGTGATGCGCGGTATTGCGCGCAGCCAGCGTTCAGTCGAACAGCTCGTGCCAGATGCTCTTCTTGCGATAGTGCTTCTGCTGGCGTTCGTCGTAATGGCGGTCCCCGTCATGATGACGAGCGCGGCCCCACTCATGGCCGCGGTCCCTGTCGCCGTAGCTTTGCTGGGGCGGCGCGACGGGCGCCGCGGCTTGCGTCGCGGGTGCTGCGGCGACGGAACGCTCCAGGATCTTGTCGAGTTCACCGCGGTCCAGCCAGACGCCGCGGCACTTCGGGCAATAGTCGATCTCGATGCCCTGCCTTTCGGACATCACCAGTTGCGTTTGCGGACACACCGGACAATCCATGCTTTCTCCTCGTTGCTGTCGATAAGTCGAGGTATGACCGGGCCGCCCGGCAATGGTTCGCCGATGTGCGCCAGCCGCAGGTTCAGTGACGCGCAGGGCACAGTGGCGGCGTGCGGAATTTGCCGGCTGCGCCGGCGTCGAAGCGGATATGCCTCAATTCGATCCCCATCGCGGACCGGCTCCGGAACTGCCCACTTCGCCCACTTCGCCCACTTCGCCCACTTCGCCCGCGTCGGCGCGGTACGTCGACGCGCCGCACCGCCGGCCGCTGCCCGGTCGCCTGGCCGGAGCGGTGGTGGTGGCGGTAATTCTCTGGGTCGCATGGCCATGGCTGCAGCCCCAGCTGGAGCGCGCCATCTATGCGGCGCGGCTGGCGGCCCGCCCGGCGCCGACGGCGCTGCCGGTCCGGGTGCAAGGTGTCGCGGCGCGCGCGCTGCGCGACACCTGGCATGGCGCGCGCTCCGGCGGGCGCAAGCATGAGGGCATCGACATCTTCGCGCCGCGCGGCCGGCAGGTGCTGTCGGCCACGGAAGGCATCGTCTCGCGCGTCGGCACCAATGCGCTCGGCGGCAAGGTGGTCTGGGTCATGGGACCGGGACGGCAGATGCATTACTACGCGCACCTCGACGGCTACGCGGCGATACGCGCGGGCGATATCGTTGCACCGGACACGGTACTTGGCTATGTCGGCACAACCGGCAACGCCCGCGGCACGCCGCCGCACCTGCACTACGGCATCTATGCCGCCGGCGGCGCGATCAATCCGTATCCGCTGCTGAAGGCGCCAGCGGCGGCGGGCGCGCCGCGGCGCTAGCCGGGCACCGCGAGCGCGCCGGAAGGGCCGGGGCTTTGCGGCAGCCGGGGCCGTCCGGATGGCCGCCTCGGTCCGGGCATGGTTGCCTTCGCCGAAGTGCTTGTAGATGACGTTGGCGCTGGCGTCTACGAGGTACAGCGCCGGCACCAGTACTGGTTGCCGCTGGCCGCGGCAGAGGCCGACCGCGTCCCTGGCCTGGAAACGAACGCCGGCGACCACGTGGTCAGGACGGGCCAGTGGTACTCCGCCCCCTGGACGACATTCAATCGATCATCAATCCTTCATTTGGCTGATTTATGGAATTCGGGGCCGCGGGCAGCCTGCGAATTCATAAAGATATTCGTGCGCAAGCGCTTATGTCTGACATTGCCGAAAGTCGCGGCAAAGCCCGGCCCGAGACTACTGCTTTATCCGGAAGTCCCTGCGGCGCTGAGCCCGCCGGGCAAGGCACTGCGTCCGGAGCTGTGTTTCCCCCGAACGGGTATTGTCCTGAGTCGCGCAGTGCGGCCAGAATTCGCACCGGGAATTCGATGCGAGTTGTTAAATGTGTTTGCGAATGTTCACGATTTGATTTTCGCGGCGCGATTACAATTTCTCCCGATTTGCGGCAACGCACCCCGCCACCGGCGGCGGTAGCGTCTGCACGACGCCATGCCCATCGCGGGCTGGCCATCCGGCGTGGTTCCTCGGTGCCCGCCGGATCCCGTAGGCCTGTCCTGCCGCCTCTCTCCTGCGGCCAGGCCTGAGCGGGTTCCGTGTCTCCGTGCCGCATGTCATCTGCCGATAACGGACCCCAGGCGCGCGCACGCTTCCAGCAGGCGGGCCGGCGCTCGGGCATTAGAAGAGACAGGCTGCGAATCCCATGGATTCACTGATGACGCAACCTTCGCGTGCCGGCACCGGTCCCGCACGGCGCAAGGCCTGGCGCCGGCGCATGCCGGCCGGGCTCGCGGCGGGCCTGGCGGCGGCACTTTGCTGCATGCCGGCACCCGCGCAGGCAGACGCTGAATACGATGCCCTGATCCAGCGCGCCCGCACCGGCGACTACGGCAGTGCGCTGGCGATGCTGCGCGAGCGCGTGGCCAGCGCACCCTCGGACCGGCGCGCGGCGCATGACCGGATCATCATCGCCGGTTGGGCCGGACATTCCGACGAGGTGCTTGCCGCTTACGGAGAACTGGAGCAGGCGGGCACCGCGCGCACCGCGCCGCCGCAGGTGCTGGCCGCGGCGGCGGGCGCGTTGCGCGACCAGAAGCGCTGGGACGAGGCGCTGGCGCGCTACCGCGAAGGACGCCAGCGCTTCCCCGCCGAGCCGGTGTTCGCGCTGGGCGAGGTTGGCGCGCTGGCCGACAGCGGCCAGGCCGCGCAAGCCGTCGCTGCGGGCCAGGCACTGGTGCGCAGGCAGCCGGATGATGTCGACAGCCGTCTCGCGCTGGCCTATGCGCAGTCCCGCGCCGGCGAACCATACGAGGCCCTGTTCGAGGCCGACCAGGCTTATTCCCGTGCACCCAAGCGCGCCGATGCCGTGCGCGCATACGTGGCCGCGCTGCAGCGCGCCGGCCTGCCCGACGCCGCGCTGCGCGTTGCAGGCGAGCATCAGACACTATTCGACACCGCGGCCCGGCAGGCGCTGGAACTGGATGCCGCCGCCGAACTGGTGCGGCTCGCCGACATGCCCACGCGGATGGAGGCCGAGCGCTTTGCCATCGCCGACCGCGCGCTGGCGCGCTACGATGCGCTGCTGCCCGCGCTGAAAGGCGCACAGGACAGCCAGGGCGAGGCGCTGTACCGCCGCGCCCGCATCGACCGCCTCGGCGCGCTGCATGCGCGCTTGCGCATGCAGGACGTGGTAGACAGCTACGAGGCGCTGCGCGCCGAGGGCGTCGCCGTGCCCGTCTACGCGCTGGGCGACGTCGCCTCGGCCTACCTCTACCTGCGCCACCCCGGGCAGGCCGCCGGACTGTTCCGGCAGGTGCGCGAAGCCTATCCGCTCGGCCTCGACCCCGAAACGCGCCTGAAGGCCCAGACCGGCCTGTACTACGCCAACGCCGAAGCCGAAGCCCTCGACCCCGCGGGCGAGGCGGTGAGCGAGGCCCGCGCCGAGCAACCGCAATGGCGCTGGGTGCGCGGCCAGCCGGCGCGCCGGCCCAACGACCTGTGGCTGTCCGCCGAGCAGACCGCCACGCTCGCGCGCCTGCAGGCCGACGACACCGCGCAGGCCCAGCAGCGCACGGAAGACCTGGTGCGCAACGCGCCCGGCCATTCCGGGCTGCGCGCGGGCCTGGCCAATGTCTACCTGGCGCGCGGCTGGCCGCGCGCCGCCGAGCAGGAACTGAAGGCCGCCGAAACGCTGGCGCCGCGCGCGCTCGCGGTGGAAGTGCAGCAGGGCCACGCCGCGCTCGGCCTGCAGGAATGGCGCCAGGCGGAGATGCTGCGCGACGATACCCTGGCGCGCTTCCCGGAAGACCTGACCGCGCGCCGCCTGGCGCGCGAGTGGGCCGTGCACAACAAGGCCGAATTGCGCATCGAAGGCTATCGCGGCCTGGCCAACGACAGCCCGGTGGTGGGCGACGGCAACTTCGGCATCGAGTCGGTGCTGTACACGCCGCCGATCCACTACGACTGGCGCGCCTTCGGTGGCGTGGGTTATGCCACCGGCCGTTTCGACGAAGGGCGTGTCGACTACCGCTGGGCCCGCGCCGGCGTGCAGCGGCGCGTGCGCGACCTGACCATCGAAGCCGAGCTGTCCATGCACGGGTATGGCTATGGCGCGCGCCAGGGCGGCCGCGTCGCGCTGGACTATGACCTGGATGACCGCTGGCGCATCGGCGCCTCGGCCGCGATGCGCTCGACCGCCACGCCGCTGCAGGCGCTGCTCAACGGCATTTACGCCAACAACGTACAGGTCTACGGCCGCTGGCGCGCCAGCGAGGCCAGCGAGTGGATGCTGACGGTGGCGCCGTCGCACTTCAGCGATGGCAATGACCGGCTCGAAGGCGGCATCTCCGGCATGCAGCGGGTCTACACCGCGCCGCACCTGAAGGCCGACCTGCTGGTGGACCTCTGGAGTTCGCGCAACAGCCGCACCGACGTGCCGTACTACAGCCCGCGCGCGGACCTGACGGTGCTGCCGTCGGCCCGGCTCACGCACACGCTGTACCGCCGCTATGAGACCGCCTGGGAGCAGCAGTTTCTGGCGGGCGCCGGCACGTACAGCCAGCAAGGCTTTGGCACCGGCGCGATCCTGCTGCTCGGCTACGGCCAGCGCTTCCGCACCAACGACGTATTCGACATGGGCGCGACCGTCACCGCCACCAGCCGGCCGTATGACGGCCAGCGCGAGCGCGAGCTGCGCATCGTGTTCGACCTGACCTATCGATTCTGACCCGGAGCCCGCCATGATTCGATTCCCGCAGCGCGCCTGGCGCCACCTGTTCTGGCTGCTGCTCGCCACGTGCCTGCTGGCCGGCTGCGCCAAGGACATCCCGGTGTTCACGCCGCCGGCGCAGCGCCCGCTCGCCGCCGCCGAACAGCCCTGGCCCACCAACCACCTGGTGGTGCTGGCCTACCACGACGTCGAAGACAAGGACCCCGACCAGGCCTACCTGAGCGTGCGTACCGACCACCTGATCGGCCAGCTGGCCTGGTTGCGCGAGAACGGCTACCAGGCGGTCTCGGTCGACCAGGTGCTGGCCGCGCGCCGCGGCGGCAAGCCTTTGCCGGCGCGCGCGGTGCTGCTGACCTTCGATGACGGCTACCGCAGCTTCCATGCGCGCGTGCTGCCGATCCTGAAGGCCTACCGCTGGCCCGCGGTGCTGGCGCCGGTTGGCGCATGGCTCGACACGCCGGCGGGCCAGCCGGTCGACTTCGGCGGCACGCCGACCGCGCGGGACCGTCTGCTGACCTGGCAGCAACTGCGCGAGATATCCGCCTCCGGGCTGGTCGAGATCGGCGCGCACACGGACGCCTTGCACTACGGCATCAACGCCAACCCGCAAGGCAATACCGAGCCGGCCGCTGCGGTGCGCGGCTTCGACGCCGGCACCGGCCGCTATGAGACCGACGCCGCCTACCAGGCGCGCGTGCGCGCCGACGTGCAGCGCATCTCCAAAAAAATCCATGCCGTCACCGGCAAGCCGGTGCGCGTGTGGATCTGGCCATATGGCGCCGAAGGCGGCACCGCGCTGCGCATCATCGGCGAGAACGGCTACGAGATGGCGCTGACGCTGGAAGACGGCCTGGCCAGGGTCGACAAGCTGATGTCCGGCGCGCGCATGCTGCTTGCCGACGACCCCGGCCTGCGCGCCTTCGCGCAGTCGGTGGCGACGATGGAAGAGCCGAGCGCCATGCGCGTCGCGCACGTCGACCTGGACTACGTCTATGACCAGGATCCGGCCCAGCTCAACCGCAACCTCGACCAGCTGGTGCAGCGCATCTACGACCTGAAGATCGACACGGTCTTCCTGCAGGCCTTCTCCGACGAAGACGGCGACGGCCTGGTCAGGTCGGTGTACTTCCCGAACCGCTGGCTGCCGATGCGCGCCGACCTGTTCAACCGCGTGGCATGGCAGCTCGGCAACCGCACCAGCGTCAAGGTCTACGCCTGGATGCCGGTGCTGAGCTTCGACATGGACCCATCGCTGCCGCGCGTGACGCGCTGGGATCCGGCCGCCAGCCGTGCCGAGGTCGACGCGAAGCAGTACCGCCGCCTGTCGCCGTTCGACCCGGTGGCGCGCCAGCGCATCGCCGAGGTCTATGAAGACCTGGCCCGCCACGCCTTATTCCAGGGCCTGCTGTTCCACGACGACGCCATCCTTGGCGACTTCGAGGACGCCAGCGCGCCGGCACTGGCCGCGTACCGCAAGGCAGGGCTGCCGGACAATGTTGCCGCGCTGCGCGCCGACCCGGAAACCATGCAGCGCTGGACGCGCATGAAGAGCCGTGCGTTGGTCGAGTTCACGCAGGAGCTGACGCAGCGCGTGCGCGCTATCCGCGGCCCGGCGATCAAGACCGCGCGCAACATCTTCGCCATGCCCATCCTGCAGCCGGAGAGCGAAGCCTGGTTCGCGCAGAACCTCGACGACTTCCTGGCCGCGTACGACTGGACCGCGCCGATGGCGATGCCGTACATGGAGCAGGTGCCGCGCGGCCAGGAGAACCAGTGGCTCGACCGCATCGTCGACGCGGTGGCACAGCGCCCCGGCGCGTTGCGGCGCACGGTGTTCGAGCTGCAGGCGCGCGACTGGCGCAAGCCAGAGACGCCGGTCGACAGCACGGTACTTGCCGGCTGGATACAGCGCCTGCAGCGGCGCGGCGCGCGCAGCTTCGGCTACTACCCCGACGACTTCCTGAACAACCAGCCCCGGCTCGACGTGATCCGCCCGGCGCTGTCTAACGCCTGGTACCCCGCACCATGATCGAAAGACTGTTTGCCCTGGTTATCTTGTGCCTGGCGCTGGCGCTTCCGTTCGCGCTGGCCGCGCTTGCCACCGGCGACCTGCTGCTGGCCTTCGTGTTCTTCTATCCGCTGTTCATGTCCGGCCTGTGGATGGCCGGCGGCGTGTACTTCTGGCTGCATTGGGAGCGCAAATGGCAGTGGGGCGAGCATCGCGTGGCGCCCGAAGTTCCCGGCACGCCGTTTATCTCGATCCTGGTGCCGTGCTACAACGAGGAGCATAGTGGCGAAGAGACGCTGCTGGCCGCGCTGGGGCAGCGCTATCCCAACTTCGAAGTGATCGCCATCAACGACGGTTCGCGCGACGGCACCGGCGCCGTGCTGGAAGCGCTGGCGCAGCGCCATGAACGGCTGCGCGTGGTGCACCTGGCACAGAACCAGGGCAAGGCAATGGCGCTGCGCATGGGCGCGCTGGCCGCGCGCGGCGAATACCTGGTCTGTATTGACGGCGACGCGGCGCTGGACCCCGACGCCGCGGCCTACCTTGTCGCGCCGATGGTGGCCAACCCGCGCGTGGGCGCGGTCACCGGCAACCCGCGCATCCGCACGCGCTCGACACTGGTGGGGCGCATCCAGGTTGGCGAATTCTCGTCGATCATCGGGCTGATCAAGCGCACCCAGCGCGTCTATGGCCAGGTCTTTACCGTATCCGGCGTGGTTGCCGCGTTCCGCCGCCGCGCGCTGGACCGCGTCGGCTACTGGAGCCTGGACATGATCACCGAGGACATCGATATCAGCTGGAAGCTGCAGCGCGACCACTGGTCGATCTTCTACGAGCCGCGCGCGCTGTGCTGGATCCTGATGCCAGAGACCGTGCGCGGCCTGTTCAAGCAGCGGCTGCGCTGGGCCCAGGGCGGCGCCGAAGTGTTCATGAAAAACGTGCGTTCGATCTGGATCTGGCGCCACCGCCGGCTGTGGCCGCTAATGGCGGAGTACTGCCTGTCGGCGGGCTGGGCCTTTGCCTTTGGCATGTCGATCGTACTGTGGGCGCTGGGCCACTTCATCGCGCTGCCGGAGCATATCCGCATCCAGAAGCTGATGCCGCCGGGCTTTACCGGCATGGTGCTGGCGGCCGTCTGCATCCTGCAGTTCATGATCAGCGTGGCGATCGACCGGCGCTATGAGCCGCGCCTGGCGCGCACGCTTTACTGGATCATCTGGTACCCGCTGGCGTACTGGCTGGTCGGCATGTTCACCACGCTGCTGGCCTTTCCCAAGGTCATGCTCAAGACCCGGCGCAAGCGTGCGCGCTGGGACAGTCCCGATCGCGGCATCCAATCGATGAAATCGTCATGCATCCCGAAAACATGATCATCCGCACCCGGCGCGCACCGCTGCGCCGGGCCTTCGACGCGGTGCTGACCGCACTGGCGTGGGCCGGCTTCTTCTACCTGTTCGCCAGCGGCATTCGTGACATCCTGGTAGGAGCGTCGACCGGCCTCGACGTGCCATTCTGGTCCGCGATGATGCCCACCATGGGCACGCTGTCGGTGTACGTGCTGGTGGGCGTGTTCAACGGCGTGCTGCTGCTGGTGTGGGCGCTGTACAACCAGATCCGCTTCGCCGGCATGGACCGCCGCAAGCCGCTGCCGCCGCTGGCCGACGACGAGCTGGTAGCCAGCTTCGGCCTGCCGGGACAGCGCGTCGATGCGCTGCAGCAGGCCCGGGTGGCGGTTATCGATCACGACCACGACGGCGGCATCGCCGGCGTCCGGCTGGGTTACGAATGGATTGCGGCTCCGGTCAAGCCTGCAGTGGCAGCTTCGGCAGAAGCTTGTGTGGCGTGATTGGATAGCTGGCAGCGCTTGTCCAGGCCACCAAACGCCAGCACGTCTCGCCGACAGGCTGTTTCGGGGCGCTGGCGGCGCCGCTTGCCAGTGGCACGTTGCGCCCGGCGGCGCACAGCGGGCTTCGTGGCAGCCGGGGGGAGGCCTTCGTGCCATCGGACACACAACGGGTAATCCACTAGTCGCGGCCTTGTTTATTTGCTCCGGATAATCGCTTATAAATACGGGACATGCTGCGGCTGATGTCCCGCATCATGACTCCGCCCGCCGGGACGCCTGCGGGCTTTTTTTTATCCTTGATTATTCATAATCGATATTAATCAGGAATCTTATTTCACCGCCTTCTGATTTTGGTTGGTAAAAACCCTGATTTTTCCCGGAACATTACAAAATCGCAATGTTTCGGGGTTGGTCAGCATTTGACATGCTTTCTGCCAAGTCGTCAATACTTCCCTAAAAGCCGCTCCGGCATTGGATTTCAGGGAATATGACGCACTTATTCATGCGTCTTGCTCACTGATGCGTGAATATCCTGAATCCGTTTTCCCATCCATATTCCTCATTAATCATCGGGCTAGTGAAAACCCTGCTGCCGGTCGACTTGTACTTACTTGATATATCACATACTGTGTATCCCATCGCATCTCGTAGTTTTGAAAACAGGTGAGTGCGGGAGACGTCGATATGGCGTCGCAATAAAAGGCAGTAAATGCCAACGAAACAGGAGACAGTAAATGCCAGGAGCCACCTGCAAGTTGACGCGCATGGCGTCCCCACCTTCGTCCATTCCCACGGATTTCCCGAAACACACGGTTCAAGGAGCGCGCTATGAGTAACGCAACGGCAGGGGCCCTGCGCCCCAATCAAGGGGCTTCGGAGTCCACGCGCTGGATCCAGCTGATCGTCGGCGTGGTCTGCATGATCGCCACCGCGAACATCCAGTACGCCTGGACGCTGTTCGTGCCCGAGATCCAGGAAACCTACGGCTGGTCACGCGCCAGCATCCAGATCGCCTTTACCGTGTTCGTGCTGGTGCAGACTTGGCTGGCGCCGATCGAGGGCTACTTCATCGACAAGTTCGGGCCACGCATGATGGTGGCTTTCGGCGCGCTCTTTATCGGCGCGGCGTGGGTCATCAACTCGCAGGCGACTACGCTGATGGGCTTTTACCTCGGCGCCGCGGTCGGCGGCCTGGGTGTGGGCTCCATCTACGCGACCTGCATCAACAACGCGCTCAAGTGGTTCCCGGACCGCCGCGGCCTCGCGGTCGGCCTGACCGCCGGCGGCTATGGCGCGGGCTCGGCGGCGACCATTCTGCCGATCGCGGCGATGATCGAGTCGCAGGGCTTCCAGCACACCTTCCTGTTCTTCGGCCTGCTGCAAGGTTCGCTGGCCTTCGTGGCGGCGTGGTTCCTGCGCTCGCCCAAGACCGGCGAGGTGCGGGCGTCGAAGAAGCTGGCCCAGGCCACGCGCGACTACACCCTCAAGGAAGCGCTGTGCACCAGGCTGTTCTGGCTGATGCTGGTGATGTTCGTGCTGGTGGTTACTGGCGGCATGATGGCCGTGGCCCAGCTCGGCGTCATCGCCAAGGACCTTGGCGTGAAGGAATTCCAGGTCGACCTGCACTTCTTCGTGATGGCCGCATTGCCGCTCGCCCTGATGCTTGACCGCATCATGAACGGCATCTCGCGTCCGCTGTTCGGCTGGATCTCGGACAACATCGGCCGCGAGAAGACGATGGTGATTGCCTTCTCGCTCGAAGGGCTGGGCATCATCGCGCTGGGCTACTTCGGCAGCGACCCGTACGCCTTCCTGATCCTGTCCGGCGTGGTGTTCCTGGCCTGGGGCGAAGTCTACTCGCTGTTCTCGGCACTGGCGGGCGATGCCTTCGGCACCAAGCACATCGGCAAGATCTACGGCGTGCTGTACACCGCCAAGGGCATTGGCGCACTGTTCGTGCCGATCGGCAACCTGCTGATGGAAGCCACCGGCACGTGGTCGACGGTGCTCTACACGGTGGCGGCGATGGACCTGACCGCTGCGTTCCTTGCCATCATGGTGCTGCGGCCGGTGCTTGCCTCGCACGTTGCGACATCGCGGCAGCAGTTTGCGAAGGAATCTGCCGCAGCCGGCGCGCAAGTGGCGGCCTGATCGACGCGCTGCGCTTCAGATAGACCGATCCACTGGTAGTTGGCTGGGCGGGCTTCTCCGGAAGCCCGCTTTTTTTGTGCGCCCGGCAGGGCGCACTCGCTTGGGGGTGAAAGTCCCCTACACACCCGGCAAGGGGAAGTGTTAGCCAGAGGCAAGGGTTCCCCGGGTGACCGGGGGTCTGAAGGAAGCCCGAGGCAAAGCGCTGGCCTGACGAACAGGAAGCGGATATGAGGCGACGCGTTGGGGTAGTGTCAAGTCCTGACATAGGTTGACAGGTTTGGTAGCTCCATTCGGCGCCTAGCGCTCCGCGGCAACAGACGCCCGATGAACATCATTGGGCGTTTTGTATTCCAGGGCCTGATGGGGTCGTTCCCGGTTATAGATGTGTACAGACTCCCTCACCATACGAGCAGCTTGCTGCAGATCGGCTGGACGGTTCAGGAGGAATTCACTTTTGAGGATGCCGTTGATGCGTTCTGCCATGGCGTTCTGGTAGCAGTCGTAGCCATCGGTCATGGAGCAGGTCAGCCCATGTCGCGTGTGAATCGCCCGGTTCGGCATGAACTGCGGCTGATCGATGAGCAGGTGCGACGCATCTACCTGCTGACCAACCGGCTGCTGCAGTTTGTCCGGCCAGAGGCATACGCCGGCAATACCGAGCGCCTGGATGTGGGCGAGGTCGCGGCCGGCTGCGTGGACCTGGTCCGGCATATGCTCAAGGACGCCGCCATCCGGGTCGAACTGGCCTGCCCGGCCACACGCCGCGTGCGCATCAGCCGCAGCGAACTGCAGCAGGTCATCGTCAACCTGCTGACCAATGCCATCCACGCCATGCCGGAGGGCGGCAACCTTACGCTGGCCACGCGCGACTGGGAAGGGCACGGCGTGACGCTGCATGTGCGCGACACGGGCCGCGGCATCCGCGAGGAAGACCTGCCCAATCTGTTCAATCCGTTTTTCACCACCAGGAAGCAGATGGGAACCGGCCTCGGCCTGTCCATCAGCTATGCGCTGGTGGAGCGCTATGGTGGCCGAATTACCGTGGAAAGCAAGGTGGGGCAGGGTGCGGAATTTATCGTCTGGCTGCGCGAAGACGGGTCTGCGGCGAAGCCAGAGACTGATGGATTGTCATGACGTGCTGAGGACTCGTCGGCGAGGCGACAGACTATCCTGACATGGAGGGAAGCGTTCCGCACGCAGCAGTAGTGCCAGATTGCCGACTCACGCCGCAGGACACAACTCCTCTGCCCATTGGACATTGCAAGCTCGATGGCCATGTGTCACAGCCACCGGCGGACTTTCCCTTTGTATGCGGCGTACTGTGCTTCGAAAAGCGATGAAAGCGTGCGCTCCTCGGGTGCGATCTGAAACCGGTTGATGTAGAGCACAAACGGAGGCAGGAATAGCAGGGGCAGCCAGTTTGATAAGTACACCGCCCACGCGAACAGGTACAGCAGCAGGCTCAGGTACATGGGATTGCGCGTGAAGCGAAACACCCCGTCAGTGACGAGCAACGACGCAGTACCGGGCTTGATCGGGTTCATTGTGGTCTTCGCCCGCCGGAATGAAACCATGGCCGAGACCCCGATAACCGCGCCAATGCAAGCAATGGCAACCGCGACACCTACGCGAAGTCCGAACGGAACTACAACCGGGGCAATCAGCTTGGATGCCAGCCACATGAGCAAGCCGGTCAGCAACGCCACGACTGGTGGCGGGATCTTCAGTTCAAGTGACTCCATTTCCAGCTCCACCCAACTGCCACACATCGATGGTGGACGCGACAAGACTCAATGTTGTGCGCACTCCATGGAGCCTGGCCCATTTTTGCAAGAGTTCTCGGGTCTCCACCGACGACAGATCGCGATCCGGCTCGAGAATCTTGTGGTTGATGGGCATTACGACGAGCAAGGTATACGGCACGACAGATCCGATCAGTAGCGCGGCAGCAAGCCACCAGGTACTGGCACCCAATAGCCATGCCATCACTCCGCTCAGTAAGCTGACCAGCGCCAATGGAGCCTGCATCAATGGAGCCTGCATGAGCGTGGCGCGCTTATAGCTGGGCGCCCACTGCCGGGCCGCAGACCTTGTCTCAAGCACCATTCTTGCGGGATGCTCAACCACGTTGACATACAAGGCGGCCCCGGCGAAGAGTATCGCAGTGAATGCAGCAATTATTTGCAGTGCCTGGTTCATCACATCCTCCGTGAAGCCTGCCTCCAATCATGGTGAAGAATTCGAGTAGGACCCACAGGGCCGGGCGTGGGGGTTTCTTTTGGATCGCGTAGTTTCTGCCGAGTCGCGCTAGACTTTGTCGGCTGCGCCTGCAACTGGCGCTGCAGCTGGACCCATTGCGGACATGGCGTTTGCGTTACCTGGATCTTTTCGCCGGCTAACCGGTTCGCCAGCGACATTCTGACTCGGCTTCAATCCTACGCGGGACATCGCAATGCAACGATCACGCGGCTGCAGCGCCCGGGTTCCGGTCACGCTGGCCATCGCCATGTCAATGCTTGCCGGATGCGGCAACAAGAAGGAGGCCGCAGGCCCGCCGCCACCGCAAGTGAGCGTGGTCACGCTCAAGGCCGAGCAACTGACGCTGGATACCCAGCTGCCGGGGCGCACCACGGCGTTCCGCATTGCCGAAGTCAGGCCGCAAGTGGATGGCATCATCTTGCGCCGCCTGTTCAAGGAAGGCAGCGACGTCACGCAGGGCCAGCAGCTCTACCAGATCGACGCGTCCACCTACGAGGCCACCTACAAGAGCGCGAGGGCGACGCTGGAATCCACCCGCCTGCTGGCAGAACGCTACGGGCGCCTGGTTGGTGACGAGGCGGTCAGCAAGCAACAGTATGACGAAGCCAGGGCCGCCTGGCTGCAGGCGCAGGCCGCGGTGGACCGCGCCGAAATCAACCTGCGCTATACCAGGGTGCTGGCGCCCATCTCCGGCCGCATCGGACGCTCGAATGTGACGGAAGGTGCGCTGGTGACCAACGGCCAGGCGACCGCGCTGTCAGTGGTGCAGCAGCTCGACCCGATCTACGTCGACGTGACCCAGGCCTCTTCGTCGCTGCTGCGGCTGCGGCGTGAACTGGCCAATGGTGCGCTGCAGAGTGCCGGCACCAACGCGGCCCAGGTTAGCCTGGTGCTCGAAGACGGTACCCGCTATCCCGAAACCGGCCGCCTGGAGTTCTCTGAAGTGGCCGTGGACCAGGGCACCGGCTCGGTGACGCTGCGCGCGGTGTTTCCCAACCCGCGCCATGAGCTGCTGCCGGGCATGTTTGTCCATGCCCGCCTGCGTGAAGGCGTCAAGACCGATGCGCTGCTCG
This sequence comes from Cupriavidus phytohabitans, assembly GCF_017815025.1. Lineage (NCBI taxonomy): Bacteria > Pseudomonadati > Pseudomonadota > Betaproteobacteria > Burkholderiales > Burkholderiaceae > Cupriavidus > Cupriavidus phytohabitans. The sequence continues at coordinate 34,851 of NZ_JAGIQB010000056.1, forward strand.
TGCCGCAGCAGGGAGTGACCCGCGATCTCAAGGGCCAGGCGACGGCGCTGGTGGTCAATGCCAAGGACGAGGTGGAACTGCGCCAGATCCGCACCGAGCGCGCCGTTGGCGACAAGTGGCTGGTGTCTGAAGGCCTCAGTGCCGGCGACCGCGTCATCGTGGAGGGCCTTCAGTTCGTGCGGCCCGGGGCGAAAGTGCGCGTAGCCCAGGCCGGGAGCGGGGCGGGTGCGCCGGTGGCTGCTGCATCCGGCCCATCCGCACAATCCGCCCCATCCGCCCCATCCGCCCCATCCGCCCCATCCGCCCCATCCGCCCCATCCGCCCCATCCGCGGCCAAGCCCTGAGCGCACCGCCCGGGCGAGGGAGTAGCCATGTCCAACTTCTTTATCGATCGGCCCATCTTTGCGTGGGTGATCGCCCTGGTCATCATGCTGGCCGGCGTGCTGTCGATTCGTGCGCTGCCCATCAGCCAGTATCCGGCCATCGCGCCGCCCACCATCGCCATCTCGGTCAACTACCCCGGCGCCTCCGCCGAGACGGTGCAGGACACCGTGGTGCAGGTGATCGAGCAACAGCTCAACGGCCTGGACCGTCTGCGCTATATCTCTTCCGAAAGCAACGCCGACGGCAGCATGACGATCACGGTGACCTTCGAGCAGGGCACCAATCCGGATATTGCCCAGGTGCAGGTGCAGAACAAGCTGGCGCTGGCGCAGCCTTTGCTGCCGCAGGAAGTGCAGCAGCAAGGCATCCGCGTGACCAAGTCGGTGCGCAACTTCCTGGTCATCGTGGGCCTGATTTCCACGGATCCCAGGGTGACGCGCGAAGACCTGTCGAACTACATTGTCTCGAGTCTCCAGGACCCGCTGTCGCGCACCTACGGGGTGGGCGACTTCCAGGTGTTCGGCGCGCAGTATGCGATGCGGGTATGGATCGACCCGGCCCGGCTCAATAGCTACCAGCTCACGCCGCTGGACGTGAGCAATGCCATCCGGGCGCAGAACGTCCAGGTGGCCTCGGGCCAGCTGGGCGGCCTGCCGGCGGTGCGCGGCCAGCAGCTCAATGCCAGCGTAATCGGCAAGACCCGGCTGCAGACCAGCGAGCAGTTCGGCAACATCCTGCTTAAGGTCAATCCGGACGGCTCCCAGGTACGCCTGAAGGACGTGGCCGAGGTGGGACTGGGCGGGCAGGACTACAACATCAACGCGCAGTACAACGGCCAGGCGGCCTCGGGCATTGCCGTGCGGCTGGCCGCGGGGGCCAACGCGCTGGAAACCGTGCGCGCCATCCGCAAGACGCTGGATGGGCTCGAGCCGTTCTTCCCGCCCGGGATGAAGGTGGTCTTTCCATATGACACCTCGCCGGTGATCGCAGGCTCCATCCACGAAGTGGTGAAGACGCTGATGGAAGCCATCGTGCTGGTGTTCCTGGTGATGTACCTGTTCCTGCAGAACGTGCGCGCCACGCTGATTCCCACCATCGCCGTGCCGGTGGTGCTGCTGGGCACCTTTGGCGTGCTGGCGGCGTTCGGCTACACCATCAACACGCTGACCATGTTCGGCATGGTGCTGGCCATCGGGCTGCTGGTGGATGACGCCATCGTCGTGGTCGAGAACGTCGAACGCGTGATGGCCGAGGAAGGCCTGCCGCCAAGGGAGGCGGCGCGGCGCTCGATGGGCCAGATCCAGGGCGCGCTGGTGGGCATTGCCTTGGTGCTCTCGGCGGTGTTCCTGCCGATGGCGTTCTTCGGCGGCTCGACTGGCGTGATCTACCGGCAGTTCTCCATCACCATTGTCTCGTCCATGGTGCTGTCGGTGCTGGTCGCACTGATCCTGACGCCGGCCCTGTGCGCCACCATGCTCCAGCCCATCGAAAAGGGCGATCATGGCGAGAACAAGGGCGGCTTCTTTGGCTGGTTCAACCGCAAGTTCAGCGCGACCACCCAGGGCTACGAACGCAGCGTGTCGGGCATCCTGAAGCGCCGCCTGCCGTTCCTGCTGATCTACGTGGCCATCCTGGTGGTGATGGGGTTCCTGTTCACGCGCATCCCCACTTCATTCCTGCCCGAAGAAGACCAGGGCGTGCTGTACGCCCAGGTGCAGACGCCTGCCGGCGCCACCGCCGAGCGCACGCAGAAGGTGCTCGACCAGATGCGCGAATACCTGCTGAAGGAAGAGGGCGGGGTGGTGGCATCGCTGTTCACCGTCAACGGCTTCAACTTTGCCGGCCGCGGCCAGAACTCGGGCCTGGCATTCATTCTGCTCAAGCCATGGGCACAGCGCAGCGGGGACAGCACCAGCGTATTCGACCTGGCCGCGCGCGCACAGCGCAAGTTCATGAGTTTTCGCGATTCGATGTCGTTCGCTTTCGCCCCGCCCGCGGTGCAGGAGCTGGGCAATGCCACCGGCTTTGACCTCTACCTGCAGGACCAGGCGGGCATTGGCCACGTGGCGCTGATGAACGCGCGTGACAAGTTCCTGGCGCTGGCCTCGCAAAGCCCGGTGCTGCAGCGCGTGCGTCCCAACGGCCTGAATGACCAGCCGCAGTACCAGTTGGTTATCGACGATGAGAAGGCGCGCGCGCTCGGCATTTCGCTGGCTGACATCAACAGCACGGTGTCGATCGCCTGGGGTTCCAGCTACGTCAACGACTTTATCGACCGCGGCCGGGTCAAGCGCGTCTACGTGCAGGGCCGCCCGGATTCCCGCATGAAGCCGGACGACATCGACAAATGGTTCGTGCGCAATGGCAAGGGCGAAATGGTGCCGTTCTCGGCCTTTGCCGACGGCAAGTGGGGCTATGGCTCGCCCAAGCTGCAGCGCTACAACGGCGTGGCCGCGGTGGAAGTGCTCGGCGAGCCCGCGCCGGGGCGCAGTTCCGGCGAGGCCATGAACGCAATCGAGGAGATCATGAAGCAGATGCCGCCAGGCGTGGGTTATGCCTGGACCGGCCTGTCCTACGAGGAACGGCTGTCGGGCTCGCAGGCGCCGGCGCTCTATGCGCTCTCGCTGCTGGTGGTGTTCCTGTGCCTGGCCGCGCTGTACGAAAGCTGGTCGATCCCGTTCTCGGTGATGCTGGTGGTGCCGCTCGGCGTGATCGGCGCACTGCTTGCCACACTGGGGCGCGGCTTGTCGAATGACGTTTTCTTCCAGGTGGGCCTGCTGACCACCATCGGCCTGTCAGCCAAGAACGCCATCCTGATCGTGGAATTCGCCAGGAGCGAGTACGAACAGGGCAAGGGCCTGGTCGAGGCCGCCGTGGAGGCGTGCCGCTTGCGCCTGCGCCCCATCGTGATGACTTCGCTGGCCTTCATGCTCGGCGTGTTCCCGCTGGCCGTGTCGACCGGGGCCGGTGCCGGCAGCCAGCACGCCATTGGAACTGGCGTGATCGGCGGCATGATCACTGCCACGGTGCTGGCGATCTTCTGGGTGCCGCTGTTCTTTGTCGCTGTCACCTCCATGTTCGGACGCAAGCGCAGGCCGCGGCCGCATGGCGCCTCCGTGGAAAAAGGCGCGCTCGAATGAAGAAGACCTTGTTTTGCGCTGCCGCCATGGCCATGCTGGCGGGCTGCAGCCTGATTCCCAGGTACGAGCGCCCGGCCTCGCCGGTGGCGGCAGCGTACCCGCAGGGCCCGGCCTACCTGTCCGCCGATGCCGCCGGCGAAGCCGGCCAGGTGCCTGCGGTCGAGTTGGGCTGGCGCGAATTCTTCGCCGATGCGCGCCTGCGCCGTCTGATCGAGCTGGCGCTGGAGAACAACCGCGATCTGCGCGTGGCCGTCCTTAACGTGGAGGCGTTCGGGGCACAGTACCGCATCCAGCGCGCCGACCTGTTTCCCGCCATCGGCGCGGCCGCACAGGGCACGCGCCAGCGCATTCCCGCCGACTTGTCCGCCACCGGACGGCGCCTGATCGGCAGCCAGTATGGCGTGTCGCTGGGCACCACGGCGTGGGAGATCGACCTGTTCGGCCGCCTGCGCAGCCTCAGCGAAGCCGCGCTCGAACAGTATTTCGCCAGCGACGAGGTACGCCGCAGTGCCCAGATCTCGCTGGTGGCGGGCGTTGCCAGCGCCTACCTGACCCAGCGCGCCGATGAAACCCTGCTGCGGCTCACCCGGGAAACCCTGGCCAACTATGAGCGCAGCTATGGCCTGACCCGGCGCAGTTACGAGGAAGGGATCGCTTCCCGGCTGGACCTGCGCCAGGCGCAGACCGCCGTGGAAACCGCCCGCGCGAGCCTTGCGCGTTACACCCGGCTGGTCGCCCAGGATGAGAATGCCCTGGTGCTGCTGCTCGGCATGTCCCTGCCAGCGGACCTGCCGGAAGGCCTGCCGCTGGAGCAGAAGCTGTTCGCCGATGTGCCGGCCGGGCTGCCCTCAGACCTGCTGCAGAACCGTCCGGACGTGCTCGCGGCCGAGCACCGGCTGCGCTCCGCCAACGCCGATATCGGCGCCGCGCGGGCGGCGTTCTTCCCCAGTATCAGCCTGACCGCATCGGCGGGCACCGCCAGCAGCCAGCTTTCCGGCCTGTTCGGGGCCGGCTCCGGCACGTGGTTGTTCCAGCCGCGCATCGATCTGCCGCTGTTTACCGCCGGCAGCCTGCGGGCCAGTCTGGACTACGCCACCATCCAGAAGGACGTCAACGTTGCCCAGTACGAGCGAACGGTGCAGACCGCCTTCCGCGAAGTGGCCGATGGGCTGGCGGCGCGGGGCACCTACACCAGCCAGCTCCAGGCCCAGGTCCGCTTCGTGGAAGCTGCCCAGGACGCCTATGGCCTGGCCGACCGGCGCTACCGCACGGGTGTCGACAGCTACCTTGCCGTGCTGGACGCGCAGCGCTCGCTTTACAACGCGCAACAATTGCTGATCGAAGCCCGGCTCGAGCAACTCTCCAGTGAAGTCAACCTGTACAAGGCCCTGGGCGGCGGCTGGCACGACCAGACCGGCAAGCGCACCGATACGAAAGTTGGCCGGGGGGATTCGTAAGTATGTGGAGCTTGCATGATGGCCTGTTGGTTGACGCATGACTGAATTTCCGGCCCAGTACGGGATTCGCAGGAACTTGCTACATTGCTGACTGCTGACGAACGCAGCCCCACGCTGCCGTCCCGCTCATCGCAAACCACAGACCAAGGAGACATCGAATGCGCACCGCACTTCAACTTCGTTCGCAAATCAAGAGCAGCGGTGAACTCGAGCTGTCGCTAGCCAGCATCGACACGCCGAGCCTCGGCCCGGATGAAGTGCTCATCCGCATTGAAGCCTCTCCCCTCAACCCGTCCGATCTCGGCCTGCTGTTCGGTGCGGCCGACATGAGCACGGCCAAGGCCAGCGGCACGGCCGAGCGCCCCATCGTCACCGCGCGCGTTCCGGAAGGCGCGATGCGCAGCATGGCGGGCCGCCTGGATGTGTCCATGCCGGTTGGCAATGAGGGCGCGGGCGTGGTCGTCGATGCAGGCTCTTCCCCTGCGGCGCAAGCCTTGATGGGCAAGACCGTGGCTGCCATCGGCGGCGCGATGTACTCGCAGTACCGCTGCATTCCCGCGGACCAGTGCCTGGTCCTGCCCGAAGGCGCCACGCCTGCTGACGGCGCGTCGTCATTCGTCAACCCGCTCACCGCACTGGGCATGGTCGAGACCATGCGGCTCGAAGGACATAGTGCCCTGGTGCACACCGCCGCGGCCTCCAACCTGGGCCAGATGCTCAATCAGATCTGTCTCAAGGATGGCATCAAGCTGGTGAACATCGTGCGCAAGCAAGAGCAGGCGGACCTGCTCAAGGCACAAGGCGCGGTCTACGTCTGTAACGCCACGTCGCCCACGTTCATGCAGGACCTCACCGAGGCACTCGTCGCTACTGGCGCGACAATCGCGTTCGACGCCACGGGCGGCGGCAAGCTCGGCGGCCAGATCCTCACCTGCATGGAAGCGGCCTTGAACACCTTGAACAAGACGGCCCGCGAATACAGCCGCTATGGCTCGACCACCCACAAGCAGGTCTACCTCTACGGCGGCCTGGACACAAGCCCGACCGAGTTCAACCGCAACTTCGGCATGGCGTGGGGCATGGGCGGCTGGCTGCTGTTCCCGTTCCTGCAAAAGATCGGGCGCGAGCGGGCCAACGCGCTGAAGCAACGCGTGGTGGCGGAGCTGAAGACCACCTTTGCCAGCCACTACGCGAAGGAGATCTCGCTGGCCGAGGTGCTGGACCTGGACGTGATCGCCGTCTACAACAAGCGTGCGACGGGGGAGAAGTACCTGATCAACCCGAACAAAGGCCTGGCCGGGTAAATCAGCCCGGGGCGCCTTGCGCGCCCACCGTGTCAAGAATCCGCCGCTGCGCCGCAGCCAGCGGCGCGCTGCCGACTGGCCGGCCGGCAATGGGGGAGCGCTTTCCAGTTCCGCCGCGGTGTGGAAGCTCGCCCAGGCGCTGGCCTGGCAGTCATTGCGCACCAGCACGCGCTGGGCCAAGAAGAGCTCAAAGATGTGCCCTCCGTCGTCGCTGGTTTCAAAAGTCCTCGCATTGGGTAGCTCTGCTTCTGAATCGCATAGCTATTCCAGGAAGACGTAGTCCGCCCGATACGGCATGCGATTCTCCTGTCCCTCCTGTGTGCAAGCCTGATGGAGGGCCAGTCCGCCTTGGGTATTCAGCCGTTGCACGTAACGCGCCCTCGAAAGCAGGCCAGTTCCGCCGGTGCTCGTTGCCTGCAACAGCAAGAGTGGAATGCTCTCCGGCTCCTGCGCATTGGGCGTCTGCCGCAATACCTTGCCGGTCACCTTGCTGCCATCAGGCGCTTCCCAGGTCGGACCAGAGTAATGCTTGACGGCGAGTTGTCCGGTGTCATCCTTCAGAGTGGCTTCCGGAGCAGAAAAGATCCATAACAACCGGCCGTCGTTCGCACGCTTGCACTGATAAATCTGTACACCGGATGCATGCAGCACCGCGATCGTTCCACGCGCGTCGGTGGGCTGGAGTTCGGGCGGAGCCGATATCCTCGGTGTGGTACACGAAACGAGCACGCCTGCCATGCTGAGTACAGCGAAACTCGCTTTGCAAAAATGCCGAGAACATTGCGACATTTTGCCTCCTTACCTTAACCCATGAAGGAGGATAGTACTTCCCGAGCCACGTTGCCAGTTGCGTCCGCGCGGGTCCGATCGCCTCGGCGCATCTGGATGCGGGGGGAAGGCTTGCCGGCTTCAGTTGCCCGTCAGAAATGTGAGACTTCCCTGGTGAACGATCCTTCGCGAATCGATCGCGAAGGATCGTTCGGGGCCCGTATGGCATCTCGGCCCGCGGCTACCCGGTAAAACCGGCCATTCATTCGCCGTAGCGAGAACGAACCGAAGCTGCGACTGGCAACTACTACACCAATCGCAGATCCCACAGCACATCAAGAACGTGCTGGGTGGAGCGTTCAACGTACCCCGCACGATGCGCGATGCCGAGCCGACGCCATAACGCCGGGCGCAGCGGACGCAT
>NZ_JAGIQB010000057.1:0-41875 GCF_017815025.1 Cupriavidus phytohabitans
TGCACTTCATCGGCGATGCCAGCTCGTTCTTCATGTGACTGGCATCTGACTCTCATTCGTGAAATTGGTTTACTCCGAATACTTATCTCATATTACTTATATCTGTATTTATCGATATCAGAATTAAATAATAAATATTTTATCAGGGTTACCACTATGCATTACTGATCAATCCATAGGCCTATATTAATTATCGCCGGAGCAGCGATTGCACCCTGTCTGAATGAAAACCTGTCTAACGCAGGCGACAGCCAATTCCTGACGATTACGCATGGATGCCCACACCAGATTCGATGCTGCCGCGGCCCTTTCGGACCTTATCGGTCCGCGCCTGTCGCGCGACGCCAACGCCTTCCGGCTCAGCGCATCGAATGAAGTCAGTAACGGCGCATCGAAGCTACGTCTCGCGCAACTGCTTGCTCTTGCGAGCCGCCATGTCCGCGCCGGCGTCCCGCTCAATCCGGGCCCCGACGAACTTCGCTTGCTCAGCGCAGGCATTCCCGGGTGGGATATGTCCCGTTGGAGCCTGCTGGAAGCGCTGCGCGTTGCCTTGCTGCTCGCTTCGCCAGACATGGAAGGCGACGCCTTCCCCATTACGCTTGAGCATTGCTTTCGTTTCGCCGACCATGGCGAGTCGTGCGCCCTATATCGCGCGCTCGCACTCCTGCCGAGCGGCGAGCGCTTTGTCTGGCGCGCAGGTGAAGGCTGCCGCAGCAATATGCGCTCTGTATTCGAAGCCGTCGCATGCGATTCTCCCTACCCTGCGCAGCATTTTGACGAAGTTGCCTGGCGCCAACTCGTGATCAAGGCCGTATTCATTGACGTGCCACTCTGGCGCATCGACGGCATCGACCGGCGGCTGTCTCCGGAACTCGCCCGGATGGCGCTCGACCTTGCCGATGAAAGGTGCAGCGCGGGGCGCGATGTGCCGCCGCAGCTATGGCTTTGCCTCGGTCCCCATGGCGGTGAACGCGGGCTCCAGGCCTTGCGCAAGGAACTGGCGCAAGGCCACGCCCGCGGCCAACGCGGCGCCCTTCTCGCGCTCGCCCGTGCTGGTGACACGATGAGCGGCGATTGCCGATGGCTGCGCACCGCGCTGGACAAACACGCCGGCTTCCTCGAGCAGGCCCGCCAGGCAAGCTTTACGCAGCAAGCCCTTCGCTTCCTTTAGCGTCCAAAGCGAGAAGGAACCACAAAGAACCACGACCCACAAGAACCACAAGAACCACAAGAACCACAAGAACCACAAGAACCACAAGAACCACAAAGGACACGCCGTGAGATTCTTCGATCCCCACATCCATATCAGCTCACGCACCACCGACGATCTGGAGGCCATGGCTGCCGCCGGCATCCGCGCGGTCATCGAACCAGCGTTCTGGCTGGGTCAGCCACGCACCAACGTCGGCAGTTTCTTCGACTACTTCTCGAGCCTGCTCGGCTGGGAGCGCTTTCGATGCAGCCAGTTCGGCATCGCGCATTACTGCGCCATCGGGCTCAATTCGAAGGAAGCAAACAACGTGGAACTCGCGCGCGAAGTGCTTGACCTGCTGCCGCAATTTGCGCTGAAAGAGGGGGTCGTCGCCATTGGCGAGATCGGCTACGACGAGATCACCGCCGCGGAAGATTTCGCGTATCGCGCCCAACTGGATCTCGCGCGCGAGCACGACATGGTGGTAATGGTCCATACGCCCCATCGCGACAAGAAGAACGGCACACTACGGTCGATCGATGTCGCACGGGAGCACGGCATCGATATGACGAAGCTGGTCATCGACCATAACAACGAGGAGACTGTGCGCGCCGTACTCGATTCCGGCGCATGGGCCGCCTTCACGATATACCCGAACACAAAGATGGGTTCCGAGAGGATGGTGGAAGTCGTCCGGCAATACGGATCCGAACGGATCATTGTCGACAGTTCAGCCGACTGGGGCGTCAGCGACCCGCTGTCGGTGCCCAAAACCGCGCGGCTGATGCTCGCCCGTGGCATTCCTGCCTCCGATGTCGAAGCCGTCAGCTGGAGCAACGCCTTGCATGCCTATGCGCAGTCCCAGCAGATCGATGTCGCTGCGCTTGACCAGAATCCTCGACTCGATCAGCGTCAGCTGTTCGCCGACAACTCCGTGCTCCGCGGACAAGTGCCACGTGTCGACGAGCCCGTGCCGAACTGAACCGGCGCCGGTTGACCGGACGCCAGCGGAATAGAAAAAACCATCCCGTCTCCCTCCAGTCACGTCTTCGTCCCGGTACGAAGCCCAGGAGCGCCGCATGCTCGAGCATCGCATCGAACAGAGTTTTGAAGTGCGCTACAGCTATCCGGTCTGCTTCACCCGCGGCGCCCTCACGCCTGCAAACCCGCTGCTGTCAGACCTGATGCGAGCGCAGCCGCCAGGCGCAAGGGCACGCGTGCTATTCGCGGTGGATGCCGGGCTTTCCGGCGCGCAACCCGGTTGCATCGACGCTATTGAGCAATACGCGCTGGCACATGCGGACACTATCGAACTGGTCCGCACGCCATGGATTGTCCGTGGCGGCGAGACTTCCAAGCGCGATCCGCGCGAGGTGGACGAATTCTACGGCTACGTGCGTGACCTCAGGCTCTGCCGTCACAGCTACGTCGTCGCAATCGGCGGCGGCGCGGTGCTGGACGCGATCGGATACGCTGCGGCAACTGCGCATCGTGGCCTGCGGCTGATCCGGATGCCGTCAACGGTGCTGGGCCAGAATGACGCTGGCGTGGGCGTCAAGAACGCGATCAACTGGCAGGGCCGCAAGAACTTCCTCGGCACGTTCACACCGCCGTTTGCGGTCGTCAACGACTTCGAGTTGCTGGCAAGCGTGGCCGCCGCCGACCGGCGCGCCGGCATTGCGGAAGCGGTAAAGGTCGCACTGATCCGCGATCGCGCCTTCTTCGACTGGCTTCACCTGCAACGATTCGCGCTCGCGGTCCTTGCGCCCCATGCGCTGGAGCCGATGATCGTCCGCTGCGCGGAATTGCATCTCGCACAGATCCGCAATGCCGGCGATCCCTTTGAGCGCGGCAGCGCCCGGCCGCTGGATTTCGGCCACTGGTCGGCGCACAAGCTCGAAGAACTCTCCGAGCACCGTTTGAGGCACGGCGAAGCGGTCGCGATCGGCATGGCGCTCGATGTCCAATACTCCCGCCGGCTTGGCATGATCGGCGATCTGGCCGCGGAGACCATCATGCAAACGCTGTGCGATATCGGCTTTACGCTCAATCACGAGGCGCTGGGCCACCTTGATGTCGAACAGGCACTGGACAACTTCCGTGAGCACCTGGGCGGGCAGTTGTGCATCACACTGCTAAAAGGGATTGGCGAAGGCGTCGAGGTCCATCATATCGATATCCCCACCATGCGCGCATGCATCGCGGACCTGCAGGCGTCGCAACGGCAAGCACGCCCCGAGACCGTCCCGCTGGAGGTCCTGTCGTGAACCAGGTGAACCAGGTGAGCCACGACTACCCGCTGACGTACTGCACCAACATCCACCCCGGTGATGCATGGGCCGATGTCCGGCGCAATCTGGAGGACCACGCGTTGCAGGTCAAGGAAGCCTGTTCCCCCGCGCGCACGTTCCCGTTGGGGATACGCCTGTCCGCGCAGGCCGCCTTCGAACTCGACGACGTTGAGATCCGCCGCTTTGCCAACTGGTGCGAGGCACATGACTGTTACGTGCTGACGTTGAACGGCTTTCCGCACGGGGCCTTCCACGGTACGCAGGTCAAGGAAGCGGTCTACCTGCCAGACTGGCGGGATCCGCGGCGCGCCAGTTATACGAACCGGCTCGCCGACATCCTCGCGCAATGGACGCCACGTGGCCAGACCCGATCGATCTCGACAGTGCCGGTTGCGTACCGTAGTGGCTTTGCCACGGAACACTGGGGACCGGTCAGGACGCATCTGTTGTACACGCTCATGCACCTTGCATACCTGCACGAGCGCGGCGGTCTGCTAATCCGCCTCGCGCTCGAGCCCGAGCCACACTGCGTACTGGAGCAGACCCACGAAGCCGTCGAGTTCTTCGAGCGGATGCGGTTTCCCGCCTCGCTTGCCGATTACATCGGCCTGTGCTTCGACTGTTGCCACCAGGCGGTGGAGTTCGAGCAGCCAGCTGACTGCCTCGCGGCACTGGAAAGCGCCGGGATCCGTGTGGTCAAGGTACAGGTTTCTTCCGCGCTGCGTGCCCGCGGCAAGGCGATTGCAAACCTGCTGGCCTTCGACGAAGCGACATATCTGCATCAGGCCGTGCTTTGCACGCTGGACGGCGAACTGCTGCGCTTTTCCGATCTGCCGGAACTCGCGCGCTGGCTCGAGCGCGGCGAGCCGGCCGAAGAATGCCGCGTGCACTTCCACGTGCCGGTCTTTCTGGCCGAACTCGGGAATGTCGGCACAACGCGCTTCTTTCTTGAGGACTGCCTGCCGCGGCTGGCGCCGGGGACGCCGCTCGAGGTCGAAACCTACAGCTTTGGCGTCCTGCCGCAAGCGCTGCGCCTCGACTCGGCGGGCGCGTCCATCGCACGCGAACTGAACTGGGTCAGGGAGACACTCGATGCAGCGCACGGCCGTCATTAACGTTGTCGGGCTCACCAGGAGGCTGCTCGGGCCGCACACGCCCAACCTTTCCGCCCTCAGCGACGAGGTGGCGACGATCGACGCGGTGATGCCTGCGCTGACCTGTTCGGCGCAGACAACCTACCTGACTGGCAAGCTGCCGACCCAACACGGCATCGTCGGCAACGGCTGGTATTTCCGCGAGCTCGACCAGGTGATGCTGTGGCGGCAAAGCAACCGGCTGGTCCAGGCACCGCGCATCTGGCATCTCGCGCGGGAGCGCGATCCGTCGTTCACCTGTGCCAACACGTTCTGGTGGTACGCGATGGCGACCGACGCGGACATCACGCTGACCCCGCGGCCCCTGTATTGCGCCAACGGCCTGAAGCTGCCGGACTTCTACACGCAACCGGCATCATTGCGCGAGTTGCTGCGCGAACGGCTCGGGCAGTTTCCTCTTTACGACTTCTGGGGTCCGCGCACCAGCATCCGCTCGAGCCGCTGGATCGCGGATGCCGCGCTCACGGTGGAAGAGCAGTTCTCCCCGACGCTGAACCTGATCTACCTGCCGCACCTCGATTACTGCCTGCAGCGCGTCGGCCCGCAAGCCGATATCGCGAGCGACCTGTGCGAGATCGACGCCGTCTGCGGGGACCTGATCGACACGTTCCGGGCGCGTGGAGTGCGCATCGTCGTGTTGTCCGAGTACGGCATCGTGCCGGTCAGCAGGCCGGTACATATCAACCGCATCCTGCGCGAGGCCGGGTTCCTTGCGATCAAGCGCGATCTCGGCCGGGACTATCTCGACACCGGCGCTTCGCGCGCATTTGCCGTGGCTGACCACCAGCTGGCGCACGTCTATGTCCGCGACCCGCGCGATGTCGGCGCGGTGAGCCGGCTTCTGGGTGACGTCGATGGCGTTGGCGAATTGCTCCATGAAGCCGGGAAGGTTCACTACGGCCTCGCGCATCCCCGTGCCGGGGAGATCGTCCTGCTGGCCGAACCGGATAGCTGGTTCACCTATTATTTCTGGGCCGACGACGCGGCTGCGCCAGACTATGCGCGCACCGTCGATATCCACAACAAGCCGGGCTACGATCCGGTCGAGCTGTTTGTCGATCCGGACATCCGCTTCCCCGCGCTGAAAGTCGGCGGCATTCTCGCGCGCAAGGCGCTCGGCATGCGGTACACGATGGACGTGGTGCCCCTCGACGCGTCGCTGGTACGCGGCTCGCACGGCATCCGCACGGCCAGCGACAACGACGCGCCAGTGCTGATCAGCTCCGAACGCGGCCGCATTCCCGACGACAACCTGGCAGCCACCAGTGTCTTCGCCACCCTGCTCGATCACGTCTTCCGCCAATGAATGCCCTACCGGTTCGCGCCAGCCTCAACGCAGTGTGTTCGCTGTGCCGCGTGAGCAATCTGCCCACCGTCTGGATGAACGTGCTGGCCGCAGCCGTCCTCTCGGGCGCTGCCTGGGAGGGAAGCCCGGCCGCCGCCCCCGCCTTGCTGGTCGTGCTGCTCTTGGTCGCGCTGTCGTGCTTCTACTGCGGCGGCATGGCCCTGAACGACCTCTGCGACCTCGAGCATGACCGCATGTACCAGCGCTACCGGCCGATTCCGGCCGGCCGCATTACCCCTGGCCGTGCCCGCGCCGTCACCCTCGCGCTGTTTGCCAGCGCGCTCGCCTGCCTGCTGCTCGTTTCGCATCATGCGGGGCTGGCTGCCGGTGTGATGCTGCTTTTCGTGATCTGGGTCTACGACCACTTCCACAAGCGCCACCCGTCGACCGTGTTCGCCATGGCCGGCGCGCGGCTGCTGGTCTACGTCGTCACTGCGTCAGCGCTGACCGGGGGGATATCCACGGGGGTCGGAATCGCCGCCCTCGTCCAGGGGGCCTACGTGCTACTGCTGACAGTTGTCGCGCGCCACGAAGGCCGCACCGCCGCCGGGCGTTACCGATGGCCAGTGATCCCATGGATGCTTGCCGCGATGCCGCTGCTCGATGGCGTCATGCTCGCCGTGCTGGCGGATCCGGCGTGGCTGCTTGCGGGCGTGGTCGGCATGGGACTGACCCGCGCGGGCCAGCGCTACGTTCGCGGCGACTGATCGCTGAAGCAGCAACCGTGGCCGCTTCCGGCACAGCGGCCCAGCATGAATCCGAAGTCATGGTGCCGGCTGCACATGAAGCCTCCAAACCAGAAGGAGCACCATGAGTCCATCCATCCCCACCTCCATCAGCCTGACATCGCGCTGGTTTATCCGGCCGGGATGCGAGCCAGCCGCCGAGACCGCGCTGCGCCAGCTCGCCGAGGATGTCCTGCAGCGGGAGCCCGATACGCTCGCGTATCTCATCCATACGCCCTACGGCGGTGACGCCCGACTGCAATCGCTGCCGCCGGCCAATCCTTTTTCCGTCGTGTTCTTTGAAACCTACCGTGACGCCGACGCGTTCCTGCGCCACGTCAACGGACCGGTGTTCACCGGCTTTGTGCGGCAGCATGGCGAGCTGTTTGTCGCGTCGAACGGCTCGCCTTTTACGTTCGTGGAGTTCCTGCAAATGCGCGCGGGCTTTGTGCGGACCGCGACGGCTGCCGCCTCCATCGCCGCGCCGCAAGCCGATGCCGTCAATCTCCATCCCAGCGTGATGTTCGAGATCATCGCGAAGGACCAGGCCACGCTGAAGGCCTTCTACGGCAGCGTCTTCGGCTGGCACTACCAGACCGGCACCGCCGGCTTCGCCTACATCCCGTTCCAGGTGCAGACCTTGCCGCTGCTCGGTGGCATCGGCCAGACAGAACCGAATACGCCTGGCTACGAGCCGGGCAAGAACTTCTACCTTCTCGTCGACGATCTGGACGCGGCGATCAACCGTGCTTTGCAGAACGGCGGCAGCCGCTATGTCGATCCGGTCAGCGTCGATGGCTACCACTTCGCGATGATCAAGGATCCGGAAGGCAATCCGGTTGGCCTGATCAAGCCATTCTGACGCGCCGCGGCAACCACGTCGCACCGCTAACAAGGAGGACCCCATGAGCTACCTCGATCCGCTGCGCCTGCATTTCGCAGGCCAGTTCCAGGCCAATGTGTCGACGGTCAATAACGACCCCGGGCACTTCGACAACGCTGCGTTCGAACCAAGCTACCAGAAGCTGCAGGGGCCGGGCATGAATCCGCCCAACGGCTGGTTCAACCCCACTGGCGACGCCGCCTGGCGGCTGCTCGGCTGCAAGGTCACGTCCGCCTGGCTGCCATCGGGCCCCGCCAGTCCAGCCGATCCGGTCCTGCAGTCCCTGGTCGCCGACTCGGACGGCCGTGTCTGCGCCAAGCTGGTCGATCTCGACAGCGAACAGCAGCTGGTATCCGAAATCTGGGGCCTGCAGGTGCGCATCGCCGACACCAAGGGCAACACGCTGCTGCGCGGCAATTTCAACCCGGCGCCGTTCCTCGACATCTGGGACCGCGCGACGGGCCAGACCTCCGGCGACGTGATTGCCGGCGCGATGTACCAGTCCGTGCTGACCGATCTGCAATGGGCGGATGTGTCGAACTCGCCCTTCCTCACCGCGTTGCAGGCAAGCGGCGACCTGCTCTCGATCAAGTTCAACGTGGACGGCATCAATCTCGACTACACGTCGCCCCAGTTCATGTGCGGTCGGATCGTCGGCACGATCGGCCCCTACGCCGCGGGAGAACCGAACAGCATGGTGATCGGGCGGCAGTTCATGGCCGCGGCGGCGCAGGGTGGCAACTTCTTCAAGCCGCAAGGCGGCATCAACTTCTTCGCGGCGCGGGTCGACGAAGCGTCCAGTTCCATCCTGCTAGACCTGGGCAACGCGCTGAGTACCGGCAACCCGGGCGGCACCATGAATGACGTCGGAGACCTGACGCTCAGTGTCGCTACGTCGACAGGCGCTCTCACGCTGGGAACGATCGCGGCCGGCGGTCAGAACGGCTACTCCGGCGACACGCCTTGGTACCCGACAACCGCAGGCGTGGTGCAGTTGCCGCTGAGCCCCCAGCAACTCGCCGCGGTGCAGAGTGCCCCGCTTACGTTGAGCGCAAACCCGGGCATCACGATCAGCGAATGGAACAGCGGCGTGTTCGTGCGCGCAGACACGTTCGTCTATCGTGCGAGTCCTGGCGACACGCTGCAGGTAGCCGTCTACGCGATGCAGTGGGGCCAGCCGATGGTCGAAGCGACATTGAGTGTCGTGCCGGATTCCTTACAACTTCAGCCTAGCAACATGATTCATCCGCGCGACGTGCCGCCGGTCGCGACACCGCTTTCCGCGTTGAGCTTTGTCGATGCCACGCACCGGCCGCCGACGGTCACACCGCTTTCCGAAGGCTTCAGCGGCACGCTGGTGACGGGCCAGAACGGTGTCGCGTTGCTGTCGCTGGCCACCGGCGACCCGGGCACACCGCGCTATTTCAACCATGGCAAGGACTATGGCCTGGACGGCCAGGTCTACGGCATCCGCGTCGGATTTGCGGATACGGGAACCTATAGCGGGCCGGTGAACCAGTGGAATTTCATCAGCGTCCTGCTGTGGAGCGGCTTTAGCCCCGCCCAGCCGGTCACGTGGACATCGGTGCAACCGATCTTCCAGCAATACGCAAACCTGTATCCGGTCATGGCGCGCTTTCTCGACATGGCCGACTACAAGCAGGTGGTCGCGAATGCCTCGCTGCTGTCGCTCGCGTTCGGACTCGATCCGGCGGATCCGAATTCGATGCCGGTCACACGCGACCTGTCGCCAGCGAAGCGCGCCGCGATCCAGTCGTTCCTCGCCAACCCCCAGTACGGCACCGGCGCACCGGCCCCCGCTGTGCGCGCGCATGCCGCCGCGCCCGTATCGGATGCGATACGTTCCGCCGCGCAAGGTGGCAAGGCGGCGGCCAGCGCACGCCGCCTGATATTGCGCTGATCCCTGTGCGCGCTTTGATCACCTCTTTGATCACCTATTTCGGAGGTAGCCAATATGATTCGCCTTCAACGCTCCACGCTGAAAGGACTGCGGTCCGACCAGCCGTCTCTGCCGGCCATGTATGCAGTGCTGAACCAGGCCATCGAACTCGAGCATGCGACCATTCCGCTCTACCTTTACGCGCTGTATTCTCTCGACCCGACCAAGAACAAGGCCATCGCTGACATCGTTCTATCGGTGGTGATGGAAGAGATGCTGCACATGACGCTGGCATCGAATGTGCTGAATGCGCTCGGCGGGACGCCGGTCATTGGCGGGCAGTATTTCGTCCCGAGCTACCCGGGTCCGCTGCCCGGCGGCGTCGAGCATGGCCTGACCTGCAATCTCGCCCCGTTCTCACCGGCCCAGCTCGACACCTTCCTCGACATCGAGCAGCCGGAGGACCCGCTGGACTTTCCGACCGCTCGGGCGTTCGCGCTGGACACATCGATCACGATTGGCGAATTCTACGATGCCATATCGGCGGCAATCGGCGTGCTCGGCGACGGCGCGTTCGTCAACCCGCCCCGTAACCAGGTCGGTCCTGACCTGATGCAGGAGGCCGTGGTCGTGTACAACGTGACAACCGCGCAGCAGGCAATCCGCACCATCGTCGAGCAGGGCGAAGGTACGTCGAAGTCCCCGGAGGAAGTGGTCGGAGATGGCTACGCCCACTACTACCGCTTCATGCAGATCAAGAACGGCAGGACACTGATAATGAACCCGTCCGGCAACCCGCCCTATTCATATTCGGGCGAGCCGATCGTCTTCGATCCGAGCGGCGTCTATTCGCTGCCTACCAACCCGAAGATCGCGAACTATCCCCCCGGTTCAGCGCAGCGGCTGGCGTGCAACAACTTCAACTACACCTACACAAGCCTGCTGTCCGCCTTGAACTCGCTGTTCAACGGTAACGCTACCTCCGCCCAGATGAATGTCGCGATCGGACTGATGATGTCGCTGAAAGGGCAGGCGAAGGCGATGATGTCGGGGATTCCGAACCCGGCCGTGTTGACGGGGCCGAGTTTCGAGTACCAGCCGGTCGACCCGGGTAGCGCCGCTGCCTGATCGGGCACCAGCGCTTTCCGACGTGATTTCGCAAGACGCGCTCACTGCCGTCCCGCGACGGCAGGCGCGCTCACCCGTGCAGTATGGGAGCCGAATTCGGTCCGACACCCATGCCGTTGGTGATTGTCGCATCGGTTGGGGCACGCACAAGAAGCAGTAGCTGGCACGACCCCGCAGGATCCGCACGCCTGTTGCATGCCTATTCCTCGCCCCGGACTTGCCTCTCCCTAGCCGCATTCTTGTCCATCCTGGCCGCATGAGCCGCTGCCTGTTCGAGCAAGGCCGCATGCGCTCTCGGCACGACGAGCATCGTCAAACCCAGTCCGTCCATCACGCGCAGCGCGTGCTCCAGATTGACGCCCTTGCCGTTCTCCAGCTTGGACAGCATACCGACGGAAACCCCACAATGATTAGCAGCCTGGTCAATGGGCATGCCTTCCCCTGCCCGCGTTGCACGTATCCGGTCCCCAAGCTGGTCAATGCTACGGATTGTTGCGCGGGATGGCGGAGTTGGATCAGGAAGCGGCCTCGGCATAGAGGTGTCATAACTTTCACGAAAGTGAAATTATACCATCGCCGTCCAATCCCGGATTTGGGGAGCACCGCGCGTCGGTTTGTTGCCCCGTCGGGAGCTGACATTGCTGTTGTGGGTGGCTTGCAGGCAATTGATTGCATCCGGACACCGCTTCGACTCACCGGGCCAAACGCCGCACCATCGCTAAACCAAGCCAAGGGGCGATGCACCCGTTAGCAGCTCGCTTGCCTGACGCGCGTCCACGGTATCGAATCCCTCCGTGAACGAGGCATGGACCTTGACTACCATTTGCCGCGCAGCTTCGTCCTTGCCTTGGCGGTGCCATAGTCGGGCAACGCTCAGCACGGCTTGCAACTCGATGGACTTAGCCGCCTGCTGATGCGCGAGGGCAATTGCCTTCTCGAAGCATGCTTGCGCTTCGTCGTCCCTGGCGGAGAGACTGGCCATTTCGCCCGGCAACTGCAGCATCCATTCTCCCTGGAAGCGATGCAGCGTCGCGGCATCGAAGCATTCGCCGGTGCTGCTGGCCAGGGTCAGCGCCTCACCCAGCACGCGCAGCGCCGCATCAGGCTGCCCTGCCCGGCCATAGGCGTCGGCAAGCAATCCCAGCAGGGATGGCCGCCCCAGTGCGGCCCCGGTGGCTTCGTGGGCAGCAAGACCCTGCTGGATCAGGTCAATGCCCTCCTCATGGCTGCCTTGCCGGCCGAGCGCCCAGCCGCGCAGTATCGTCGCCCAGGCCAGATAGAGCGGAAACCCTTGTTCGCTCGATAGCGCGAGCGCGGCATTGGCGTACTCGAGCGTCTGTTCCGGTTCGCCCCGGCGCTGATGCAGCTCGGCCGCGAAGATCAGGCTCAAGGCAAGCCCGAACGGGTCGGAGGCCTGCCTGGCCAGCGCCAGGGCCTCTGCCGAGCGGGCGAGGGACTGATCCGGCAAGCCCAGATACCAGAGCGCCCAGCTCAGCGCGCTGCGCATGTGGACCGCGGGGTTGCGCACATAGCGCAAGAGATGACCATAGGATTGCCGGTCGGGGCGGTGCAGTGCCAGGGCCTGCTCCATGTGGGTACGGGCCGCCGTGAACTCGCCCAGGCGGAACACGGTCGAGCCGAGCACGCGGTGTGCCTCGGCCATCTGTTCCGGGTCCTGCGTATCCTGCGCGAGGCTGAGCAGCCGCTCACCTAGTGCCTGCGCCGTCTTGAGCTGGGCGCGCAGCAGGTAGAAGGACCACAGACCGAGTTGTGACGAGAAGCACTGCGGCGTGTCCCCGCCCTGCTTGCTCAGCGCGAGGGCCCGCGTGTAGGTCGCCTCCACCTCCGGCGCGCCGAAGCCGCGCGCGGCCATCCAGGCCGGGCCGAGCGTTAGCAGCAGCGTCAGCTCTTCCTGCAGGCGTTCGGGCGTGTCAGGCAGGGTCTTGAGCAGTTCGAGCGCCGCGCTGAGATGGCCGATCGCTTCGAGCTGGGCGGAACGCTGCAGGGCCTGCTTGCCGGCCAGCTGCAGGTATTCGACCGCCTTCGGCACATTGCCGCTCTGGCTGTAATGATGCGCCAGCTCGTTGCAGTACTCCTTGAGCCGGTCCGGGAACAGCGCCTCGATGGCCTGCGCCGTGCGCTCGTGCAGGAGGCTGCGCTGCGCCGACAGCAGGGAGTTGCCCGCGACCTCCTGGGTCAGCGCATGCTTGAACGCGTACTCCACTTCGGGGTAAGCGGGCCGCTCATAGATGAAGTCCCCGGCCTGGAGGTCGACCAGCAGCGGGTGCAGCGCGGCTTCGGGCTGCCCCGTCACATGCCGGACCAGGCTGGACGGGAACTCGGTGCCGATGACCGCGAGCGTCTGCAACAATTCCTTTTGCGGGACCGGTAGCCGGTCGATCCGGGCCGCCAGCACCCCCTGCACGGTGGTCGGGATGTGCAGCGCCACAGGAGCCTTGTCGATCCGGTAGTGGCCGGGCTGGCCGAGCAGGGCATGTTCCTCGGCCAGGGTCTGGACCACTTCCTCCATAAAGAACGGGTTGCCCTCGGTCTTGGACAGGATCAGCTGCTTGAGCGGGACCAGCGAGGGATCATCGCCGAGCAGCGCCATGAGCAATCCCTGGGCCTCCGCCGGGCCCAGCGGTTCCAGATGCAGCTGGGTGTAACACGGCTGGCTGCCCCCGTCGTGGCGGTATTCGGGGCGGTAGTTGACCAGCAGCAGCAGCCTGGCGTGCGGCACCTGCGCGATCAGGACATCGAGGAACGCTTCGGTCTCGCTATCGAGCCATTGCAGGTCTTCGAACAGCACCATCAGCATCTGGTTCTGGCTCTCGCGCACCAGCAGTTTCACGATCGCCTCGAACGTGCGCCGGCGCCGGATGGCGGGATCCATCGTCGGCAAGGCCGAGCCCGGCTCGACAATCCCCAGCAGGTAGAGCAGGTAGGGCAGGTGTTCCTCCAGCGCACGATCCAGGATCAGCAGCTTGCCCGTCGCCTTCTCGCGACAGCGGCGTTCATCGTCCTGTGGCGTGATCTGGAAGTAGTTGCGCAGCAGGTCGATCAGCGGCAGGTAGGGGAACGCCTTGCCATGCGACACCGAGAAGGTTTCGAGCACCAGGCAGCCTTCCTGCGCGCGCGCCTTGAATTCGTGGAACAGGCGCGATTTGCCGACGCCCGCCTCCCCCACGACGCCGACGATCTGCCCTTGCCCGCCCTTGGCCAGCGCCAACGCCTCGCCCAGGCGCGCCAACTCCGCCTCGCGACCGACAAAGCGGGCCAGGCCGCGAAGCGCCCCCACCTGCAGCCGCGTGCGCAAGGCGCCCAGACCGAGCACCTCATACACGGCCAGTGGCTCGCGCAGTCCCTTGATCTGGGTACGTCCCAAGGCCTGGAACGCGAAATACCCCTCCGTCAGCCTGTGGGTCGATTCGCTGACCAGGATGGAGGACGGGGTCGCGACGCCTTCCATTCGGGCGGCGATGTGCATGGTGTGGCCCACCGGGTCGTAGTCGGTGCGCAAATCGTCCTTGCGGATCGAGCGGACCACCACTTCCCCGGTGTGAACGCCCACCCGGATCTGCAGCGGGATGCCCTGCTCCAGCCGGATCCGGTCACTATGGCGGCGCATGGCCTGCTGCATCCGTAGCGCCGCGAACAGTGCCCGCAGCGCATGGTCTTCGTGAGCGATCGGCGCACCGAACAGCGCGAGGATGCCGTCGCCGAGCGACTTGGCCACGTACCCTTCATAGTGATGCACGGCCTCCATCATCAGCGCCACCACCGGGTCGATCAGGCGGCGGGCTTCCTCCGGGTCCAGGTCCTGGATCAGCGCGGTCGAGCCGGCCATGTCGGCAAAGAGCGCCGTGATGGTCTTGCGCTCGCCGGCGGCATCCGCGCCCTTGGCTTCCATGGCGGCGCGTTCCGCGCGGATGCGCTCGGCCAGGTGGGGTGGAGTGTAAAGAATCGGGGCCGGTACAGGCGGGGCCGGGGGCGGAGTCTGCTGCGGCGCCGCAACCGGGTCCGGCAGCTGCGCCCCGCAGGCCGCGCAGAATCTGGCCGAGGGGCTGGACTCGTAGCCGCATTGCGGGCAGGCCTGCGCCAGCCGTTGCCCGCACGCCTCGCAGAACCTGGCGCCAGCGGGGTTCTCGAATTGGCAATGGGTGCAGCGCATTTCGTCCTCGGACTGCCGTTAGCCGCTACGCACTCATTCAAGGTCCAATCGATACTGTTAGCAAGATCTGGGAATGTCGGCCTTTCCGGGCAACGCTCGTCGATGGGACTGTCGCAACGCTCGCCAGCACCGCCGTCCGCGAGTTGGCTCCGTCGATGCAACCTGACAATGGCCCAGATTTCGGAGTTGTGCGGAAGGCCGCAGCGACTTAACCACTTTTTTTGTGCGCCTCACTCCACATAGAAGTGGCGGCAGTATGGCACGCGGAGGCTTGTCGGAACTGGATGATGCGCGGCACCGGGCCACAGGGTCTTGCGCACGCCATCGATCGTGACTTCCGGCGCAATGCCCTGCCCGCTCTCATCGCGCTTGTAGCCGTGGTACACGATTGCGGCGCCCGTTGCATCGGACGACAGATAGGTTTCCCGGAACAGCTTCCACAGTTCCGGGGCACTGATCTCCGTCTCGCTTGCGTCGGTGGCCTGCTGCACCACGGTGCTGAATTCGACCTGCATGCGCCGCGGCATCACCACGCCATGCTCGCGCTCAAGCAGGAAGGCGATGCCGCCCTTGCCCGACTGGCCGTTGACACGGATCACGCTGTCATAGGTGCGGCCAAGGTCCGCCCCCCTGCGTTCGCCTTACGCCGTCACGGCGGCGCGTTGCCGCGCCACTTCGGCCTGCGGCGCGCCCGCATTGTCGGCGTGCAGCGTGAAGTCGAAGCGGATCAGCGAGAACGGCTTGTCCACGCCCAGCGCCTGCATGGCGGCCGCATCCTCGACGCGCGTCACCGGCGGCACCAGTCCCTCGCGCGTGGCGAAGGCGAAGTCGTCCCACAGGTACGGGTCGCCGTCGATGTTGATCTGCGTGGTCAGCTTGCGATGGCCGGGCGCGGAGACAAAGAAGTGGATGTGGGCCGGGCGCGTGCCGTGGCGGTCCAGTTGCTTCAGCAGGCGGTCGGTGGCGCCGTCCGGCGGCACGCTGTAGCCCACCGGCACGATACTGCGGAAGCGGTACCGTCCTTCGCTGTCGGTGACGATGGTGCGCCGCAGGTTGAAGGCGCTCTGGGTCGGGTCGAAGTAGGAATAGTTGCCCATCGAGTTCGCGTGCCAGACCTCCACGTTGGCATCGGGCAGCGGCTTGCCGGCGCTGTCGAACACCTGCCCTTCCATCACCAGCACCTCGCCTTCGTCGCTGCCGTCGTCCAGGCGTGTTTCGCCCCGGGCGACGGGGGCGCCGGCCACGTACAGCGGTCCTTCGATGGTGCGCGGCGTGCCGCCCGAGATGCCGGCGCGCGCCTCGGCCTCGTCCATGCGCAGGTCCAGGAAATGATCGAAGCCGAGCCCCGGTGCGATCAGGCCGAGTTCACCCCTGCGGCCGGCATCGGCCACGTAGTTGAGCCCGGCCCAGAATTCCTCGGGCTGGATATCTAGGTCCTCGATCATGTAGAACAGGTCGCGCACCATCCGGTGCACGATGGCGGCGATGCGCGGGTTGGCATTCTGGCCGGTGCTCTCCTCGATGCGGTTGAGTACGGCGTCGATCGCGATCTTGTCCATGGTTGTCTCCTATGGCCTTGTGGGTGGGTGAAGTGGGAAACGTTGTCAGAGCGAGCGGAACAGCGGGCTGCGGGTGGCCTGGCTCGCGTCGGCCGCCGACAGGAACTTCTCGGTAAAGATGTCTTTCTCGAACAGCCGGCCCTGCATCAGCGTGGCGATGCAGGCCTCGATCATCGGCGGCGGCCCGCACAGGTAGGCACGCCAGCCGCGGAAGTCGTGGCTGAAGTGGCGGCCGGCCAGGTCGTGCACATAGCCACGCTCGCCGGACCAGTCGCTTTGCTCGGGCTCGCCCGACAGCACCGGCAGGTAGGTGAAGTTGTCGTGCTGCCCGGCCAGTGCCTCGAAGGCCTCGCGATAGTAGAGTTCGCCGGCATTGCGCGCGCCCTGCACCAGCACGATTTCGCGCGGATCGCCGGATTCCAGCAGGTCGAGGATCATCGAGCGCGGGCTCGACAGCCCCGATCCGCCCGCCATGAATACCAGCGGACGCGGATCGCTCTTGCGCACGAAGAAGCGACCCAGCGGGCCCGACAACTGCAGGCGCTCGCCCGTCTTGAGCTGTTCATGCACATAGGTGGTCGCGCTGCCGCCGGGCACCAGGCGTATGTTCAGCTCGATCTCCCCCGCCGACGGCGCGCTGGCGATCGAGAACGCGCGCGGCGCGGCTTCCTGGCCGATCCACACGTTGACGTACTGGCCCGGCTGGAACTGCAGCGGCTCGCCCTCGATGCGCAGGAACACGCCCTTGATGGTCGGCGTCAGTGCCTCGATGCGCACGACTTCGGCGGTGAAATCCATCAGCGGCAGGCATTGCGCGTCCGGATCGGGCTCGATGTCGGCCTCGATCACCATGTCGGACATCGGCGTGGCGCAGCAGGCCAGGCACTTGGCTTCCTCGCGCTCGAAGTCCATCAGCGCGAACGGCGATGCCTCGCCGTGGTCGAGTTCGCCTTCCAGCGTCTGTACCTTGCAGGTCCCGCACAGGCCGTGGCCACAGGCGTGCGGCAGCCACACGCCGGCGCGCAGGCAGGCATCGAGCACGGTCTGGCCTTCCTCGATGTCGATGGTCTGCCCGAGGGGCTCGATGGTCAGTTGGTAGGTCATGACAGCCTCCGTATTGACGTTGCGGCGACGACGCGTCAGTTGCAGGAGCCGGCAATGCCGGCAAGGCCCGGCGTGCGCAGGCGCAGCACCGACTTGTGCCCGAGCCCGTTGGCGGCCAGGCTGGCGTCCGCGTCCGGCGCGAAGGGCTCGCCGCCGCGCAGCCACTGCACCTGCGTCCAGTCGATGGCGGCGCCTTCGGGGTGGGCCGCCAGCAGCGGCGCGATGACGTCGCTGACCATGGCGCCGAACGGCATGTCGGGCGGCAGCGGCAGCGTGAAGGGGCTGCAGAACAGCAGGTGCTGGTCCCAGCCGAAATACACCAGCTGGTTGCCGTGGAAGTTCTCGACGCGGTCGCGGGTCTCGCCCGCGTAGCCCGGCTTCAGTGCGATGACTGGCATGGTGGTCTCCGGTGTCTCTTTTTTCAGTCGTGTTTGTGGTCGCAGCACGAGGCGCCGCCGCCCTGCTCCGACGCCTGCGCGCCGTCAGCGCCCGCTGCGCCGGTCCAGCGCTGCCAGTTGGCGCGGTCCTGCGAATCGGCGTAGTCGCCGCGGTCTTCCGGGCGCAGGTGGTACCAGTCCAGCACCTCGGGCAGCGTGGCGCCGCCGCAGTTGCCCTGGAAGATCTGGTGCACCGGCAGCCACGCCTGCACGTACTTCTCGGGCTCGCCGAGGAAGATGTCGCGGCAGCCGTCGGAACAGAAGTGGTAGTGGTCGCCGTCGTGCTCGGCCTCGCGATAGCAGATCTGCGTGGGATCGTCCGGCTCGGTGAAGGCCATCGGAATCTGGCACACCTGGCACAGCATCGGCAGGCCCGGGTTGTACCAGCGCTGCCCTGCCTCCTGCTGCTGCTTCCAGTAGTCGAAGCGCGGGCGATAGTGCTGGCCGAAGCTGTCGGGATACTTCTCGGCCAGCCAGTCCATTTCCGACGGTTCCGGCACCCAGGTGTGGATGGCAGCGGCGTGGTTGAAGTTGTAGAAGATCGACCAGGCGATGTGCGACAGGTGGTCCTTCTCCTTCGCAGCCTGCTCGTGGTACTTGGGCATGCGGATGCCGTAGCGCGCCAGGTCGGCGAACAGTGCGCCGCCGTTCTGCTCGAAGTAGATCTCCCACGCTTCCTTCCAGCTCATCACGCGCTTGGGCAGCATGTAGTCCATCATCATCGCCACCAGCGTCAGCAGCCGGTAGCCACGCCAGAACCACTTGTCGATCCACTTCTGGATGATCGGTCGGTTGGCCGGGTCCTGCTCCAGCATGAACTTGACCACTTCCAGCCCGAGCGTCATATGGCGCGACTCGTCCGACTGCGCCGAGAAGCCGAAGGTCACGGTGGCCATGTCGCCGTTGTAGGCCGCACCCGACATGAACGGCATGAACAGCAGGTTGGTCAGCACGTATTCAAACGAGAACGAGATCGCCGTGATGAACTCGAACGGCCCCGCCGTCATGGCGTCCTCGAAGTACGACTTGGGCACCGACAGGTACCACAGCCGGTCGTGCAGGTGGCGCCAGTCGGCAAAGCCGTTGAAGTACTTGTTGTAGTGGCTGATGGTGTGGATCTGGGTCTGGCAGTGGCGCAACTCGTCGACCGACTGCATCTGGCACGCAACCCGCGCGCCCACGCCGCGCAGCGTGCGGCCGGCCATCGCGAAGCCGCGGTGCGCGGCATATTCCAGCGGCGACACGCCGGTCAGGAACAGCTTCAGCGCGTTGACGTAGCGCGCGTCGGTGACGTTGAGCTGGCCGTTGTTCTGCTGGAACGCATCGATGATCGCGTACAGCTTGCGTTCCTTCTCGGACTGGAATTTCCAGTAAGCATCCATGGTCAGCCGGAACGGGTCTTCCCAGCCGTCCCAGTCATGGATCACGATGCCTTCGAACTTGTCGTGCGGGAACACGGCATCCATCGGCTGGTAGGTGGTCTCCCAGCCCAGGTCGCGTGTCAGCACGGCGTACTTTTCCTTCAGCGACAGCTTGGGCCTGGCGGCCTGCCGCGCGGCGGAGGCGATGGCGGTGGCGGTGGTCATGTCCTTGTCTCCTGGTATTTGCGGTTCGATTTGCGGTTCGATCCCCGGCTCAGTGCCAGGCCAGCACGAACTGGTCTTCGGTTTCGTCGATATTGCCGGCCAGCGAGATCAGGCCGAGCTGCAGCTCCTGCACGTCCCAGGCGCGTCCCATGCGTTCTTCCACGCTGGCGCGGTTGATCTCCAGCCGCCCGGGCGCGTCGATCTTGACCATGGCCGGATAGCGGTTGACGGTGGCGTGCGGGTTGTCGGCCTCGATGGCGTCGATGACGGGACGCATCTCCTCGTTGGCCTGCAGGGCGATGAATACGATCTGTGCGGTCATAGCGGTCTCCTCGGGGTCAGGCAGCGGCCCTGGCCGGCGTGTCGTCAGTGGCATGGGCCAGACCCAGTCCTGCCAGCCGCTTCGTCAGCGCGGCTGATGACTCGTCCAGCGCGGCTTCGGCCTCGCCGGCGAACAGGCGGCGCGCGAGCGGCACCAGCGCATGCTGGAAACGGTCGAGCCAGGCGAAGGCATAGCCGGCAATCACGCCGGCGTTCTCGGCAGATTCCTGCGCCGCGGTCTTGACCGTGGCGTCGACCCAGCGCGCGGTCTCGGCGTACCAGGCGTTCATGAAGTCGGTGACCAGCGCGAACGCCGGGCTTTCCGCCGACAGGCGTGCATCGAGGCGCTGGTAGATGAGCGGGTACAGCAGCCCGTCCAGCACCAGGTTCTGCGCCACATGCAGTTCGAACCAGTCGTCGCGCACCAGCAGGTCTTCCACCGCAAGGCGCAGCGGCTGCCACGCCAGGTCTTCCATCCATGCCGCCTTGGCGGCATCGACGGCCGCCTTGTCGCCCACCAGCAGGCCGATGCGGGTCAGGTATTGCGCGATGCCGAGGCGGTCCATGGTGTGGAACATGGCTGCTTCGGTGATGGCGGAGCCGAAGCCATAGGCGGTGATGGCAGCGTTGTTCATGTTGGCCGCCCATTCGAGATGACGCAGCGGCACCACGCCCAGCGTCAGCAGCTCGCGCAGCGGTTCGGGCAGCGATGCCAGCAGGCCGCGCTTTTCCACGAACTCCAGGTTCTTTTCCATCGCCTCCTGCTGGCGTGCGCGGGCGTTGACGTAGCTGCCGTAGTAGAACTGGCGCGGGTCCTTCAGCGCGTACCAGTCCTGCATCACCACCCGCGTGCGGCGCGCGTCGTAGAGCTCGTACTGCGGCTGCCACAGCGGGCGGTAGTGGAAGCTGGTTTCCGGCTGCAGGTCGTACATCGCCTCCTGGTAGCGCGTGGCGGGCTTGTCGGCGCCGAGGCGCCGAGCCAGGTTGGCGAAGGTCTGCCGGATCGGGCTGACGCTGTCGGTACGGATATCGATTTGCATGGTGGGTTGCTCCTGTCTCCCTGGTGGCTATTCGGTGCTGCCGCGGCTCAGGCCACGGTCTCGCTCCATTTGTCGCGTTCGCGTTCGAGCGCCCGTCCGAGCTGGTGTGAAACCGTAATGGCGCACTGCGCCGCGCAGAACGCGCTGAACTGCTCGGGGCGCATGACCAGCTCCACATAGAGAGCCGGGTCGCCGAGCGAGAACTCGAACTCGACCCACTGCTGGCCGCGCGACGTCACCCGGACGTAGGGCTGCGACCGGCGGGAGCCTGGCGAGGCGGGATGGACGATGGGCGTGATCATGTCTCGCTCCTGTTGCGGTGCACACCGGCTGGTGCGCGCTGTTTTTGGTGGGAGACATATAGCGAAGGCCGTGCCACGGGCCGTGAACCCATACGCCGCAAGGCTTGGCGGGAAAGCGCGCGGGGTATGCGCGTCGCGGTCGGTTGACGATTTGATGAGGTGAAAAAGCCGGTTTTCACCAAATGATCAAATCGGCCGTTACTGCGCCGCACCATGCCGCCGCAAAGCCCGATCATGGACTTGCGTGGCCCCCGAACCGGCGTGCTAGGCTACGGAAAACGAGGCAGGAACGCTCCCCTCCGGATCGATTCGCGCCCGCAGGCAATCCTGGAGGATGGAGATGACCGCGCCCCCCAAGCAGCCGCCGTTCGACCTGGCTTCGCTGCTGACGATCGACCCCAAGGCCGCGCAGATACGGCTCGGGGATTCCCGCATGGTGCTGATGCACACCGAGGCGCTCAGCTACCTGCGCAAGGAAATCCTGGACACGCTGGGCCTGGAGCGCGGCAAGGGCCTCCTGATCCGCATGGGCTACGCGCAGGGCATGCGCGATGCCGAGATGGTCAAGCGCGAACGCAAGGAAGAACTCAAGCATTCGCCCAATGACGCCTTCCTGCTCGGTCCGCAGCTGCATATGCTCGAAGGCGTGACGCGGGTCGACCCCGTGCGCCTGGAGATCGACCGCGACACCGGCCACTTCTACGGCGAATTCCTCTGGCAGGATTCATGGGAAGGCGAAGCGCCCTTCAACGAAGCGCTGAGCCGCGAGGAAGGCGGCTGCTGGGTTCAACTGGGCTATGCGTCGGGCTACAGCAGCACCTTCATGGACCGCCTGGTCATCTACAAGGAAACCGAGTGCCAACGCCGGCTCGACGCGCTGTGCCGCATCGTCGGCAAGCCGGCCGAGGAATGGGACGATCCCGACTACCTGAAGTACTTCGAGCCCGATTCCGTCATCAGCGACCTGCTGTCCCTGCAACAGGAAGTGAGCACGCTGCGCGAGACGCTGTGCGGCGCCAACCAGGGCAACCTGATCGGCCAGTCCCCTGCTTTCCGCGAAGCCTTCGGCCTGCTGTCGGCAGCTGCCGACAGCCATATCACGGTGCTGCTGACCGGCGAAACCGGCGCCGGCAAGGAGATGTTTGCGCGCTGGCTGCATGACCACGGCCCGCGCAGCGAGCAGCCCTTCATCGCCGTGAACTGCGCGGCGATCCCGCACGAACTGATCGAGTCGGAACTGTTCGGCGTGGAGAAAGGCGCGTATACCGGCGCCCAGCAATCGCGCCCCGGCCGCTTCGAGCGCGCGCACGGCGGCACGCTGTTCCTCGACGAGATCGGCGACCTGCCGCTGTCAGCGCAGGTCAAGCTGCTGCGCGTGCTGCAGAACGCCGAAGTCGAGCGCCTGGGCGGCGTCGAGGCACGCAAGATCGATGTGCGCCTGATCGCGGCTACCAACGTCAACCTGGCGCAGGCGATCCGCCAGGGGCAGTTCCGCGCCGACCTGTTCTACCGCATCAGCACCTATCCCGTCGCCATCCCCGCGCTGCGCGAGCGCCGCGACGACATCCCCGAACTCGCGCAGACGTTCATCCAGCGCTTCAACGCGCGCTACCAGAAGCAGGTGCGCGGCCTGAGCCAGCGGGCGCGTGATGCATTGATGCAATACCAGTGGCCCGGCAATATCCGTGAACTGGAGAACATGATCGAGCGCGGCGTGCTGCTCGCGCCCGCCGTGGGGCTCATCGATACATCCCACCTGTTTGCCAGCCAGCAGGCGGGCTCTGCCGAACCGCCCGAGGATGCCGACGCCCTGCTGCAGAAGCTGCTGGACCAGCAGGTGTCGCTGCCGCAGATCGAGACCGCGCTGATGAAGCTGGCGATCGACACCACGCGCGGCAATTTGTCATCGGCGGCGCGGATGCTGGGGATTACGCGGCCTCAGTTGGCGTATCGGTTGAAGAAATAAGGGGTTTTCGCTGCCGTCGGCGACGCTGAAGCGGGTCTGCCGCCGCCGGCACCATTGGCTATGAACTGATGTGCGCGCTGGCTTAGTGCTGCCTTAGCCAGCCCAGGCAGCGGTGTCGTCGAGCGGATAGACCGGCCTGCTGACCTGCCGGAACGGGAAGCGCTCGTAGCGCGAGCTGGTGACGCCTTCCCCGTCGCACTCGACAACCGCCTTCGCGATCGGGACGAACACCGGGCGACAGTACATTCGCGACTTCAGTAGCAGGAACTTCGCCCGATGCGGATCGATGCCGATATGGGTGAAGATCCCCATGTCCCAGTGCTCTTGGGGGGTCTCGGTCACCACCACCTGTGCCGCGCCGATATCGAGCAAGGCGGTGCGCCCCATGCGGATGCGCTGCCCCGTGTAGGTCGGCCCTGTGATGATGTACTCACCGTCGCTGATCGCGGCAACCTTGCC
Source organism: Cupriavidus phytohabitans (assembly GCF_017815025.1). NCBI lineage: Bacteria > Pseudomonadati > Pseudomonadota > Betaproteobacteria > Burkholderiales > Burkholderiaceae > Cupriavidus > Cupriavidus phytohabitans. The sequence goes on from NZ_JAGIQB010000057.1 coordinate 23,564, forward strand.
GGTCAGCGGCTTCGCTTGCGGATAGACATCCAGCTGCGGCAGCGGCACCTTGTCGCCGACCGGCAGCGTGATACTGGCCCCGACGCCGGCGTCCACCAGCGCTGCCACCGCTTCGGGGTCGCACACGGGCCCGACCGCGATGCCGGTCAGTCCTTGCGCCAGGGCCTCGTGCAGCACCGCCATGTTGTCGCAGGTCCCGCCGGACATGCAATTGTCGCCATGGTCGAGCAACAGTACCGGTCTCGCGTCAGCACTGTCGGCGCCGGCAAGCTGCGCGGCGCGCCGGATGGAACTGGCGAGCGGCTCTGCCTGGTAGGCAAAGGCATCGCGCTCGGCCCACGCCTGCGCCGCGATCCGGCTGGCGACCTCGTCGGCCTTGGCCTGGTCGCCGTCGCCAACCACGATCACGCTCAGGCATGGCGCGGCGATATCGGCCAGTCCGAAGCCGGCCAGCACCGACACCGCCAGCATGCCATCCCGCTCGGCCTCGCGCGCCAGCGCCACGGCGCGCAGCATGGCGCCTTCGTCGGTGCGGCTGCGCAAGGTGTGCGTGATCAGCGGCGGCCGCCGCCACGCCATCACCGGGCGCACGCGGCCGGCAACCATGTCAAGCAGCAGCCGGCCGGCATGCGCGCCGGTTTCATACATGTCGACGTGCGGGTAGGTCTTGAAGCTGACCGCGATATCGGCATGGTCGACCAGCGTCTGCGTGATGTTCCCGTGCAGGTCGAGGGCGACCGCGACCGGCGCATGCGGCAGCACTTCGCGCAGGCGCCGCAGCAGGTCGCCTTCGCCGTCGTCGCTGTTTTCAGCCACCATCGCGCCATGCAGGTCGAGCATCACCGCATCGCAGCCGTGGGCCGCCGCGATGATGGTGTCGCACAGGTGCGTGTAGGCGTCGGCGGCGACGCGTCCGCTCGGGTTGGCGCCAGCGATCACCGGCACCACGATCTCGGCGCCGGCGGCCTCGGCCAGGTCGATGAAGGCGGCGGCGGCGGTGCGGGTGCCCTTGGCGGCGCGACAGGCGGCGTCGCCATAGGCCGGCGCGAACGAAGCCAGCGGCGTCGGCACCGGTGAAAAGGTATTGGTCTCGTGATTGAGTCGGGCAATGAGGATCTTCATTGGGCAGTCCGTTCGGATGTCATGGCCGCGTGGCGGCATCGAGCATGGCGTGCAGCAGCACGTTGCAGCCGGCTTCAAGGTGCTCGGGCCGCGCGTCTTCGATTTCGTTGTGGCTGATGCCGTCCTTGCACGGAACGAAGATCATCGCGGCGGGGGCGACGCGGGCCAGGTAGACCGCGTCATGGCCGGCACCGCTGATCACGTCCATGGCGGAATGGCCGAGCCGGCGCGCGCCGCCCCGTACCGCCTCGACCAGCCGAGCATCGAACGGCTGCGGCGGGAAGTACACGACCCGCTGCAGATCGATGGCGATGCCGCTGCGCGCCGCCAATGCTGCAACCTGCTCGTGCAGTGCCGCGTCCATCGCGGACAGCACCTTGTCGTCGCCCGCGCGCAGATCCACCGTCATCGTGACCTTGCCGGGGATGACGTTGCGCGAATCGGGATGCACGCCCAGGCAACCCACCGTGCCGCGGCCGTGCGGGGGATGCTCCAGTGCGATGCGGTTGACGATGGCGACCAGCTCTGACGCCGCCAGCAGCGCATCCTTGCGCAGCGCCATCGGCGTGGGGCCCGCATGCGCTTCCATTCCGGTCAGCACCACGTCGTACCAGCGCTGGCCGAGCGCGCCGGTAACCACGCCGATGGTCGTGTCGTTGGCCTCCAGCACCGGGCCCTGCTCGATATGCGCTTCAAAGTAGGCGCCGACCGGGCGCGCCCCGACCGGCTCCTGTCCGGCATAGCCGATGGCCTGCAGTGCCTGCCCGACGCAGATGCCGTCGCGGTCGCGCTGCTGCAGCACGTCTGCCAGCGCAAACTCGCCGATGAACGCGCCTGAGCCCATCATCACGGGGACGAAGCGCGAACCTTCCTCGTTGGTCCAGACCGCGACCTCGAGCGGGGCATCGGTGACGATGCCGGCATCGGCGAGCGTGCGCAGGACTTCGATGCCGGCGAACACGCCATAGTTGCCGTCAAACTTGCCGCCGGTCGGCTGGGTGTCAATATGGCTGCCGGTCATCACCGGCGGCAAGGCGTCGTCGCGCCCGGCGCGCCGCGCAAAGATGTTGCCGATGGCATCGACGCGGATGGAGCATCCGGCCGCCTTGGCCTCGGCGACGAAGAAATCGCGCCCCTGGCGGTCCAGGTCGGTCAGCGCCAGCCGGCATACGCCCCCTTTGGGCGTGGCGCCGATTGTGGCCAGGCGCATCAGGGTGTCCCACAGGCGCTCGCCGTCGATGCGCAGGTCGATGCGCGCGCCGGCGGTCGCCGCTGCCGCTGCCACTGCCGCGTGGGCAGCTTGCAAAGTCGTCATGTCATTCCTCGTATCGGTCGGCCGGCATTGCGGCCTGCATGATCCAGGCTCAGGCCGCCAGGCCGACGCCGAGATAGCGGTCCTTGACCGCCTCATCGGCACGGAACGCGTCGTTGCTGCCGGTGTAGACCACCCTGCCCTGCTCGATGATCACGTGGCGGTCGGCCAGCTGCGTGCAGACCTCGAGGTTCTGCTCCACCAGCAGGATCGGCACGCCGGCCGCCTTGATGAACTTGAGCTGCGCTACGATTTCTTCCACGATCACCGGGGCCAGCCCTTCGACCGGCTCGTCAAGCATCAGCAGGCGCGGATGGTTCAGCATGGCGCGACCGATGGCGAGCATCTGCTGTTCGCCGCCGGACAGCTGCGCGCCGCCGTTGCCGCGCCGCTCGCGCAAGCGCGGGAAGATGCGGTAGATGTCCTGCAGTTGCCACGGCGAATCGCGGCGCGCGGCCAGCTTGAGGTTCTCCTCGACCGTCAGCAGCTTGAAGATGCCGCGGTGCTCGGGCACCAGGCACAGGCCATCGGCGGCAATCCGGTGTGCCGCCATGCCGGCAACGTCCCTGCCGCGAAAGATGACGTGCCCGCCCTTGGGCTGCACGACGCCGGCGATCGCCTTGAGCGTGGTCGACTTGCCGGCGCCGTTGCGCCCCAGCAGCGTCACCAGTTCGCCTTCGCCGACCGCCAGCGACACGCCTTGCAGCACATGGCTCTTGCCGTAGTAGCCATGTATCTCTTGTACGTCGAGCATCATTCCTTGCCTCCGGTAATCATGTTGCCGAGATAGGCGGCGCGCACGCGCGGGTCGCCGCGCACGACCGCGGGCGGCCCTTCCATCAGCACCTTGCCTTGCTGCATCACCGTGACGGTGTCCGAGATATCCATGACGATGTCCATGTTGTGTTCGATCAGCACGACCGTGTGGTCCTGGGCCAGCCCGCGGATCAGCCGCTTCATCGCGCCTAGGTCGTCGACGCCCATGCCCGAGGTCGGCTCGTCCAGGAAAATCGCGCGCGGCCGCGCGGCCAGCGCCATGCCGACCTCCAGGCGCCGCTGCTGGCCGTGCGACAGCACGCCCGCTGCGCTGTCGGCAACGCGCGTCAGTTCCAGCCGTTCAAGCACCCGGTCGACGATCTCGCCGCAGGCAAGCTCGCCAGCCGGCAAGCGCCATCCGTGCATGGCCTTGCGCGGCGAGGTGCCGAGCGCTGCGAGGCGCAGGTTCTCGCGCACCGCCAGGCTCGGGAACAGGCTGGTGACCTGGAACGAACGCGCGATGCCGCGCTGGACCCGCTGGTAGTCGGCTTCAGCCGTGACGTCCTTGCCGTCGAAGACGATCCGGCCGGCGCTGACTTCCTTGGTGCCGGTCAGCATGTGGAACAGCGTGGTCTTGCCGGCGCCGTTGGGGCCGATCACCGAATGGATCGTGCCCGGCATTACGCGCAGGTCGACCCCGCCCAGCGCCATGAACTTGCCGTACTGCTTGATGATGCCGGTGGCTTCAAGGATAGGGGTGGTAGTCATGCGCGTTCCTCCTGCGTGACGGGCGCGCGGCGCACGCCGCGCAGACGATCCCATACGGTGGCACCCAGCCCCCACAGACCGCGTTGCATGAACAGGCTGACGGCGATCAGCAGGAAGCCGAGCAGCATCAGCCAGCGCGGCCACAGCGTGGACAGCCAGTCCGCCAGCAGTACATAGAAGGCGGCGCCCAGCACCGAGGCGAAGATATTGCTGGTGCCGCCGATCACGGTCATCACCAGGATCATTTCGCTGGCGTGGTAGTCGATATTGGTCAGCGGCGCGATGCCGGTCAGCATGGCATGCAGCGCGCCGGCCAGCCCGGTGACCGCGCCGGAGACCATGAACGCCAGCAGCTTGAACGTCTTGACGTTGTAGCCGACAGCCAATGCACGCTCTTCGTTGTCGCGGATCGCCAGCAGCGTGCGGCCGAGCACGGACTCGGTCACGCGCAGCGCCACAAAGAACACCGCCAGGAACAGCACCGCGACAAAGCCATAGAACTGCCACGGCGATGCCAGCGATACCAGCGCATGGCCCGCCACAGACAGCGGCGGACGCGGGATGTCCAGCAGGCCGTTGTCGCCGCCGGTGATGCCGGGCGCCGTGTACGCCAGGAAGTAGAACATCTGCGAGAACGCCAGCGTCAGCATCACGAAGTAGGTGCCGCGCTGGCGGATCGCAAACCAGCCCACCAGCGCCGCCGCCGCCGCGCCGATGGCGATCGCCAGCAGCAGCGCGAGCGGCATCGGCAGGCTTGCGCGGGTCAGCGCCAGCCCCACCGCATAGCTGCCCAGGCCGAAGAAGATCCCCTGGCCGAACGAAAGCAGTCCGGTGTAGCCGAGCAGCAGGTTGCACGCCATGGCGGCCATCGCGTAAATCAGCACTTCCGTGGCAAGCGTGCCGGAGCGCATGGTCAGCGGCAGCAGCAGCGTGACGGCAAGTGCCAGCCACCAGAAGCGGTAGCGCAAGAACCCTTGTTTTTCCGTAGCCATCATCCCCTCCCCAGCAAGCCATGCGGACGCAGCAGCAGCACCGCGGCCATGGCGACATAGATCATCAGCCGCGCGCCTTCCGGCCATAGCGTGCTCATCAGGCTCTGCACGACGCCGACCAGCAAGCCACCCACCAGTGCCCCGGTGAAGCTGCCCATGCCCCCCACCACGACCACGATGAAGGCCACACCAAGCGCCTCGACGCCCATGAACGGCTCGGCGCCGCGGATCGGCGCGGCCAGCACGCCGGCGATCGCCGCAGTAGCGGCGCCCAGCGCGAACATCAGGCTGAACAGGCGGAACACGTTGATGCCGAGCAGCGACACCATCTCGGTGGATTCGCTTCCCGCGCGCACCGCGCTGCCCAGGCGCGTACCTTCCAGCAGCCACCACAGGCCGATGGCCAGCAAGCCGGTGAAGCCGATCACGAACAGGCGGTACTTGGGATAGACGAAGTCGCCCCACATCACCACGCCCTGCAGCGCATCCGGCGGCGGTACGTCGACGCCGAGCGGCCCCCAGCCGACGATGATGAGTTCCTGGATGGCCAGCGCCAGGCCAACCGTGACCAGGATGTGGAATTCGTGCGGCTGCGCGTAGACGTGGCGCAGCATGACCTTTTCGGTCAACCAGGCAAGCGCGCCGATCACGATCGGCGCAACCACCAGCGCCATCCAGAAGGTCATTCCGATCTGCAGCGCCTGGAAGCAGAGGTAGGCACCCAGCGCATAGAAGGCGCCATGCGCGAAATTGACGAAGCGCAACAGGCCGAACACGATCGACAGCCCTACCGCCAGCAGGAAGTAGAGCATGCCAATTCCGACGCCGTTGATCACCTGTAACAGATAGACGTTCATGAGTCGTACGGATGTAGGAAGCCGCCACGCCGCGCGGTGTGCGCGCGGCATGGTGCTTCGGTGTGCTTCAGTGTGTAGTCTGCCGGGGCGGCGGCCCCGCGCAGTGTCAGGGCATCAGGCCATCTTGCACTGGGTCTGCTCGACCGGCAGGAAGGCCTTGCCAATGCTGACCACCTCGGCGTAGTCGTCCTTGTCCTTCATGCGGGACTTGGCCTTGCCCTTGAGCAGGTAGTAGTTCTTCAGGACCTGGTGGTCGGCGGCGCGGATTTCCTCCGGCCCGGTCAGGCCCTCGTACTTCATGCCTTCGAGCGCCGCCACCACGGCCTTCGGGTCCGCGCTGCCGGCCTTGATCATGCCGTCCACCATGATCTTGGTGCAGATGTACGAACCAGCCAGGCTGTAGTTGGGGTTGGCCTTGAACTTGTCGTGGGTGCGCTTGACCAGTTCGCGGTTCAGCGGCGTATCCACGCCGTGCCAGTACTGCGCGCCGAAATAGACGCCCTCGCACAGATCGGCGCCGAGCGACTCGAACTGCTCCAGCCCCGACGCCCAGGCCAGCAGGATGGTGGTGTTCTTCTTCATGCCGAAGCTGACGGCCTGGCGCAGCGTGTCGGCGGACTGCGAGCCGAAGTTCAGGATCAGCAGCACATCCGGCTTGGCGGCCAGCGCATTGGTCAGATAGCCGCTGAATTCCTTCTCGGTCAGGGCGTGGTAGCTGTTGCCGACGTGCTCGATGCCCTTCTCCTTGAAGATTGCCTTCGCCGCCGACAGCAGCCCCTCGCCAAACACATATTGCGGCGTGATGGTGTACCAGCGCCTGGCCTTGGGCATCGATTCGATCAGCGGGCGCACGGTGCGCTCGATCGCGCCGAAGGTCGGCACCGACCAGCGGAAGGTGGCGCGGTTGCAGTCCTTGCCGGTGATCTCGTCGGCCCCGGCAGTGGTAACGAACACGCCGCCGAATTTTTCGGCCTCCTTGCCCATGGCCAGCGACTCGGACGACAGGATGCCACCCGCGAAATAACGCGCCGCCTTCTGCTGCGCCAGTTCCTGCACCTTGCGCACCGCGGTGGCAGGCTTGCCTTCGGTGTCGAGCACGCTGTAGCGCAGCGGCCGGCCCAGCACCTGGCCGTACTGGTCAAGAGCGAGCCGCATGCCCAGGTCGGCAAACTTTCCGTTGGCGGCGAAGGCGCCCGACATGGGCACGGGGCAGCCGAATTCCAGGGCCTCGCCGGCGGCAAAGGCGCTACGGCCATGGATCAGGGAGGTGGGAACGGCAGACAGCGCCGCCAGTTTCAGCAGGTCACGACGGTTCAAGGCTCACTCCTCGGTATGTGGGGATTGGGCTGCACGGGGCGAAAGTCTGGACAACGCCATGTCCCTGGCGCGACACCGTCTCCCCGACTGGTGACTTTCGCCCGGCGCCAACAGTGACCGAGCAAGAATCGAACCTGTTTATTCTATTTATACGTATAAATAGAATAGAATCATCTTAGGAGTCGGTCGGAATCGTTGTCAACAAAGGGAAAGTCAGGGTTTACGCACCCTCCGCGCAGGGTGGCCAGAGAGTCCGATCACCCCTTCGATTCCACGACAGGCAGGCTGCGGAAACGGTGCAGGCATGCCAGCCAACCAGGCAGCATGCACAGACAGGGGGCAATCCGGCGCCGCGCGCAAGACGCCACCACGCGTGGTTAGAATGCAAGCGCCCCAAGCCGGCATGGCTTGCGGCGCATGACAAGGAAAGAGCAATGGCGATGTTTCGGGAGGGCAAGACCGGAGCCATCGAGATCCGCAAGCAAAAGCGCGCGGACCTGGTGGCGGAAGAACTCAAGCGGCTGATTACCCAGCGCAACCTGCGCCCGGGCGACAAGCTGCCGCACGAGGTCAAGCTGCAGCAGATGTTCTCGGTCAGCAAGAGCACGATCCGCGAGGCACTCAAGTCGCTGGAAGTGCAGGGCCTGATCCGGGTCAGCACCGGGCCGACGGGCGGAGGCACGATTGTGGAAGTCCCGCTGGATCGCACCTTCCAGCTAATGCAGAACTACCTGTTCTTCAAGGACGTCGGCATTGCCGACATCTATACCGTGCGCCGCCTGCTGGAGCCCGAACTCGCCGCCGGCGCGGTGCCGCACCTGACCGAGGACGATTTCAAGGCGCTGGAGCGCACCATCGACCTGTGCGACCCGGCATCTGCCGCGGCAGCGACGCCGCTGCTGGACCAGCGCCAGGAAGACCTGACCTTCCACGACATCCTGGCCGCCGCAAATCCGAACCCGATGCTGCGGTTCTCGTGCGAGCTGATCAACGAGATGATCCGCCAGCTGGTGGTGTTCGGCAACGACACCCCTGCCTGCGAGCACGAGAAATTCGGCGCGGCCAACGTCAAGTTCCACAAGCGCATTGTCGAGGCGGCACGCCAGCGCGACGCCGAGAGGGTACGCGCACTGATGTCGGCCCATATGGAAGAGTGCACGCATTACGTCACGCGCATGAACGGAAGGGTCCATGGCCGCCTGGTGCTCGACTCCGAAATGCCCCGGCGCGGCCGGATGCTGCCGGCAGACGACGAGCTTGGATGAAGCCGGTGGCCGCGCCGGACGTATCCCGACGCAACAGTGCCACCGCTTCGCGGGAGCGTTAGAAACCTTGGGGTTCAAACTCCGAGAGCCCGAGTTGCTCCAAGAACTCAACTACTTCCCCTGACCTGGGTTCCGTGGGTGGCTCATACCTAGCGAGTCTCTCGACGAGGTCACCGTTGATCACGGCACAACGCACCTGAGCGAGCATATAGACATCGTTCGGCGACCAGCTCATTTGTTGACGCTTGCACAAGCGTGGCATGCGCCGGACGCCTGCGAGATCGCGACAGGCCCACTGCGCCCGTGGTGGAGTGCAAGGCACCGTCACGCTGCCTGCCTCGTCGAGCCTGTTATGGGCGTCGGCGAGACGTGGAGGCCCATCGCCCGGCCTGGCAAGGCAGCGCGCACCGCGCGATGTCCTCAAAAGCTCGATCCTATTACCTGATAACTGCTATTATCAGGTTTAATTTTTTCCGTACTATATGGGGTTTCGCACACTTCACTTGGAGTTTGGTACCGCTTGGAGAGGTGCCGGGAACGGCGCTGGCGGCGGAGAAGAAGGGGCGTCCAGGCCGCGTATCAGGAGGAGTATCAGCGCCGGACACGAGAAGTCTAGCGGGAAAATGCGGCGATTTCCAGCCTTGCCGGGCGGCCTTGCCCTCACCTTCACGCGGCTATGCCCGCCACTGCCGTGCTTGTCTTAAACGTTATCAGGTAAGAAGTAACCACCGACCACAGCCTCAAGCATTTGTTATGGCTCAACACAACCACGTCGCTGCCGACACCCCGCGTTATACCCGGGCCGACTTCACGGCACTACGCTTTCGGCTCAATCGCATCCCGACCGCGGACATCCTGGTGCGCGTCTATGACGAAGACGCTTTGCTCGCCGCCGGCATCGAGACATCGGCGCAGCTGGAAGCCAGGCTCGACGCCATGCGCGACCATCTGGTCGAGCGCGTTTGCCTCAGCAATCCGTATCTTTCAGAGAGCCTGGCAGACGCCCGCCGTTTCAATCGCTGGCCCAAGACCGCCATCGACTATTTGGTGCGTGCCGCCGACCAGGATTTCTCCCAGCCGAAGCCTGATGATCCGGTGTCGGCATGGCTGCGTCCCATCGTATTCCAGGCGCTGCGGCACGAGCACATCCTGACTGTCGCCCAGTTGCATGCCTATATCGCGCTGCGGGGCAGGCGCTGGTATTTGCCCGTGCCGAGGCTGGGTGCCGGCAAAGCCCGTGCGATCGAGCGCTGGCTGCAGGCCCATGCGGCCACGCTGGGCCCGCTCGTCATCGTCGACGACACGCCCCAATCGGGATCGGTCGACCTGGGCGCCGATGTCGCGCGCAACCTGGTGCCGCTGGAGCAGATACAACGGATCGTGCCGGCGCTCGACGGCAGCCAGGGCCGTAACCGGGCGCCGGGCTTCTGCCTGATTGCTGCGCGTCATGATTTGGAGGCTATCCAGGCCTACCTGTACCGGTTCCGTGACCGGGACAAAACCGCGCGCGCCTACCAGAAGGAGTTGGAGCGCTTCCTGCTCTGGTGCGTGGGCGTGCGCCGCACCGCGTTGTCCAGCGTGGGCGCCGACGATTGCGAGCGCTACAAGGATTTCCTGGCGCAGCCAGATCCAGCATGGATTGGCCCCAAGGCGCCACGCACCTCGGCCCGCTGGCGCCCGTTTGCCGGCGCCCTCAAGCCGGAATCCCAGCGCTACGCGGTGCTGGTGCTGCGAGGCTTCTTTGCCTGGCTGGTGGGCGTGCGGTACTTGGGCGGCAACCCCTGGCTGCTGGTTCAGGACCCGGTGACGGCGCGCCGGGAAGTGCCGATCGCAGTCGAGAAGGCCCTGCCTGGCCAGTTGTGGGAGGCACTCATACGGCCCGAAGGCATCCTCGACCGGCTCTGCGCGAAATGGTCCTCGCCGCCGCAGGCAGCTCCGCTGGCCGCGAAAGACGCCGATGCACCAGGTGCCCAATACCGTCTGGCGCGCGCAGCCGTGTTGCTGTTGGGGTGCAGTGGCGCGCGCCGCGAGGAGGCGGCCCGCGCGCTGCGATGCCATCTCCAGCCGGTCCCGGAACAGGCCGGCATACCCGCGGGCCTTTGGGAACTGGCCCTGCTCGGTAAGCGCAACAAGTGGCGCACCGTGTTTCTTCCAGCGCGAGTCATCGACGCGTTGCGCACGCACTGGGCCGACCGCGGCCACGATTTCGAGAATCCCGACCAACCGTTGGCGCTGCTCTCGCCGGTGGTGGTGCCTTTGACGCGTACGGCCCAGGCAAAGCACCTTAGCTTGGAGGGCGGCGCGCCCGTGCTGAATGGCAAGGGATTCTCACCGGATGGGCTGTATCAACTGCTGACGACGACGCTGCTGCGTATCGCCGACGACGCCACGCTCCCCCTGGCCGCGGCAGAGCGTGACCTGCTGCGCCAGGCCGCGCCCCATGCGCTGCGGCATACGTTTGCCACCCATGCAGTGGCAAACGAGATGCCTGCTGACGTCCTCCAGCGGCTATTGGGGCACGCCTCACTGCAAACGACCTCTCTGTATGTCCGCGCCGAACGGGCACGCGGCCTCGCCGCGGTGTCGAAGCTCTTCCCCAGTTAGGGCGCCTCCGGAGGACCCCTTCCGATTTGTGCCGAGGCCGCTGCCGTGTCCACCAGTAGGCTTGCCTGCGATCGTTGGTGGCTGCGGCGTAGCGCCTCAGTCGTCTGTGCGGGCACGGCCAGCTGGGGCTTCTTCTAGGAGGGCCGCGCCAAGCCCAGCATTCCTCATCAGTGCCCCGCTGCGGAGCATCGGCTGGGAATTGGCGGCAGGCGCACCGCGCTGGTTAGCCGAGCGGAGGCGGCGACTGTCCCGACTCGGGACAGTCGCCGCCTCCCGATCCGGACAACGCCAGCACATCATTGCCACAGGCGAAGGTTGCGCCCTGGAGGCGACCCGCTGTCAGAGATTCCGCGCCGAAGTGTCCCGACTTGGGACAACGCGGCCCGGGACGGCGGCGGTACACCGCGTATTGGCCCCCCTGCTGCGGCACGACATCGGCCTGCAGGCGGCGGCGGTGGATTGTGCGAAGCCGACCTCAGATTGCCAGTAACCATCGCCTGGCCCGTGGGACATCGAGGGCCCGCGCTCTGGGCAGGGAGTTGGATGCGGCTAAGCCGACCCACGTCCCAAGTTGGGACAGCTGCTCTCGCGCGCCGCGGCGTCTCACATGTAGTTCAGAAGGTGGCATCGATTGCCGGATCCCGCGACCTCGCACTTCAGCCCATTCTCGGCACGAGGCCGCCTGATCCCAAGTGCGACGCTGGCCTGCCACTCGCCCGGTCGTTGGTCATGTCGAGGGCAAGGCTCGCTCGAAGCATCGGAGGTTGTGGTCGCAGTGATAGCAGCTGCGGGTTCATCGGCCGATAGGCCGTCGCACGCTTCACCGGGGCAGACATGGTCTCCTATCGGTGCCTATCCCAAGCTGCGGAGTCCATCCCGACCGTCTGGCGCCACGCCGCTGCAGGCAACGACAGCACGGCTACAGCAACGGCCCGCGCACCTAAGCGCGAACTTCCGAACCGCCACCGTACGACGCCTGTCCCAACTTGGGACAAGCGTCGCAGGTATGTCCTTGTTCCACGCGGGCACATCGCGGCAACCGCGAGGGATCGCGCCGTGGAGGGGCTCACAAAGACTCGAACATGATGTCCCGAGTTGGGACAGTCCCTTCAAAGACCGCCCGTTTCGGCAACCTTCGATATCGGTGTGTTTAGCGTCAGGGGGCACTTGGCGGCGGCACGACATGGGTTAGCCAACGCAATTCACGAGTCCCCGGGAGCGTCGCCGGCGCTTCGGCCTACCCAAGGCACCAAGTCGCACTGTCATATAGCTGGCGGCAGCGCGGCCGATGCCAGTGTCCCAAGTCGGGACAGTTTCCCCACTTTCGGCCGCAGCACACTTGGCCCGCCTGGCGGCAGGTTGCCCCGGTTGGGCTGAGTTTGCCGGATCGCTTGCGTCTCACCGCTTGCGCGATTGACAGCCTTTCCGCATGCCGCTCGCCTGAACGCCATCAGCGTCCGGCGAGAGCCCATTCGGATGAAGGCGTTCGTTCGTCGTTGCAGCGACAAGCGAGCCTGTGGGCGGGTGTCCCAACTCGGGACAGTCTCGCGCTCTGGCCTACCGGCCGCTGTGCGGTGGTCAAGGCCTACACCAATGGTGCCACCGCCCGCCCGCAGAATGTCTCGCTGAGACTGTACGTCGGGGCAGAACCGAGTGTCCCAACCCGGGACAGTTGCCGCACTAGCGGCCAAACAAAAAGCCCGCCATGTGGCGGGCCTTTTTGTCGCGTCGCGCCAGATTATTTCGGCTGGTGGTGGAACGTCTCACTGATCAGCTGGCGGATCTGGGTCTCAAGCGCCTCGGTCAGTGCACCGAACTTGATCTTAACCGTGAAGCCATTGGCATCCTTGGTAATCGAGCCGGCGTGCTCCTTGCCGGCAAAGAACTTGTCGATACTTCGCTCGCTCGCTGAATTGGGGGCATCAATTCGACGGGTTGCCAGCGCTTTGATTGCACCAGCCACTTTACCCTGGTCCATCTTGCCAGACGCCACCAGCGGCCAGATTTCCTTCGCCGCTGCATCGCCCGCCTCACCATACTTGCGGATCGTCATGACGATCGCTTCGGCGGCCGTCCCGCCAAGCAGGGTAGGCTGAAGGTCCAGATCCCGGATCACATAGTCGGGGAGTTGTGCGAAGCTCAGGAATCTGTAGAGGCCGCTCCTGGACAGCCCGAGGGCCTCGGCCAGTCGTGAGCGGGATGGGAATTCCTTCTCGGTCTGACGAATAGAAAGCGCAATCTCATAGTCAGAGAGATCGTCACGGCTGACGTTCTCTACGAGGGCCAGCACCGCCATATCGGCGTCAGACGGATCAGCGACCACCGCTTTGATGGTATCGGCACCCAGCATCTTGTGGGCGCGCCACCGGCGCTCACCTGCCACGATCTGATAGCCCGCTTCGGCACGGCGCACCACGATGGGTTGCATCAACCCAACCTCGCGGATGGACTCAGCAAGGTCCGAGAGTTTGGAATCGTTGAAGACGCGCCGAGGCTGCCAAGGGTTCGGCATGATGTCAGCGACAGCCAGTTGCGATGCAACCCCGGCGGCCTCCAGCTCCTTCACACGCATCTGTGCCACGGCCAGGGCCCCAGCCAGGCCAGGTGCGGTCTGCGTACGGTCGTTACGCTTGATCTCGTCCTGCTGAATTGCCGATGTTTTCCGGATACCAGCCGTCTTCGCCAACAGCTGTTCTCGCATATTGCTCATTGCGCGCTCCTCCATTTTTCTGCGTAGATTTCATCCAACCATCGGCAATAGTCCACAATCGGCTGGCGCACCCGCTGCAGCGATTTTGCTGCGCTATGGGTACTACTCACGTCGAATACGGTTGAGAACGCCAAGGCCCCCGTGCTCATCACAGAACTGGCGGGCACCTCGATTGAATGCAGCCAGCTTTCATAGGCGCTCTGCGCCCACGCCCGAACAATCGGTGCGGAGGACGTACGCCCATAATCGACCCGCGACAACAGCAACGACACAAAGTCGTACTTCTTGTCCGCTTCGTATTTGATGAAGCTCTTGGAGACATCCGAGAACAGACGCCAGAACGACAGGGAGCTAATGAAGTCCAGGTTCTCCGGGACCATTGGCATAACCATCGCGTCTGCCGCCAGCAGGGCATTCAGGTTCATGTAGGAAAGCGACGGCGACGTGTCCATGAGGATGTAGTCGTAGTGCTTCCGTAACGGCTCCAGTCCCTCCCTGAGGACGGTCCAGAAGCGGAAGCCCGGCTTGACCTTCTGCATGGCAGGTAAATGGAACTCCGCGCCGATCAATTCGGTGTGCGCGGGAATCAGATCCAGGCCGTCCCAGTATGTCGATTGCACCTGGCCAAGCAAGCCGCCTTCGATCTGCTGATCGTAGATATACGGCAACACGGAGTCTTCCGGCGAGACGTCTTTCTCGGCGTACAGCCCACATAGTTCGGACAGCGACGCCTGTGGATCCAGGTCCACCACCAGCACTTTCCTGCCGCGTAGCGTCAGCCCCTGGGCGAGGCACATCGTTGTCGTAGTCTTGGCCGACCCGCCCTTTAGCTGCGCCGTAATGATGATTTTCCCCTCGGGCTCGCGCGTACCGGTGACTAGCGGTGTCTGATAAATATCCGAGACTTTCTGCACCCACGTGCGAGCCTCCTCCAGGGTGAAGGTGCGGGTGCGTCCGGTTCCCGCCGCGGTGCCTGGCGGCAATTCCCCATCGCCCTTGGTGGCCAGGTATTGCACCTGGGAATGTGAGATGTTGCACATCTCAGCGATCTCCCCGGTCTTGAATACCGGCGCCGTTTTTCTGGGGCGCGGCGCTAGAATCGTTTCGCGAAGTTCATCCGTAAAAATGGTGACCTTTTCCGCGAACTGGGATATCTGCTCAAGCGGGACAGTTCGGTCGACTGCAGGAAGTTGGCTCGTTTTCACCATTCTGAGGTTTTTCCACAAAATTCTGGAAAGCTCAGAATACAGGAAACGCTTGAGTAATGCCTCATAAACTGTTGTTTTTGAAGCTAACTTTTCTAAAAAAGCGTTCGTTTTGCTCAAATTTTAAGCAAATTAGGGGCGCCTAGCCCTGCACAACCAGATACGGCAGGTTTCCCACAGGCAGCCTCTGCGCATGCCGGCGCGACAACCGAGCACAAATGACCTCACCATGCCCGGCGCAAGCCAGCAGCCAGGCCACGGATTACCTGGATGCCGGAAGCCTATTTCTCGGATTCTGCACAACTGACCTCACCTTCCACGCGATCCTGGTGGGCTTCGCGGCGTGGGAGTCCGCCAATATCCGCCTGGTACCCGATGGCTCAGGCACGAATTTGGCGCGGAAACCGTAAAGGTGAGGTTCATTGTGCGCGCTGTACGCGGGCACTCCTCCGCACCGCACAATGAACCTCACCTTGCCCGGAAACTGTCAGAGGCGACTTGCACAAGCAACCTCACCTTTGGCGCAGCACAAAAAACCTCACCATCCGACGATGCTATCCCATGAGAAATTGCGAGCAGGGGCCGCGATGGCGAAGCATTGGGCAAGCGGTCTGCCCAATCCGCAGTATCGACGGGTGGGCGAACCGGGACGCCGTGACCATCTCCCCGTTGTTCCATGTGTTTGGCGAGCGGTCAGCGTCGTGTGCGATGCGAGTAAGCGTGCTTCTGCTTCCTGCCGGTTTGTTCGGTTTTTTTTGAAGTAAACCCACCGACAAACAAACGGAGGAAACCAAAAGCGTTTCAGATCAAACACTTAATGTCGGCAAGGTGAGGTGCGGTGTGCCAAAGGTGAGGTGTGTTGTGCCACAACCGTGCGGTTTGTTGTGCGACCAAGGTGAGACCCATTGTTTCTTAAGGTGAGAGTTCTTGTGCCGAGCCAACAAAGGTGAGGTACGTTGTGCGCGGCCTGTGGATATCCCCGCCGGGCATTGGTGTGACGCCACGGTAGCCCCTATTCGCCTTGCCCCACGGTGAGGTCCATTGTGCGTAGGGTGAGGTTCGTTGTGCGGGCACCGTAGGGGCAAGGTCAGAACCCTCCTACCGGGCCTCTATGGTGAGGTTCATTGTGTTGAGAACCTCACCATCACGTGCTAGAGTCACCCCAGCCCAAAAGAGGGGAACCAAAAGTATGGCGGCCGAGAATCCGGTGGAGATCAAAGCGAGGACCACGCCTCGGCAAATGGCGCTCGCATTGTTCGAAGACATGTTCGACCTCGGCATGTCCATCAACGAGGCGAACCGCGAAATCGGCTATCAGCGCAATAACTTCTTCACGGAAATCGTGAACATGGGACTGGCGGCGCGGCGGTTCCTCGATGCCGCCTACTTCATCGTCGCCCAAGAGCCGGAAGTCCCCGATCAGTATGATGTTGAGCTGAATTACTTTAAATGGCTCATGCGGTACGACAGCCGCAACCTGAAGCATCTGCGCACTATCGCCGATGAAGCCCAGAACGCGAAAATCCGCGTTACCAACACGCCCTCGGACCGTGAGCCGGCCGAGGATGACATCTGGGTACAAGTCCAGTTGATCGGCATGGTGGCGATGCACCGTGGGCGTATCCGCTTCGATGTGCACCACAGCCTGATCCCACATATTCGGGACCCACGCAAGTCGCACTGGCTGAGCCTGCGTATCTCGACCGCGTTTACTCGTAGCCTGGCACGCGCCATCTACGACAAGGTATTACCCAGCGTGCCGGCAGGGCGCACTGACTGGATCAAGCTTGACGAGATGCGGACCTGGCCCGGCAAGATGGGCGCGAACGCCAGCATCTTCAAATACTTCAAGCGCGACTGGCTCGAGCCGGCAGTCCGGGAAATTAATGAGATCTCGGACATCGAACTGTCCTACGAAACCAGGACGGAATCTACCTCGTCGAAGAAGGTGGACCGGATCCGCTTCCAGCTGCAGCGCAAGGACACGGCGGACGCAGTGATGGCGAGCCTGTCTGATGCGAGCCAAATCTACAAGATCCTGAAAGACGAGTTCAACCTGTCGACACGCCAGTTCACCGAGATCTCTGAGAACCGCGAAACATGGAATGATGACCGTATTCTGCAAGCCATCGAGTACACGCGCTTCAAGCTCAATCGCGGCCAGGTGAAGAAGAGTCCGTCCGGCTATCTGATGAAGGCGTTGCGCGACAACTGGCGCATGTCCGAAGCTGAACGGACCATGGTTCAGGTTCAGACCAAGCTACTGACGGAGGAAACTGAGCAGGAAGCCCTCAAGGCAGCCGTAAAGACGTCCGTGGAGCGTAGCGTCGCTTCGCGAGAGGACGAAACGCGCGCGCGCATGAATGATGAATCTCGCCAAGGGCGAGAGCATTTCACGGCGTCTGATGCCAAAGCCCGCCGCGAGCATGTTCGGGCCTGGCTTGCGTCGAGGGAAGGCAAGCTCGTGCTGCGGCGGATGAAGCTGGAGGCGCCGTCCATCACCGAGGAAATCATTCTGACAACGCCTGATCTGTCCTGGTACCTGGGACAGTTTGTGTTTGGCCGAATCAAGTCCCAGGTAACGCAGTGACCTGGGTCGCATAGTTCGCGTATGCACGCCGGCACGTGCAACGGAATTGCCCGTCAATCTTCACAGTGGCGCAGCGCCAGGCCGCCGGCGACCGGGACGCGGTGAGACGGACCTGGCGGCGGCCCAGCGCCGGGCCGAGCGCGCCGAGGCGGAAGCGGCGCTGGCGCGAGAGCTGCTGGCAGAATTGCACCGGCCGCGCGAGGGGGAGGGCGCCGGTGGTGGGCGGTAACGGCAGACTGGGCGGCCGTACGCGTCAAAACCAGCTGTCCGCGCGCCAGCTCCTGCGCATCAAGGCCCACCGCGGCGCCAAGAAGGCCATCCTCGCCGTGGCCGCCTCCATGCTCACCGCCGCCGACCACGTGCGCCGGGATGCGTTGAGTATGCCGACCTTGGCCCCGGTTACTTCGACCGCCATCGTGCCCAAAAGGCCATTCGCCGCCTGCTCAAACGCCTCGCCGACCTCAGGTGTAACGTGAATTCCATCGCTCATGCTGTCTGACGCTTCCTCTGGTAGCCATGGCGTCTCGGCGGGCAACAAGTGATAAAAGAGGCTCTCCAAAATTCCCCTTCCAAAAAGACTTGCAAGTTCGCCGTTGAGGCATTAGTATTCGCCCCCCGTTCGCAAGGCACCGCGCAACGTGGAGGGGAAAAGGCCTGCAAGGCGTTACTCGCCAGAATAAAGATTTTTTCGAAAATGATTGATTGATCGAAGAAATTTCTTTATAGTCTCGCTCCTCCGCTGCTGACAAAACAGCGACGCGACAAGCAAAGCGAATCGCGAAAGTTCTTTAACAAACAAACACCGATAAGTGTG
>NZ_JAGIQB010000058.1:0-40059 GCF_017815025.1 Cupriavidus phytohabitans
ACTGGAGAGCCCGTCGCGGGAAAACCGCACACCGGGTTCGGAGGGAGGGGACGGCGAAAGCCGTTTCCTACCCCTATCTGCAGCATGGGTGTCCTCCACGCTAAGGTAGCAATGCCGCGGGTGCGGGTGGCGCAGGAAGTCGTGGTGTGAGATATGCCAGGCGTAGGCACCGGCATACGGGAACACCACCAGATCACCTGCGCGCACGCAGTTCACCGGGGCGTCGTGAGCGAGGATGTCCTTGGGCGTGCAGAGCTGCCCGACTACGCTGACGCGCGCTGCCTGAACGCCGGGACGGGCGAACGGGTAGCGCCACGAATCGACCGGCAGCACCCGGAAGGGGTGGCTGTGCCCCTGTGCATACGGAGTACGAAAGTGGTGCGTGCCGCCGCAGGCGACCACGAAGGCACGGTCGAAGGCGTGCTTCACGTCGATCACCTCCATCGCGTAATAGCCGCAGAAGGCGGTGATATAGCGCCCGCATTCAAAGCGCACAGTCAGCCCGTCGCGCTGCGCCGACAGCGCGGGCAAACCTTCGGCAAAGGCGGCCCAGTCGAATTGCCGCTCGGGCTCGCGGTAGTTGACGCCGATGCCGCCGCCGACATTGACCTGGTCCAGCGTGTCGAGCCCATATTCCACGCGCCAGCGTCTGACCTGTTGCAGATAGGCATCGAGCAGGCGCAGGTGGGCGGCGGCGTCGAGCTGGTGAGACATCAGGTGGAAATGAAAGCCGCGCAGCCGGATTTCCGGATGCGCGCGCAGCCACGCCAGGCAGGCCGGCAACTGGTCGCCGGCAATGCCAAACGGTGTGGGCTTGCCGCCCATCATCAGCGTGGTGGCCTGCAGTCCTTCAATGGCAAGATTGACGCGCAGCAGCACCGGCGCCGTGACGCCGCGCTCGCGCGCAAGCCAGGCCAGCCGTTCGAGTTCATGCAGGCTTTCCACATGCAGCGCCTGGACACCGAGATCGAGTGCGCTGGCAAGTTCCGCATCGGTCTTGCCGGGGCCGCTGAAGATCAGCGGCACCTCGGCAAAATGCTCGCGTACCCAGGCCAGTTCGCCGCCGGAGGAGATCTCGAAGCCGTGCGCGATTGGTGCCAGCGTCTGCAAGATCGGCAGGTCGGAGTTGGCCTTGATCGCGTAGAAGAGTTCGAAGCCGGGCGGCAGACTGCGCGCCGTGACTGCGGCGTGGCGCCGCAGCGCCTCCAAGTCGTAGACGTAGGTGCACAGCGGGCCGCCGGCCTCGGCAAGCGCGTCGTGCAGGTGGGCGGTGACACGCGTCCAGCGCAGTTCGGGGGCGGTCATTGCCATGCGGCCTCCACGCCAGCGAACGGGATGGGATTGGCGACGGGAACGTAGGTGGACGCGCGATCGGCACGCTGGAAGAAACGATTGCTGAAATTGGTTTTGGCCGGGAACGGGCTGCCTGCTAGCAACCCGTTGATGCGCCGGGCCGATGCTGCGTTGCCATAGCGATGCTGGTAGGTATGCAGGTGATGGCGCACGACTGACCACAGCCGAGCAGTCGTGACCGGCCTGCCGGCACCGAGTTGGGCAATGACTTCGCACAGGTTGTTGACGAACAGACAGTAGGCAACGCGGTTCCAGCCCTGTTCTTCGTCGTACCACAGCGAGGCCTGCGCGCGTTCGCTGAGCTCAGGCATGGACGACGCGGGATGGCGAGAAGGCGTCAGTTTCACGCCCTCGAAGTCGCGCAGGAAGAGTTGCGCGGGCATGTCCTGGCGCAAGCCAAGCACCACGTTCTGCAGGTGCGGCTCGAAAATGACGCCGTGCGCGAAGAAGAGGTGGAAGACCGGGTAGAGCAGTTGGGACACATAGGCAGAGAACCAGCGCTCGGTCATGGCGTCCACCGTCGTCCCGGCCTGCGCGGCAAGCGCTGCCAGCAGCCGCTGCATGCGCGCTTCGCCGTAGTAATGGTTGCCGAACAGCGAGCCGGCCAGCAGCGGCACGCAGTCGGGTGTGCGCAGCGTATCCACGCTCTGACGCAGGATCAGGCCGAAGCCTTCGATGACCTGGCGATTCTTCTCGATATCGGCATCCTTCATGTCCACCGACAGGAATGCCGGCTCCTCCATCAATGCCAGGCCAGGGAACAGCCGCCCCAGGTCCGGCAGCAGCGGTCGCAGCACGCGGTTGACGTGCATGGCGCTCTCCAGCTCGTACCAGGCGTTCTTGCGCACGCAGTTGGTAATGCGGATGTTCAGCGACAGCTTGTAAAAGTACGGATTGCCGGGCTGGCACAGGGTCCGGATCGACGAGGTCGGAAAGAAGTCCGCGCCCTGCGTGCCCAAGTCCTGCATGCGGCCGCTGGCCAGGGCATCGCGCACGAGCGGATGCTCACGCAGGTAGCCCGCTTGCCAGGGATGGACTGGCACCGCCGCGCGGTCGGCGGAGACTGCCGGGGCATTGGCCGCGATCAACTTGTCGCAACTGGCGTTGAGCAGGGACTGCTGCGCGATGTCCTCGCGCGGCACTGCAAACCACCGCCTTCCGGGCGCTCGATGAGATCGCGGAACAGGCCCATGCCGTGGCCGAAGCCGCGCTCCATCGCCACATCGCGCAGCGCCTGTCCGCCGACCAGCGCCAATGGCTCGATCAACTGCTGGAAGCCGAGTTGCCGGCGCGGCGCTCGCTCTATCAGCAGATCAAGCGATCCGCAAAAAAGGCGACCGCGCAAACACCTCGACCTGGTGCTGGACCAGTTGAAGTGGCTCGAATCGCTGCCTGACAACGACACGCTGCTCGACAGCGTCCCGGCCACCAAACTGAAACACTTGGCCAATATGGCATCGGCCCTCGACGCGGGTGACATGAAGGACTTCCGGCCCGCCAGGCGACACGCACTGATCCTGGCTCTGATCCACCAAATGCGCATCGGCGCGCGCGACGACATCGCGGAAATGTTCATCCGCCGCATGGGGGCGATTCACAAGAGTGCCAAGGAAGAACTCACTCTCATCCAGGCGCGCCAGCGCGAATTGAGCGAAGAACTGGTTGCCGCGCTCGAACTAGTCATCGGCATTGTGGCCGAAGGCCTGGACGACGCCCATACCGGGAAACGCGTGCGCGAGCTGCTGGCGCCGCACGGCGACCTGGACAAGCTGCAGGCCGATTGCGAAGCGATCCGGGTCTGGAGCGACGGGAATCATTTGCCATTGCTGTGAAAGCCTTTCAAGTCATGGCGTGCGGCGATGTTCCAGATGGCGAAGGAATTGCGCTTTGTCGCGGCGACCGAAGACCGCCGACTGCTCAAAGCGTTGGACGTCGGTCTGCAGAACGAACACCGCAAGACCGAATGGCTCGCCGACGAGGTGGATCTCTCGTTCGCGTCCGAGCGCTGGCGAAAGCTGGTGCGCCGTTCGGCCACCTTGGGCAACCCGACGAATCGGCGCTACCTGGAGGTATGTGTGTTTCCCCATCTCGCCGGCGACCTGCGCTGCGGCGACGTCTGCATCGAAGGATCGGGCAATTTTTCCGACCTTCGTCAGCAATTGATGCCTTGGGGGAATGTCAGGCGTTGCTCCAGGACTATTGCGATCGGATCGGTCTCGCGCCCGATGCGCAGGGCTTCGTCGACAATCTCAAGAAGCTGCTGACGGAGACGGCCGAACAGGTCGACAGTGAATTTCCCCAGCATGCCGGCGACGTGACGATCAGTCCGAGCGGCGAGCCCACGCTCACGCGCATCGTGGCACGCGAAATACCTTCCACGGCCATCGCCTTGCAAGCCGCCATCGACAGCCGTCTCGTGCCGCGCAACCTGCTGGACATCCTCGCGAACATCGAGCATTGGACAGGGTTCACCCGTCATTTCGGGCCGCAGTCCGGCGATGATCCGAAACTGCGCAACGCGCGCGAACGCTATCTGCTTACCGTCTTTGCCATGGGTTGCAACCTGGGGCCCAGATGCTTCAAAGACCCTCGGTTCCTACAGATCAATTGACTGGAGCGGGCCGATAAGAAACGCCGAATAAGATGCATTAATCTGCACTATGTCGCCTTTCATCAAAATGATGAGCGGCGTCATCTTCCTTACGCCCGACGGTATCGGTCAGCTTGAACTGAATGCCGAACAGGAGTACGAGTCCAGCTACTGACAAGCCGGCAAGCACGAGTCGGTACAACATGACTTTCTCCCTCTCAATGATTCGGGCGTCGGCCGATGCTATAGGCCGGACATCAATTGCCCGCATCCCATGCGTAAAGCGTATGCCAGCGCGTATCCAAGTGGCATCAAAAAGGAGTGTTGTTGAGTAAAAAATGTGTAAAAGCCGCTGGCCGGACGGTTGCTCCGCGCATGTGCGCACTTCCGTTACAGCCGTTATAAGAAATCCAGGACCTCTTTACTCTTGATAGAGCGGCGCAGGGCGCGGTGGTGCGAGCATCTTCGACCCGCTTCGTCTATAGACTGGGAGAAGAGCCTGGCTGATATGCCTCAGAGCGTTTTCGTAACCTATGCCTCGCGCAGCCCTCAAGATCGCGAAGGCGGCCCCGTGGGGATCGCGATCGACATAGACTTCATAGATCTTGGCACGAGCCCCATGCCAGAGGAGGCGTGGTACGTCTTCGCCTTGATCCTGATCCAGGCAGTCAATCGTGGCGAAGGCGGCTGCTGGTCCAATGTGCACCGGGCGTGTGACCCGCCCCGGGGAGATGTGGAAAGGCGGATCACTCTCTCTATCTGATTGGTGCTGTTGCATAGTCGCGGCGTGAAATCTCTGTGCCATCCCGGTCGAGTATGACCAGCGTCGCGCCCTCGCGCCTGGCTTGCGCGGTGGCCGCCAGAATGGCGGAGTGCCTGGACGGGTGGTGTGATTCTGCGTACCGCGCGCGCTCATAGATGACATCCCATCCGTCGTGATAGGGAACAACCCGTAACTCGGTGAACATGGTTTCCTTCGCCGGTTGAGGCATTGCCGTGGCGGGAAGTCGACCATTCCTCGTTCGGCTGCCATCGTTTCCACGACGTTTCAACGAGCGGGTTAGTCATGACCGGCGCATTGGATTGGCAATCAACAAGTCAGGCTGGACTCCAGCCGGATAGACCACAAGCGCAGGGTGAGGACGACCCACACCGGGCCGAAGCATCCTGAGCTCAACGGGGACCTGCGCCCCCATCGGGGCATTGACCAGCGTGACAGGCACGCGAGACCGTCGCATGATGCTGGCCGGGATGCCGGCGCCAGCAAGAGCCAAGAGCCGTGACCAGGCTGATACACCCAGCACAATGCCGTCGCATCGGCATGCCTGCGCCGCGTCGAGAATTGTCTTCACAGGCGTACCAATGCCGATCTGCGCTACATACTTAACACCTGAATCGGCGAGGATTTCGCACGCACCCGCCAGTACCGCTTCTCCCGCCCTGCGTTCCCGCTCGCGCAGTTCGGCCAGCGAGTGGTAGGCACTGGCGCGACCATACTCAATCGGGCGTTGTACGTTGAGTAACACAATCTCGGATACGCTGCCCTCTCGATAGAGGAACGCTGCATGCCGGACAGCCCATAACGAACTGGCTGAGTCGTTAACAACAACAAGGAGCTTAATCATGGCGGTTCAACACAGGGTGGGCTGCCGACGGGCCGAAGGTTCTTCGGGGGCGCGTCCTATGAAACCAGCGTATGCGAGGTCGCGTTTACCGCGCATCAATAAATGGCTACGACACGCAAAAATTCGATAAAGATCGCTTCACGGAAGTATCTAATTTAGCACTTTTTTCTCTACCCCTCCCGCTTACAGTGACGGAAAGATAAACAGTGGAAGAGGCAGCTGCTCAAGCCAGTGCGATCTCGCACCCAATTCACGTGCACATCTCATTACCTCTCGTGTCCGCGGCAGCCGATCTTTATGCGTTCTTTATACCTTTGCATCACCTTTATATCCTTTTTTTACTGCCCCATCGCTAAGCTGCAAGCCGAGGAATCGCTTTGAGGTTTTTGTCATGGACGGGATCTTTCTAATCGTTTTGATTGGCTTCGCTGTACTGAGCGCGGCCCTGTTGGGGCTATGCGCCATGCTCGCCCCACCATCCGCAGTCGCCAATGGGCACGGTGGCTCGCACAACCAGATGCTCGCTAAGGACAATGCGTCCGACAGGGAGCCGTGATGGACTGGACTAACTTGCTGAGCGGCGCGCTGGCCGTCGCCATTTTCGTTTACCTCCTTGTTGCGCTGTTTCGGCCGGAGAAATTCTGATGTCCTCGCAATTCGTGGGTCTGCTGATCCTGTATCTCGCCATCCTGCTGGCGTGCGCACCGTTCCTTGGGCGCTACCTGCGGCGCGCTGTGGAGGACAACGGCTACGTATTGACCGCGTGGGGCCGCCCGCTCGAGCGGCTGCTATATCGCCTGGGCGGCGTGCGAGCCGAAGCCGAGATGGGGTGGAAGCAGTACACCGTCGCAGTGATCGCCTTCAACCTGCTTGGTGTGGTCGCGGTCTACGCGCTGCAGCGCCTGCAGGGCCAGTTGCCGCTCAATCCGCAAGGCTTTGGGGCCGTTTCGCCCGACTCGGCTTTCAATACGGCGATCAGCTTTGTGACCAATACCAACTGGCAAGGATACGCCGGTGAATCGACCATGGGCTATCTGGTGCAGATGCTCGCGCTCACCGTGCAGAACTTCCTGTCCGCAGCGACCGGGATCGCCGTGGTGTTCGCGCTGATTCGCGGCTTCGCTCGCCAAAGCACGACTACGATTGGCAACTTCTGGGTCGACATGACGCGGATCACGCTTTACGTGCTGGCGCCGATCGCCACGGTGATCGCGCTCGCGTTGGCCAGCCAGGGTGTGATCCAGAACTTCGACGCCTACAAGGACGTCAGCCTGGTCACGCCGGTCGAATACAGCCAGCCCAAGGTCGATGCGGCCGGGCAGCCGGTGCTCGATGCCGAAGGCAAGCCGGTGACTGAGGCGGCCAAGACGGACAAGCAAACGCTTGCGATGGGTCCGGTGGCTTCGCAAGAGGCCATCAAGATGCTCGGCACGAACGGTGGCGGCTTCTTCAATGCCAACTCGGCGCATCCCTTCGAGAACCCGAATCCGCTGACCAACTTTATCGAGATGCTTGCGATCTTCCTGATCCCCGCTGCGCTGTGCTTCACCTTCGGTGAGATGGTGGGCGACAGGCGCCAGGGGGTGGCGGTGCTGGCATCGATGACGGTGATCTTCATTGCCATGGCGTGCGTGGCGGCGTTTTCCGAGCAGACAGCCAATCCCGCACTGGCTGGCCTGCCGATCGACCATACCACCTCGCTGCTGCAGGCGGGCGGCAATATGGAAAGCAAGGAAACGCGCTTCGGCATCGCGGCCTCGGCCTTGTTCGCCACCATCACCACCGCGGCATCCTGCGGCGCGGTCAATGCCATGCATGACTCGTTCACCGCCATCGGCGGCCTGGTGCCGATGCTGCTGATGCAGCTGGGCGAGGTGGTGTTCGGCGGCGTCGGCTCGGGCCTGTACGGCATGCTCGTGTACGCGGTGCTGGCGGTGTTTATCGCCGGCCTGATGATCGGCCGCACTCCCGAGTATCTCGGCAAAAAAATCGAGACCTACGAAATGAAGATGACGGCGGTGGCGATCCTGGTCACGCCGCTGCTGGTGCTGCTTGGCACTTCGGTCGCGGTGATGGCTGAGGCGGGGCGTGCTGGCGTCTTCAATCCCGGCACGCATGGCTTCTCGGAAATCCTGTATGGGCTGTCATCGGTAGCCAACAACAACGGCAGCGCCTTTGCCGGCCTCTCCGCCAACACGCCGTTCTACAACACGCTGCTGGCTGCCGCGATGTGGCTCGGTCGCTTCTGGATCATCATCCCGGTGCTCGCGATGGCGGGCTCGCTGGCGGCCAAGAAGCGCGTCCCGGTGAGTGGCGGCACGATGCCGACGCACGGCCCCCTCTTCGTGGTGCTGCTGGTGGGTACGGTGCTGCTGGTGGGAGCGCTAACCTATGTCCCCGCACTCGCGCTGGGCCCGATTGCGGAGCAGCTCCAGGGCGTCGCGACGGCTATCGCGGGCAAGTAAGGCGACCAACTGACCAAGAGATACCAGGCATTCCTGGGCGCCTGGCACCAGTACAGCCGAACAGGCTACGTGCCGGCGCTTCCAGGGGATTGCGGAGAGACCATGCAACAAGATTCAATGGCCCCTAAGGCCAAAGGCGAGGGCAAGGCGCCGGAAGTTGGCGCTTCCAACCCTGTACAGGCGCAAGGTATGCCGGTCGCCGGCCAGCAACGCGGTACGCATCCACACCGTCACCCGCATCACCCCCGTTCGCGGAGCATGTTCGCGGCCGAGCTGGTGAAGCCGGCACTGGTTGCGGCCTTTCGCAAGCTGTCGCCGGTCGACCAACTGCGCAACCCAGTGATGTTCGTCGTCTACGTCGGCAGCATCCTGACAACAATCCTCTTCCTGCGTGCAATGTTCGCGCCTGCGGCCACTGCCGGCAGCGAGAGCGCCGGCTTTATCCTGGCGGTATCGGTCTGGCTGTGGTTCACGGTGCTGTTCGCCAACTTTGCCGAAGCTCTTGCCGAAGGCCGCAGCAAGCAGCAGGCCGAGGCTTTGCGTGGCCTGAAGACCACGGTGACCGCGCGCGTGCTGAAGGACGGCAGGCGCGGTGGCGCCACCGAGGCGCGGGCTGCCACGGCACTGCGGCGCGGTGATGTGGTGCTGGTGGAGGCCGGCGACATGATTCCGGGAGATGGCGAGGTCATCGACGGCGTGGCTTCGGTCGACGAGAGCGCCATCACCGGCGAATCGGCGCCGGTGATCCGCGAGTCCGGCGGCGATTTCTCATCGGTGACCGGCGGCACGCGCGTGCTGTCCGACTGGATCGTGGTGCGCATCACCACCAATCCGGGCGAGAGCTTCATCGACCGCATGATTACCATGGTCGAAGGGGCCAAGCGCCAGAAGACGCCCAACGAACTGGCCCTGACCATCCTGCTGGTCGGCCTGACGCTGGTGCTGCTGCTGGCCACTGCCACGCTGCAACCCTTCTCGCTCTACGCCGTGCTGGTCACGAAGGCTGGAATACCCGTGACCGTAACCGTTCTGGTGGCGCTGCTGGTCTGCCTGATACCGACTACCATCGGTGGCCTGCTGTCGGCCATTGGTGTGGCAGGCATGAGCCGGATGATGGAAGCGAACGTAATCGCCACCTCGGGCCGCGCGGTCGAGGCCGCGGGCGATGTGGACGTGCTGCTGCTCGACAAGACCGGCACCATTACCCACGGGAATCGCCAGGCCTCGCGTTTCATCCCGGCGCCCGGCGTGTCGCTATTGCAGCTCGCCGAAGCGGCGTGGCTGTCCTCGCTGGCTGACGAAACGCCGGAAGGTCGCAGCATCGTGACGCTGGCACGCCAGCAACCGGGGCTCGCCGCGCCGCAGATCAGTTCGCTGGCGCCTCAGTTCGTACCATTCAGCGCCCAGACTCGCATGAGTGGCGTGGACCTCACGGACGAAAAAGGTGGCCGCCAGGTGCGTAAGGGCGCGGCCGATGCGGTGCGTCGCTACGTGACTGAGCGTGCCGGAAAGTTTCCGGATGCCGTGATGCAGGCCGTGGACGAAGTGGCGCGCGCCGGCAGCACACCCCTGGTTGTGGCTGACACCAGCGGCGCGTCGGTGCGCGTGCTTGGCGTCATCGAGTTGAAGGACATTGTCAAGACTGGCATCCGCGAACGCTTTGGCGAACTGCGCAAGATGGGCATCAAGACGGTCATGATCACCGGCGACAACCGCCTGACCGCAGCATCGATTGCCGCCGAGGCGGGCGTCGATGACTTTCTGGCCGAGGCCACGCCGGAGGCCAAGCTCAAGCTGATCCGGCAGTACCAGGGGGAAGGGCGGCTGGTGGCAATGACCGGTGACGGCACCAACGACGCCCCGGCGCTGGCGCAGGCCGATGTCGCCGTGGCCATGAACAGCGGTACGCAGGCCGCCAAGGAGGCCGGCAATATGGTCGACCTGGACAGCAATCCGACCAAACTGATCGAGATCGTCGAAATCGGTAAGCAGATGCTGATGACGCGCGGGTCATTGACGACCTTCAGCGTGGCCAATGACATCGCAAAGTATTTCGCGATCATCCCGGCGGCGTTTGCCACCACGTATCCGCAGCTCAACCTCCTCAATGTCATGGGGCTGGCAACGCCGGCCTCGGCCATCATGTCGGCGGTGATCTTCAACGCACTAATTATCGTCGTGTTGATCCCTCTGGCCCTCAAGGGTGTCGTCTACCGACCGCTGGGCGCCGCCGTGCTGCTACGCCGCAACCTGCTGATCTACGGCCTTGGCGGCATCCTCGTGCCGTTCGCCGGCATCAAGGTGATCGACCTGATCCTAACCCTGTTCGGCTTGGTCTGACCTGTAAGTTTCGGAGCATTCATGAATATGCAAATTCGCACCCCGCAGCCTTCTCAGCAGCCCTCTCCACAGCCGCCGGTGCAAGCGGGCCTGGTTCGGCCGATGGTGGTATTGTTTGTCGCCTTGTCGCTGATTACCGGCCTGCTCTACCCCGGCGTAATTACCGGTATTGCGAAAGCCGTATTTCCGCACCAGGCTGGCGGCTCGCTGATCGAGAAGGATGGCAAGCCGATGGGATCAGAACTGATCGGCCAGTCATTCTCTGATCCCAAATACTTCTGGGGCCGTTTGTCGGCGACGGCACCGATGCCATATAACGCTTCGGCGTCGTCGGGATCCAATCTGGGCCCCAGTAATCCATCGCTGACCGACGCGGCTCGCGCCCGCATCGAAGCGCTGCATGCTGCGGATCCCGACAACCACGCGCCAGTGCCCGTGGACCTGGTCACATCATCGGCAAGCGGGCTGGATCCGCAGATTAGCCCGGCAGCCGCCGAATACCAGGCAGCGCGCGTCGCACGGGTCCGGGGCGTTGCGCTAGAGGAGGTCAAGGTGCTGATTGCCGCGCATACTGAAAAGCCACTATTGCCAGTGCTGGGCGATCCGGGCGTCAATGTGCTGAAGCTGAATCTTGCGCTGGACAGTGTTGCACCACAGCGATGACGCGGCGAGCCATATAAGGGGTTGAACAGTGCGGCGTTTGCTAGGATTGGGGTGGCTCCTTTATGTCTGATACCCAATTTCGCGAAGCCGGCGCTCGCCCCGACCCGGACGCACTGCTCCAGATCGTGCAGGCCGAGGGGGCACGAGCTGCACGCGGCAAGCTCAGGGTTTACTTTGGCGCATCGGCCGGGGTGGGCAAGACCTTTGCCATGCTGACGGCAGCGCGAGCAGCGGCGCAGCAGGGCACGGATGTCGTCATCGGCATCGTGGAGACCCACGGCCGCGCCGAGACTGAAGCGCTGATCGTCGGTATCGAACGGCTGCCGATGAAGGACGTGCCGTATCGTGATCGCGTGCTTAAGGAGTTCGATCTAGACGCGGCGCTGGCACGTCATCCTGCGCTGATTCTGGTGGACGAGCTGGCGCATTCGAACGCGCCAGGCAGCCGCCATCCCAAGCGCTGGCAGGATATACAGGAACTGCAAGCCGCCGGCATCGACGTCTGGACCACCGTCAATGTCCAGCATCTCGACAGCCTGAACGAAGCGGTCGGAGGCATCACCGGTATCCGCGTCTGGGAAACGGTGCCGGATACAGTCTTCGATGGCGCGGACGAAGTCGTGCTGGTCGACCTGCCTGCCGAGGAACTGCTGCACCGGTTGAAGGAAGGCAAGGTTTACCTGCCGGAACAGGCCCGGCATGCGGCGCGCAATTTCTTCCGCAAAGGCAACCTGATTGCCCTACGCGAAATGGCGCTGCGGCGTACTGCAGACCGTGTCGACGACGATGTGAGGGCCTGGCGGCAGGCAGAAGCGGTACAAGCGGTCTGGCGCACGCGCGAAGCGGTGTTGGCTTGCATCGGCAGCGGCGATGATGCCGAGCAGGTGGTCAAGAGCGCACGACGTCTGGCGGGGCAACTGAATTGTGACTGGCATGTAGTGACGATCGCCACTCCGCGCCTAACGCCGCCGTCCGCTGCCGGCAAGGCTCGCCTGCAGACGGCCATGCATCTTGCCGAAGAACTTGGCGCACGCACTGAAACGCTGGCGGGCAACGATATGGTGCAGGCCGTGGTGGGCTACGTGCGCCGCCACAACCTGACCAAGATCGTGATCGGGCGGGCGCCGGCGGACTGGCGCCGTGGCGGCACCTCTCTTGCGGAGCGGGCCCGCTCGCTGCTTGCCCTGGCACTGTCGCCCTTTGTTAATGCGCCGGCCTGGCTGTTCGGCCGACGCAGCTTTGCCGACGCGCTGGCGATCGGCTGTCCGGAAATTGACATCATCCGCGTAGCCGCTGACACCACGCGCGCTGACATTCGCCCGCGCCACGGTGCCGAAGAACCCGAATCGAGCGAAGCAGAGAATGGCGCGACGCGTAAGGACTACGCCTGGGCGGCGGTCTGGTGCGCCGGTGCCGCGGTGCTGTCGGCGCTGGCGTTTCCGTGGTTCGATGTGGTCAACATCGCCATGTTATTCCTGGCAGCCGTGGTCGGGGTCGCGCTGCGTCATGGCCGCGGGCCTGCTGCGCTCGCCTCCGTCTTTGCTGTCGCCGCCTTTGACTTCTTCTTTGTACCGCCGCGATTGTCGTTTGCCGTCAGCGACGTGCAGTACCTGCTGACATTCTTGGTGCTGCTCTCCGTCGGACTGGTCATTGGACAACTAACGGCCGGCTTGCGTGAGCAAGCACACTTGGCTGTGCAGCGGGAGGAAGGCGCTCGCACGCTGTATGAGCTGGCGCGCGAGCTGTCCGCCGCACTGATGCCCGACCAAATCGTCTCGATTGGCAGCCGCTTCTTGCGCGCCGCGTTCGATGCCAATTCAGCCTTCTTCCTGGTGTCGCCCGAGGGACGGCTGCTGCCGCCTGTGGCGGGGGCTGGTCAGCAGAACACGACGGTGCGTACCGATTCCATCGATCGCGTCTTGGCCGAATGGGCTTTCGCTCACGGTCAGCCCGCTGGTACCGGCACCCATACGTTGCCGGGCAGCACGGTGCTGTACCTGCCGCTGAAGGCGCCCATGCAGACACGGGGCGTGCTGGCGGTCGAACCTGCGGCCCCGCGCGCGTTTGCGCAGCCAGCGCTGCGACGACAAGTGGACGTATTTTGCACGCTGATCGCCATCGCTATCGAACGGCTGCACTACGTCGAAGTCGCGCAGCATGCCCTGCTGTCGATGGAGTCTGAGCGTCTGCGCAGCTCGCTGCTGGCCGCTGTGTCCCATGACCTGCGCACCCCTCTGACCAGCCTGATTGGCATGGCCGAGACCATGCAGCGCAGCGTTCAGCCGCTGGTGCCGCCACTGGATCAAACCATCTCCGCAATGCTCGAGCAGGCAAAGCGGATGCAGACGATGGTGGTCAATTTGCTGGACATGGCGAGGCTGCAGAGTCGCGATGTCCGCACCAACAAGGAGTGGCAGTCGGTAGAGGAACTGGTCGGCGCCAGCCTTGCATCGATGCGCGACGCGCTGGCGCGTCATCGCGTCGTAGTGGCAGATCTGTCGACTGTCCCATTAGTCGAATGCGACGCTGTCTTGATCGACCGGGTGCTATGCAACCTGTTGGAAAATGCCGCCAAATACACACCAGTGGGCACTGAAATCCGGATTTCAGCCGCAGTTGTCCAGGATGACATCCGGATCTCTGTCGAGGATGACGGGCCGGGCGTGCCCAAGGGCAAGGAACGCCAGATATTCGAGAAGTTCACGCGCGGCGAGCGCGAGTCCGCCACGGCAGGAGTCGGCCTGGGCCTGGCTGTTTGTGAGGCGATCATGCAAGCGCATGGCGGCCGTATCTGGGTGGAGGCCGCTCAGCGGCCGGATTTGCCGATGCGACCCGGCGGCCGGACAGGAGCGCGCTTTACCATCGCATTGCCTCGCGGCAATCCGCCAGCCGTCGAGCTTGAACCGACCGATGTCTGACAATGGCCGCACACCCGAGGAGATGCATTGATGCCGTTCGATTTTTCCCCAACGATCCTTCTCGTCGAGGATGAACCGCATATCCGGCGCTTTGTTCGCGCGACACTGGAATCCGAAGGCTGCACGGTATGCGAGGCCGAAACGCTCAAGCGCGGATTGATCGAGGCAGGGACACGCCAGCCTGACCTTGTCATTCTCGACCTGGGACTGCCGGACGGCGATGGTGTGCAGTTGATCGGCGAGATGCGAACCTGGACCAATGTACCGATCCTGGTGCTGTCTGCTCGCAGTGGAGAGACCGACAAGGTCGGAGCGCTCGATGCCGGCGCGGACGACTATCTGACAAAGCCATTTGGCGTCGCGGAGCTGATCGCGCGTCTGCGCGTCCTGCTGCGACGCCATGCGAGGACCAATCCGCAAGGCTCATACCAGATTACGTTTGGCGACGTTCACGTCGACCTGGCCAGCCGCTTGGTCACGCGTTCCGGACAATCTGTGCATCTGACACCGATTGAATATCGCCTGTTGGCGGTGTTGATTGGGCATCGTGGTAAGGTCATGACGCATCGGGAGTTGCTGCGCGAAGTGTGGGGACCCTCGCAGGCGGAAAGCAGCCAATACTTGCGCGTCTACATGGGACACCTGCGGCACAAGCTTGAAGCGGACCCGGCCCAGCCAGCTCATCTGCTGACCGAGGTCGGATTGGGTTACCGGTTTGCGGGATAAGACCGAAGCAAACGCGAATCTTTATGCCGATTACACGCCGACGCTGCAGCTTTTGATGCCTTTTTTAGGCATCAGGACATATCTTGGCGAGGCTCCCTCTCATAGGGTTCCTTTAACTTTCGCCAAACGAAAATGACTCTCCTGCGCCAGACTTCCGGTGCGCTGCTTGCTTGCGCCGTGCCTGCCCTTACCCTGTTTGCCGCCGTGCCCGCCATGGCGCAATCCCAGCCTGAAGCCGAAACGCCCACGCACACGTTCACCGCGAACGTCTCCGTGGCCACCGACTACCGCTACCGAGGCTTGATGCAAACCAATCGTCGGCCTGCGATCCAGGGCGGTTTCGATTACAGCCATGCCAGCGGGTTCTACTTGGGCACCTGGAACTCAAGCATCAGTTGGCTGGGCGACAGCAACGCGGAAGTGTCGGCTCCCATCGAAATGGATTTCTATGGCGGCTACAAGGGAACCTTCGCCACGGACTGGAGCTACGACGTCGGGGTGCTACAGTACTTCTACCCGGGGGACTATCCGGCCGGCTACACGCGGCCCTATACCACTGAGGTCTACGCCGGGCTGGGGTATGGCCCCGTGACGCTGAAGTACTCCTATGCGCCGACCAACCTGTTCGGGTTCGCGGACAGCAAGCACAGCTGGTACGTCGACCTGTCGGCGAACATGCCGCTGGATGTCTGGGGCCTGACGCTCAATACGCATGTCGGCTATCAGAAGGTGCAGGTTGCCAACGCATCGTATGTGGATTGGAAGATCGGCCTGACCAAGGATCTAGGCAAAGGCCTCGCGCTGGCGGTGGCCTATATCGATACCAACGCCGACAAGGCTGTGTACACGAATGCGAAGGGCCGGTACATGGGTCGTGGCACCGCATGGGCCTCGCTGACGAAGACGTTCTGATCGGGCATGCGCGCCCGCGCAGGCTGATTTTGATGCCGATTTGATGCAACCGCCCCAAATCCTTGCATCAAATTTAGACGACGCTCGCTAGCATAAGGTTATGTCCAACATGCGACCCGCCTTCGCGGGCTCATACCAACATGCGACAGTCAAGCCCGACGATTAATACGGTCCCCCGACGTACCGCCTTGCGCAGCAGCGAAGACACCGTCACCGCGCTGCGTCCGCTTCCCTTTCCGGCGCCTGCCTGGATCCGCCTGCGCCTTGGCGTGGCATCCATTGACGTGTTCGCCTTGCGCCAGACGCTGCACCGGGTGCTCGGCGAGCGGATCCGCGTCTACGTCGTGAGCGTGGACTACCGGCACGGGGAAACCACGATGCACGTGGATCTCTCCCGTACCGACCGCGACGCGGCCATGCATGCCATCATGACAGCGTTTCCGGCAGCGGAGTTCGGGGTCACGACGGCCCTGGGGGACGACCATGTGGCGCACTGAGGAGGAAAGCTTTTCCGGTCCCGCCGTGCGTGCCAGCACCGGTATCGAAGCGGCCGGTATCGGAGCGAACTCCCGCCAGTCACCATGGGGCATCTGGGTGCCCCTGGTCACGCCGATGCACGCCGGCGCGCTGGACCTGTCAGGCGCTGCCAGGCTGGCCGAACATTACCTCGAGGCGGGCGTGAATGGCCTCATTATTTTGGGCACGACGGGCGAGGGAAGCCTGCTTTCCACCCGCGAGCGGCAAGTCTTCACGGCGGCAGTGCTCGAAGCCGTCCATGGCGAGCTGCCGGTGATGGCTGGCGTAGGTGCCGTCGATACGCGCGCGGTATGCGCCCAGATTGCCGAGCTGGATGCCTTTGAACTGGCCGGCTATCTGGTGCCGCCGCCATACTACCTGCGGCCTTCCGATGAAGGTCTGATGTGGCATTTTGACGAGGTGGCGCGCACAACGGACCGACCCCTGATGCTGTACAACGTGCCGAAGCGAACAGGCTGTTCGATGTCGCCTGCGCTGATCGAGTCTCTGTTGGCACATCCGCAGATCGTGGCGGTCAAGGAGTGCGACAGCGGCAGTTTGCGGGCATTTGTCAGCAATCCGCATGTCACTGCGCTCTGCGGCGAGGATGCAGCTCTGCTGGATCACTTGCTGACCGGCGGGGCAGGCATTGTCGCTGCGTCCTCGCATATCCGTCCGGACTTGTTCGTGCGCCTGCTTCATCTGGCGCAGACGGGCCGCTTGCGTGCCGCCCGCGCCTTGTTTGCGAGGCTTGCCCCGTTGGTCTCGCTCCTGTTCGAGGAGCCGAATCCCGCACCGGTGAAGGCGGCCTTGGCACTATCTGGCGTGATTTCGCCGGAAACCAGACTGCCATTGCAGCCGGCAAGCGCCGCGCTGGTCCACCGACTGGAAGCAGCCATGGACCTTCTTCCGCCAGCTTCCTTGGCACGGGATCCACATCTGGTGAAAGGCTAGCCATCTTCGTCCGGCTTCGCCGCCAGTAGGTCTTGGCTGCAGGCAACCAGCCTCTTTTATGCGTTGTTTATGCCGTGAGCCGAGTTCTTTACACAACTTTTACTGTGGCATTTGTACATTGATAGTAGGCTTGGTTGCATGAGATTCGCCATATCGCGGTCTCGAGCGTAGGCCAAGTTTTGCGGAACTCTCCAGGGGACGATCCCCCGAGGCGACCATGAAACCTCCTGTTCCACTCTTCTTCACCTGCACGACGTGCGGACACGTTCATTCCGAGACGCTGCAGGATTTGGTTTCGGGAAAACTGCCTCTGCCACTGACTTGTCCCGCTTGTCGCAGTGAGTTGAACGTCGACTGGGACTGGATCACTGACCAGGCCCAGAAACTCGGGCTCGTCTTCTCGGCGCGATAAGCCGTCCTCATCACGGGCCGCAGGCAATGCGAGGAAGGCCACGCCACCAAACTTCATCACGAGCCGCAGCCGCAGCTCGGACGGCTTGGGAACACTCCTGTGGCGGCCCCTGGTATGTCTTAGGCGGTTCGGGTGCGAGGTCGCTATACGCACTGCAGGAAGCATTCAGCGGTGAGCTCAATCATGGCAGAGACACAAGCAGCAATCGATACTTTGGTTCAACTTCTAAGGAACCCTCGCAATGGGAATGCGGTCCGCGCAGCCGCCGCTACCGGCTTGGGGTATGCAGGCGGTCAACAAGCAACCCATGTGTTACTAGAAGTGTTTGAATCCTTTGAGTACCACATTGACATCCGCGCTGCCGTGGCGGAGGCACTCGGCCAGATCGGTGGAGCCGAGGCTCGAATTGCTCTCATTCGTGCTGCTACCACGCACCAGTACGGCCCAACAATCCGCGCCGCTGCGGCAATAGCCTTGGGCCGCGCGACGCTTCGTTAAGGCGAGTAGTTCTGTCCTGGGCTCGGACAGAACTGCCCGTCGTCATGGGAGCGACCTGCTGTTGTTTGCGCACGGAGTGGGCAGGTCCGGCGACCACATTGACGGGGACGACACCATCTCCCGCAAGGCCTGCATCACGATCTCCTCGCCGCTCCTCCTGCGCCGGTTTCGCTCAGAAAACCGCCACAATTACCTTTTCCTGGCAGCGCAAGACTTCGGCACCGACTGGCTGGAATGACGTAGGCTGGTCCGTCAGTGCCGAGTGGTTTGCCTATGTCTGGTTTCCCCTCTTCCTATTGGCTGCGCCGCGTCTGAGCAAATTCCGCGTCGCATTGATGGCGATTCTGGCACTGGCGGTGGTAGGTGTGGTGGAGGCGACGTCGCCCACACACCTTTCGCTGAGTGGTGGTATCGCCCGCCTGATCCCGGAGTTTATGCTCGGTGTGCTGCTATGCCGATTGCGTGAGGCGATGCCCGGCTACAACGGCTTTGTTTGGGGAAGCTTGTTGTCGCTTCTAATTTGCGCCATCGGCGTGAAAATAGGATTCGATACAGTTTTCGTCGCCGGTGCCGCTGGACTGGTATTCTCACTTTCTTACGGAATTGGGTTCAGGCTCTGATGCTGCTGGCACTGACCATCGGCGCAGCCGTAATACTCCACTACTGCGTCGAGAGGCCAATGCGTTCCTGGATAAACCGCCGATTTGGTTCCAGCCGCACGTCGGCAAAGTCCTTCGCCGGGACGACGAACGAGGAGCACGACCGCGGCGGCTGGTTTATACAGCGGAAACGGTAGGACATCGTGCCGTCGGTCGTTCTTCAATTCGACTTCGAGCTTGCGGTATGGATTGCAGGATGCCAGCTATCGCCCACAGCCGGTGCGGCGCTGCATCCACCCCATCATGCGAAATATGCTGGAGAAAATGGAGGTGAAGAGCCCAGTATTGAGATCGCGATCACCGGAAGGGGTAATGGGCACCCCTTAAGCAACCCATCCCCCCGCACTCAAGACCAAGGCCATGCTGAAAGTCGTCGAGACATTCACATGGCAGCTCCGCTCAGCAAGCGGTCGTTCGATGGATGGGCCTCGATCAAGTTTCATGGCCGGTAGGCGACAATGTAGCATGGAGGTCGACTCGCGCATCACGCGCCAGCCATAGTCTCAGGCGTGACTTCCCACCCTGCATCGATGCCGCCGGGAAGCATCTGCCCGCGGTCTTCACCGACCTCGGCATCTACCAGCCGATTCAGCTTCTTATTCATTGCGACGACAAGCTCGCGGTGTCGGCTGTCTGCCGCCAAGTTGTGCATCTCGAACGGGTCGGTCTGCAGATCATAAAGTTCCACGTCATTGAAGCGGTTGAGCTCCTCCAACGTCCCGGGCCGGTTATGCTGCTTGGGCGAGAAGTAGCGGGCGAATGTGTAGCGCCCATCGAATACCGAGCGGACGGCGCCGCGCTTCATCAGGTCAGGCCGTATGCCCGTGCTCTTGAACTGATCCGGCTTGCCGCCCTTTTGCAGATAGTCCACGGCCTGGTAGAGGAAGTCCCCGTCGATGTAGGCGAGCATGTTGTAGCAGAACAGAGCGCCGTCGCGAATTGCCTTCGCATCCGCCTTTTCCGGGGCATTGAGCAGACCAGAAAAGTCCTTGCCTGCAAGGCCCTTTACCAGGGTCGCACGCTTGTTGTCGTCCACGCCAGTCATCGCAACCAATGTCGGCGCGATGTCAAGGTGCGACGTGACGGCGCGACATTGCTTGCCGCCCTGATAGGCTGGATGGGATATGATCAGCGGTACATTGTTCTGCTCGCGATACGAGACAGCCCCCTTGGCGTGAAGCTGGTGGGCCCCGTCCATATCGCCATGGTCGGACGTCAGGATCACGATGGTCTTGTCGGTCAGGCCGGCAGCGTCGAGCTCGGCCAGAACCGAGGCGATATTGCGGTCGACGTCGCGCATGCAGTTCAGATAATAGTTGTGCCGCCGTCGCCAACGCGCATCCTCGTTGGGAATGGCGCCCACCATGGCGTCATGGGAACGCAGGAAATCGCGGTGGGCGGGCGGACGCCCTGGTGCGTCGAGCGCCTGCGTGTGGCTGACCGGGAGCCTGAAATTCCACTGTCTGGCATACAGCGGGTCGGCCGGATCTCGGGCGACATGTGTAAGGCCGCGCGTTGCCTGAACCTTTGTTCCGGGCGCATCGGTGTCGTAGAACATCACGTCATGCGGGTTGACGAGGTTCATCGCCAGAAACCATGGCTTTCCCTGTGCCGCAAGATCGCGACCTTTCCCGCGCAGCCAACTCGTGCCCATGGCGGCGATCACCCCGTCGTGCAGGTAGCCGCCGCTTGTGTGCGCGATGATATCGCCGATCCCGATGTAGTCCGAGAAGCCATAGGCTTCCATCTCCGCGGTGAATATTTTCGTTGGCGTGCCAAGCTTGTTAACGGTCTCGAATTCCTTGGTGAGATGCCATTTGCCTTTGTACGCGGTGTAGTAGCCTGCGTCGCGAAGCATGTCACCGAGCGTCGGTATGTCGGTTGACATGCTGGTGATCCACGGGAAGTTGGTGTTGTCAAACATCCGCGTCTGTTGGATGTGCTGGCCCGTATAGAGTACGGACCGCGATGGTGTGCAGACGCACGAGTTGATCTGATGGTTCAGGAAGGTCGTGCCACGCTTCATCAGGCGTTCGTGTGCCGGCAGGCTATAACCCACCGGCAGCTCTCCCGGCCGAAAATAGCGCTCCTGATCGACAAGGATGAAAAGAATGTTGTACGGGCCTGCCGCACGGCTCGCCGTGGACCGCACAGCGCGATCTGTACCGGGACGCGCAGCCTGGGCGTTGGCGCTCCCGCCAAGGCCCAACGCCGCAGCGCTCAGGCCGGCAGCGCGAAGAAAGTCGCGGCGAGTCAGCGCCGATTCCGGATTCCTGTCGTCTTCCATCTCGATTTCGCCATCGAAGGCGCACCGCATGGTGGGACTTCCGGATCACGACATACGCTTCGCCCACACACGTCAATGTAGCCTAGCAATATCATTGCCGGCCATCAAGCCGGCTTCCGGACGCCGCGGCGCAACGGAACGTTGGCCACCGCACTTATCAGGTGCGATAACGCCGGAAATTTCGGTTGCCAATGCAGCCGGCAATTTTCACGTTCTTCAAAGGCGGAAGAGGCCATGGCACTGCTTCCTGCCCATGCTGTGGCACGTGACGAGCATCTGGCGGTCTCCAGGGCCGCCAATCACTGCCGCGCTTCGTCGCGTCAGCAAGCAATGCCAGGGAGCCGCTTTTATGCGTTATTTATGCCGTGAGCCAATGTCTTTATACAATTTTTACAGCTGCGTCCGTACATTGATATCAAGTGCCGGTAGCGCTGGAATTTTGTACAAGCAACACCCAGGCGTAAAGCTGAGCCCCGTGCCGGATTACGGACGATCAACTGCTGAGGCGAGCATGAAACCCCCTGTTCCGCTGTTCTTCACCTGTACGGTGTGCGGGCACGTTCATTCAGAGAGCCTGCAGGATATTATCTCGGGAAAGGTACCGCTGCCGCTCACTTGTCCCGCTTGCCATCGGGGGTTGAGCGTTGACTGGCACTGGATCACTAGTCAAGCCGAGCAAATGGGGCTTGTTTCCACTGTGCGATGAGGTGAAGGCTTGAGCGCGCTCCAGCTGTTCCACTTTTCCGAGATTAAGCCATCGCTGCCCGAATATGTTCCTTCGGCCAGCATGGCCGCCTGTACCTCGCACTGACGAAGCGGCGAGGCGCATTTTGCGGCCGAGCGGGTTGCAACAGGCCGGTTGACGTGAAGGTTGCGATACCTATACTGCACTCATGTAACCGGCAGCTTGAAATGATGTGTGCTACCCATTCATCCGGCACAGGGGCTGTTGGGGTGGCATGTGATAACGACAAATTGAAAAACCGTGGACGCGCATGCATTGAATGACGAAGTATCTGGTGCTGCACACTCGAAGCAATCCCGTGCTGCGTTGACGCTTGCCGCATTGGGTGTCGTGTATGGCGACATCGGCACCAGCCCGCTCTATGCGGTTAAGGAGACTTTCAGTCCGGCGCATGGCATCCCACTCACGCCAGAGAACATTATTGGCGGCATCTCGGCGATTTTCTGGGCCCTGATGGTGGTGGTCTCGCTGAAGTACGTAATACTGATCATGCGCGCGAGCAATAAGGGCGAGGGCGGCATCATGGCGTTGCTTGCGCTTTCTGTATCCTCCGTCAAGAAGCAGGGCCGGTCGATAACACCGATCCTTGTCGCCGGCCTGATTGGTGCGTCGCTATTCTACGGCGACGCAGTGCTGACTCCAGCGATCTCGGTACTGTCCGCGGTCGAAGGCCTTGAGGTTGGCACAACTGCTTTCAAGCCTTACGTTCTGCCAATTGCTGTCGGGGTACTACTCGCGTTATTCCTGATCCAGCGCCACGGCACGGCGGCAATTGGGGCGCTTTTCGGACCAATCATGGTGCTCTGGTTCTTCGCCCTGGCCGCAGCAGGCGTATACAGCATTATCAGGCATCCCACCATTCTGGCGGCGCTTAACCCGCTGCATGCGCTGGGCTTTCTGACCCAGCATGGCTTTGCGTCGTTTGTCGTCCTGGGTGCCGTGCTGCTCGCGTTCACGGGAGCCGAAGCGCTGTATGCCGACATGGGACATTTTGGCAGCGGACCCATCCGGGTTGCATGGTTTGGCCTGGTGTTCCCCGCTTTGGCACTTAATTATCTGGGGCAAGGTGCGTTGCTAGTTGTCAATGAAAAAGCCCTTGAGAATCCCTTCTTTTTGCTATACCCATCGTGGGCGCTATATTTGATGGTCGGACTCGCAACCGCGGCAACCGTGATCGCCTCACAGGCCACCATCTCCGGCGCCTATTCATTGACCAAGCAGGGAATCCAGCTGGGCTACCTTCCTCGCATGAATGTGGTCCACACCTCAGCAAAGGCTATTGGTCAGATCTATCTGCCAGGGCTTAATGCGATCCTCCTTCTGGCCGTCCTTGCCGCGGTTCTCGGTTTCGGATCCTCGTCGAAGCTGGCGTCGGCATATGGGGTGGCGGTCACCGGCACGATGCTGACCACCACTATCCTGACCTTTTTCGTCATCCACTACGGCTGGGGCTACAAGCTGATGCTCAGCTTGTTCGCAACGGGTTTTTTCCTCCTGGTAGACGCAGCGTTTCTGTCCTCCAGCTTGTTAAAAGTGGCCGAAGGCGGCTGGTTCCCGCTAACGCTTGGCGCGGGCATGTTCATTGTGATGATGACCTGGGTCCGCGGTCGGGCCTTGCTTTTTGATCGGCTTCGCAGTTCCGATTTGCCGCTTGAAGCATTCCTGCAATCGTTGTCCAAGAACCCGCCGTCGCGGGTGCACGGCACAGCGGTGTTTCTCACCGCAACGCCAGAAGTAGTGCCGCATGCCTTGATGCACAACCTCAACCACAATCAGGTGCTGCATCAGCGTGTCTTGTTCCTTACGGTAAAAATGAAGGAAGTGCCATGGGTATCGATCATGGAAAATGCCACCGTCGAGCCACTGATGCAGGACTGCTATCGAATCGTGCTGCGCTTCGGTTTTATGGATCGTCTGGATGTTCCCAAGGCACTCGCAGGATTGGCGTTGGATGGAGGGTTCGAGTTGATGCAGACGTCGTTCTTCCTGAGCCGAGAGACCATCATTCCCGTGGCCAGTATGCCCAGCGGGATGGCGCTGTGGCGCGAACATTTGTTTGCGACGATGAGCAAGAACGCGGGCAGCCCCGCAGAATATTTCAATATACCGCCCAATCGGGTGATTGAGATCGGCACGCAAGTGCAAATATAAATTGTTATGAAGCGAGGGGCCGCTCATCATATGCAAATGAATCAGGGCAACCCTTGTCGACGATCACCATATTTTTCGGGCTGTATAGATCGGTGTGGACGGGCGGAGGTGTGTTTTGGATCGAGCGTCATTTCTCTCCAGACTCCTAGGGCCGACATTTGTCTCGGTCGCGGTCGGCATGCTTGTCAATCTTGGCTTCTATGAGAGCATGATCGCGGAGGCGCTGCACTTTGGCATGCTGTTCTATCTGTCGGGGTTGCTGTCGATGCTCGCTGGCCTCGCTATCGTAAATTTGCACAACCAATGGCATATGGACTGGCGTGTGATCATTACAGTGTTGGGCTGGCTTTTGACAATCGGTGGCATTATTCGAATTGTTTTTCCGCAAGTTGCGATCGCGGCAGGTTCGATCATTTATAGCGGCCGGACCTCAACCATCGTGGCGGCCATGATAATCGGTACTCTCGGCATTTTCCTGAGCTACAAAGGTTATATACGGCATGGGTGACTTCGTCCGTCGATCCTATTGAAGACGTGTAACGTGTGCACCAAATTGCGCGTAGTGCGTTATACGGGCATGAAGACCAAAACGGATGCCCGGAAGTTGCAGTGAATGGCTCAAAATCTGCGAAGCGGGCCTCAATACAGGGACCAGTTCCGGTCTGCGCCATGCGTTACATCCCGCTGCGAGACAGAGCCTCGCTATTCGAGCCCGTGACCGCAATGCCTGGCGAACTAGGGCGGAGCGACGCTTTGACGTCGAAGATCCCATTGGGGCCTGCTCCCCTGATGCCACCACTTGCGATGCTTAGGTTCGCCAAATGCGCCTGTCCAGTCTTGGCTCAGCGCCACGGGATTTCACGCCAGTCCGGCTAATTCCGGATTTCCAGTCCAGCGAAACGGTCTGTAGTCCGGCTAATTCCGCTTTCCTACTGTGAAGAACCGAAATTCGTCGGACTGCGACTCCCAACAAATCAATGACGTAACAGCTAATTCCGTCGCGGCTCGGCTGTCTCAGAACCGGAATTAGCCGGACTGACGTGAAAAGTAGCGCAAATTAGCCGGACTGCTCCGTAGGCGCCCCTTGGCGCACGTTTCGTGGCTTTTCATTCAACTTCGAAGTGCGGCCTGGTGTAGGTGCTCCTGCCCGGCATTGACTCTTCCCGACCCACTACAGTCATTCGATGGTTGGATGCTTTTACGACAGCTTTCGGAGTAGAGCAGTCGCTCAAGCAATCAGGTCAGTCTTCATCGAAGCCGACGGTAAGACGATGGGCCATGACTGACAGACAGCCAAAGGCGGCCGATCACGACCGGTGGCCGTCGGGGTCGCTAACATCCAGCTCTCTTGCGCGGGCGACTCGTGCCGGCGATGCATCCGATTGCCGCGTTTGAATTCGGGATACATTTGAACTATTGGCGCACACATCTGCTTCACCATTGCGCTCGAT
Organism: Cupriavidus phytohabitans; assembly: GCF_017815025.1. Taxonomy (NCBI): domain Bacteria; kingdom Pseudomonadati; phylum Pseudomonadota; class Betaproteobacteria; order Burkholderiales; family Burkholderiaceae; genus Cupriavidus; species Cupriavidus phytohabitans. The sequence goes on from NZ_JAGIQB010000058.1 coordinate 25,266, forward strand.
CAAGCCAACGCCTGTGTTATGAACAGCGAGCTTATTGAAACCGGGTGACGTACGAATGGATTAAGGCTGTAGACAGAATTTCGGTCATTTCCGGCGCTTTAAGCAGGCAGCTTCCAGCGAATTCACCTGGCACCCACGTCGACTTCCATGTCGGTGGTCGATAGCCGGCCAGCGGCAGCGCAAGGCTGCCGCCGTCAAAGCTGCGTGCGAGGCAATCAGCGATGACGATTGACTTCACGAATCAGAGGACTTAATCAGCATTGCCTTTGCTACCGCTCGACGATCACGGAAAACCGCCCCACATGCCAAGTGGGCCGCCAGGAAAACTGGGATGCCGACTGCCAGCACAGTGGACGCAACATCAACAACGGTGTGGTATCTCTGGTGAAGCATGAGCGGAACGTACAAGCAGAACATTACGACCGCGAGAGCTCCCACCCGGCAAGAAATGGCGCCGATAGTGGCAATTAGCGCCACTGCGACCGCTGTGTGGGTGCTGTAGTCCAGCCCGGCCCGGCTCCAAATATGGAGCGCGCCATCTATCCACATGAATCCGTAGGCAATGAGTAGGCAGGCAACACCGAGACCGGCACGCGCGCTAGCTAACCGCCATTGCCGCGTAAGAAGCGGGATGAGCGCGAGCACAATCCAGATTGCCCCGAGCACCGGGTTGTGAGAGTCAGCAATGCGATCAAGGGCCTGATACGAGAGCATGAAATCTTCCTTTAGAAGTCTTACGTTTGAATTCACTCGGTGAGGGAGCGTGTCGAACAAACTCGAACAATGCCGTTACTTGACAAACCACGAGCGCGAAGGGATGAACATGAAGCGCAGCGCCAATCCTTCACGCGCTACGCCGCCCCGCTGAGTACGGTACCTTCGCCGTTGGCACGGGTGCGTGCCAGGCGCGCCTGATTGCACTCGAATTCCTCCGGGGAGATAAATCCCCTTCGTAATGATCGGGCAGATGGACACGCCTCGGGTACCGGCTGCACTCGCTTATGGACCTCTTCTGTGGTCGTTGCCGATACTGGTACCGCCAAAAGGCGTAGGCGCCCGCATATGACTGATTGTGGATCAATCCGAGTACGCGTCCGTGGCTCAGGCGACCCCAGATGAGTCGGACCGCCCAAGCGCCGCCATAGGCACGCTCTGGAAAGCGCATGCCCTCTTCAACAAAACGCTTGACGAAAGCGTATGCGCTGCCGGTCTCTTGAATGAGTTGGAACACCGTTTGCACGGCGCCGCGGACGCTTCATCGGGATCCAGGACGATGCGGCCGTTGTCGTCCCAGTCGCCGGATTCAGCAGCTGGGATTGCCGAGGGGCTCGAATGGTCGCAAGGGTGGGCGTGGCTCATATCGCAGGACGACTTGGCTCGTCCGTGTAACGCTAAAAAAGCACGTTCTTGACCCACGCCCGACGGTTATAGTAGCCGCGCAGCGGCTTACCTTGTCGCATGAGCAGTCCATATCGTATCGGAGCTTGCTCGCGCTATCTTCTTATTGCGACAGAACCCTTTCTTTCATAGATGCCCCAGACCGACCGCAGCGTTTTCCTGTGGCGTCGCCAGCCAGTAGCCGGAACGAATGGCTGTTGCTATAAAGTGCTGGATGGCTTCCGGCGTTGGAGGCATCGGCTCATTATTCGCGGAGACTGGGCGGCCTATCTCTTGAAAAAATCGACCAAGCACGGCCGTCGTGGTGACGAGGGAGACCGCCGGCTTATCCGATAGGTTCCGAAAGGCGTGTTTCGCTTCGCTTGGCACCTGGATGAAATCGCCAGGCGAACACAGGGTCCACCTGTAGGTCCCGTCCGTCTCGACCAGGACCTCTTGTTCTCCGGACAACATCAGGAAACATTCAATGCCTGTATGACTGTGCAGAGGCACCACGCCTCCGGGCGGAATTACACCTTGGATCACGCAGTGTGATTCGTCGGTCTCGTCTGGCGTTGTGAGGAACTGTATGGTGGGACCGAAAACGTCCAGCACGGGGTTGGCGATTTTCTTGTATACACGCACTGAGGGATGCTGGGGCGACAACTTATTCAATTTAGGTACTCCGTTTTAACATCTGAAATTGGGGTGTAGGGCGAGACGGACAAAAGGCGTGTCTATCATCTGCGAAGACGGCGCAGCGGCTGAGAATTTCGATAGTCGAACAGTCGCTTGTCGCCACCGATGGTGACCGCGACATCGTGGACGGCGATGCGGTTGGCGGGCCATTCCCCTAGCCCCCGGGGGCGCAGGCGCTCAGATGCCGTAGGTGGCGCGGATGTCCTCGGCGGCGCGCTCACCAATCACCACGCAAGGAGCCATCGTGTTGCCGCTGGTGACGTGAGGCATGACGGAGGCGTCCGCCACGCGGAGCCCTTGCACCCCATAGACCTTCAGGCTGCCGTCTACGACAGACATCCCGTCGCGGCCCATCTTGGCAGTGCAGGACTGGTGCCAGTAAGTTACGGCGGCGTTCCTGACATAGCTTTCCAGCGCCTTCGCGTCCAACTTTCCGGGGAGGCTCTCGCCCTTCACTAGCCCCTTGAAGGATGCTCGCGCGCCTAGGTCTTGAACGAGTCGAATGTTCTCGAGTGCGCCACGGACGTCGTCCGGATGGGATAGCATGTTCGGTTGGATGATGGGGGTATCGGTCACGTTGGGGCCGGAGAGGGTGATGCGGCCTCGGCTCTTGGGATGGGCGAGACCGGCGAACATCGTCCAGCCGTGCGTGGGCACGCCAAGCGATGCGTTCTCGGCGCTCGGGACGGGAAACTCCGCTTGGCAGTGGAACATGTCCGGAAGACGAAGAGAGCTGTTGCTGCTCCAGTAGAGAGTGGCTTCGGAGCCGCTGTGGCCCACCGGTTGCGGGCTCTCGTACTCAAAGATAACGGCGAATGACACGTGGTCCTGATGGTTGGCACCAACGCCAGGCAGGTGCTGCACCACAGGGATTCCGTGTGGGCGCAGCTCATTTTCGGAGCCAATGCCAGATTGCATGAGAACCTTGGGAGTGTTGACCGCTCCAAGCGACAGGACGACCTCTCGATCAGCGGTAAACCGCTCGATGCGACCACTGCGGACGGCCTCGACCCCGACGACGCGCTTGCCCTCGAACACGAGGCGACTGACCAACGTATTCGTCAGGACAGTCAGATTGCGTTGGCCGCGGCGGGAGTGCACGTAGGCGCGGTAGATGGAGTTGCGTCGACCATCCTTGACGATGAGGTCATTAATGGCGGCGCCACCGCGTCCTTCCATCATCTCTCCGTTGGGATTGTCGAAGGTCGGGATACCGATTTCGTGCGCGGCGCTAATCAGGGCATTGGCCACCGGTTGAGCGTCACGAGCAGGGCTCACATGCACCACGCCTCCAATACCGCGACGCTTGGCGTCCGGCGTGCCTTGGTAGTCCTCAACGCGGCGGTAAATCTTGAGAACGGACTCGTAGTTCCATGCCGGGTTGCCGCTCTCCTCAGCAAAATCTTCCCAGTCGTTCTTATGACCGCGCGCCCACACCATCAGGTTGATGCTAGAACCGCCGCCCAGGACTCGACCCATGTTCAACGGGATTTGCCGGTTATTGACGTGCGGGTTGGGGGCACCAGTGAAGTTCCAGTCGCGCTCACTGCCAAGGTTCAGCGGCCAGTCCCCCGGTTGCAGCACCTCGGGCACTTCGTCGTGGCCGCCGGCTTCAATGAGCAGGACCCGGACCTCCGGGTTTTCGGCCAGGCGTCCCGCGACCACGGAGCCGGCAGTGCCAGCCCCGCACACGATGAAGTCAAAGCGGTTGACAGAAGTACCTTCATCAAGAGAGGCCAGCCTTGTTTCGAGATGGTCTTGGTTCATGATCACGGGCTCACTTGTTGGCAGTGCGTTGTAGATGCGCGTAATTGGGCTGTAGGGAATCGGGGCGCTGCTCACTTGGTTGGCTGCCGCGTTGTGGCCCGAGCAGCGGCCCATGCTTTGCGCGTGCTGGCAAGAGATCATCATCGCTTAGCCACAGCACGATCTTCACATCGGTGCGCCCCACTTCATCGAGCAGGCGGGCCGCACCCGGAGTGCTCCACATGCCGGCAAAGCCGGCACCCGCTACAAGAATTTGCTTGGACATATTGATTCCTCCTAAATAGTCCTCGGTTTCAGACATCTGGCCAAACGCACGGTTTGCGTAGCGGCCCTTCGACGGCCCCAACAAACGCCACATAACTACGAGTATATTAATCGTAGTTAAAACGGGCAAGAGGTTCTTTTATGATCGTGTGCTGCCACTGGCCGCGGAGAACGAAAGCAATATCGCTCACTCCCATCACCTGCTGTATGGCGAGGAAAGCCAAGGCATGTGGGGAGACTAGACGTTGGTTGCGAACGGCAGCGGCACGATTCCGTGTTGACGCTGAGCGCATTCGCCTTACGCGAGCACGAGGACTTCTTCTACGTGTCCGACTTCAATGCGTGGTGGCGGCACGTCCTCGGGCGACTCGTAGTGAGCGTTCCACTCGTAGTCCGGGACAATGATGTCGTTCACCCACGATCCCCCTGCATCCCGCATGTACGGCAGCCGACCCCCGGCGTGGAACTTGGCTTCCGCCGCGGGCTCGCGGTCCAACAGGGAGCGCGACTCTGAACAAGGCGTTCTTTGGCATGGGGGCCCTGGCATTGACGGCGCGGGCAAGGGCGGCGCCTTGGCGCGGCTTGCGGGGATGTGGTGACGCGCAGATGCGTTGGGCAATCATTCCCACGGTCGACCGACACTGTGCGGTGCGATCGGCGAGGTCATCAGCCCGCAGTGGTCGGGGAATAGGCGCGGAAGAACGCGCGGGCTCGATACGTTCCGGGCAATCTGCATCACGATGGTCAAATGGCGAAACAACCTAAGCCTGCGCGCGATGCAAGCACTGACCGGGTTCAGCGCGACGACAATCTCCCGCTACGTTATCGGGGTTGCGCACGGGCTTTGTAGCCTAGCGCTGGCTGGCACGCCCCCCCCCCGGTCGACCCTCATCGTAGATTCGACGAGCATCAGAGTGGCATGCACCGAGTCAAAAGCCTACTCGGGCTATAAGCACCATCGCCGCGCCAAGGTCCAGGTGGTGACGCACAAGGATCGCCGGATTGTGGCTGTCAGCCAGAGCTACCCAGGCTCCGTGCACGACGAGAAGATCTGGAACATGGAGGCCGCTAACTTCGCCTGAGTCCCGTCCACTCCGGCTTGTCCTGACCAGCGTGCCACGCGGCGGTCTTGCAATCATGCTGTCAATGTCATAGACTTGCAGTCATTGAAAGCAAGTGATGGATTTTGACTATGGCGATCCTAACAGTTAGAAATGTGCCAGATGAGGTACATCGTGCGCTTCGCCTCCGAGCGGCTGAGCATGGCCGCAGCACAGAGGCCGAGGTCCGCGAGATTCTGGAGAATGCGGTTAAGTCGGAAAAGCGCGTCCGCATGGGCGACGCTTTGGCGGCGCTTGGTCGACGGGTGGGACTGTCCAACGAAGATTTTGAAGCCTTGGATAATATTCGCGACGGGGTGCCGGCGGAGCCGATGAGGTTTGAATGATCGTCTTAGATACGAATGTTGTTTCAGAAGCGATGAGACCGGAACCTAATCGAGCCGTACTCTCATGGTTGAACGAGCAGGTCGCCGAAACCTTATATCTGTCGAGTGTGACGCTGGCTGAGTTGCTCTTTGGCATCGGGTCGTTGCCAGATGGGAAGCGCAAGAAGGGACTGGGCGAGGCCCTGGAGGGTTTGCTCGAGCTGTTCGACGACCGTGTGTTGTCGTTCGATACCGATGCGGCCCGTCACTATGCCGAGCTGGCGGTGAAGGCACGCGCGGCTGGCAAGGGATTCCCGACACCCGATGGCTATATTGGCGCCATTGCAGCTTCCAGAAAATTCGTCGTCGCCACGCGCGATACGAGTCCCTTTGAGGCGGCGGGTATTGCGGTCATCAACCCCTGGAACCACCATTAATTCCCGGTTCGCCACCAAGGACGATGGCCGGGCCTTTCTCTTGCACTTTCGTCAAGAGGCTGGCCTGGCTTTTGAATGATCACCCATGAGGCTGACGGCCCGCACCAAGATATTCGCTGGCAGTCAACCCAATCGGTCACGGCGCGTACGGAACTGGCAAGCCCTTCTGGAATACGTAGACCGTGGTAGGCGCTCCCTTAAGGTCGCCCGCGCGCTCAAATGCGTACGTCGTAGCAACGCCCTTGTAGTTGGCTTTGGCAAGTTGCTCGACAATCTTAGCTTTGTCAGTCGTCGTGCCCGCCTTCACCATGGCATCTGCCAACAGCTTGACGCTGTCGTAGAAGCTCACCGCGTAGACCTGCGTATCAGTGTTATACGCGGCCCTGTACTTCTTGAGGAAATCCTGGCCTTCGGCCGTCTTGTCCAGCGACGATCCACCCTGTGCGCAGTAGACGATCGATGCTGCACTGCCGGCCACACGCGCCATATCGGCTGAACAGATGCCATCCCCGCCAAGCAGCCTGGCTTTCAGTGCTCGCTGCACCATTTGTTTGGCCAGCGGTGCACCTTGAGGAGCGTATCCTCCGAAGAAAATCACATCCGGGTTCTTGGCCTTGATGCTGGTCAGGATGCCAAGAAAGTCCATCGCGGTAGCGCTCGTGAATTCTTCTCTAACGATTTGAATGCCATTGGCCTTCGCCACCTTTGCAAACTGTTCGGCAACCCCTTGGCCATACGCGCTGCGATCGTCAATGATCGCGGCGGTCTTCGCCTTCAGCGTTTTGGCAGCGAACTCGGCCATCGTGGCTCCGAGCTGCTCGTCACTGGCACCGTTACGGAAGATGTTCTTGAAACCCTGCTTGGTCAGCGAAGGATTCGAAGCACTTGTGAGGATCGGTATGTTCGCATTGTTGTAGACACGCGACGCCGGAATTGCCACACCAGAGTTGTATGGACCTAGCACCGCGGTGACGCCAGCGTCGACAAACTTCTGCGCCACTTGCACACCGATGCGAGGGTCGGCTTGATCGTCTTCCGAGAGCAGTTTGAAGGTCACCTTCTTACCCGCGACCGTAAGGCCGGACTTGTTCACCTCTTCAATGGCAAGACGTGCACCGTTTTCGTTGTCCTTTCCATTCACAGCCTGCGGCCCCGTTAGCGGTCCGGATTGGCCGATGGTCACCACTTCTTGTGCTGACGCCATGACAGCATATGACGCGAGGAACATAGTGGCGAGCGAGATGATCTTTGTCTTCATGATGGTCTCCTACAAAACTGCTTTGATGAACGTTGATACCGGGCTATGGCAGGACGAAGCATGACTTTGCCGGGGAATTCAGTACTAGAAGCGCAAGCTCAGCACTCGAACCAGGTGTCATTAAGGCGATAGCCTTCGGGGAACGGATCTTCCGGATCCACACCGTAGTAGGACACTCCCGTAAGCCAGGCTCGACCGGCAATATTTGGCGTGACTGACGGCACCCCGGCCACCTCCCCGACGCCTTCGATTCGGCATTCGAACAATGTGTTCAGGATGGAGAGATGATGGAACGGCTCGCCGATGGCCAGCTTGTTTTGCGCGTGAAGCAAGGCCAGGCGCGCGGAACTTCCCGTACCGCACGGGGAACGGTCAAGGCGGCCTGGCGAGACGATCACCGCATTCTTGGAGGTTTTCACGCCATCGACCTCAGAGATGGGACCCGCAAACAAGGTTTGGTTGATAGTATGAATGCCAGGATTTTCTGGGTGAACAGACGGCAACTGGGCAGCGGCGGCCAATTTGATACGTTCGCCGAGTTCAACGAGCGTTTTCGCTTCCTTGCGTTCCAGGGTCAAGCCCAAGGCCTGCGCATCCACGATGACATAGATCATGCCCCCATAGGCCACATCTACTACGATGCTGCCGAGTCCCGAAACATCAACCGCTTTCTGCTGATGCATCACAAACGAAGGGACATTCCGGAATGAAACCCTGCGGCACTTCCCATTCTTGCATTGAGCATCGACATAAACCAAGCCGGCCGGCGTATCAACGCAAAGGGTGGTAATGGGCTCCTTCATCGGAACCACACCGGTCTCCAGCGCAGTGGTGACGGTGCAAATTAGATTGGAGCCGGACATGGGAGGGTAGTAATCCGATTCGATGACGATCATGCCGAAATCGGCTTCGTCCGCGATGGGGGGCGTGATGAGATTGACGGCCGCGTTGACGCTGCCGCGAGGATCGGACAGCAGAAGTCCGCGTACCCAGTCCTGTTGTGCAATGAAGGCCTGCTGCCTCTCGAACATGTTGCTACCCCGAGGCGCGATGATGCCCCCGGTGATGACACGGCCGACCTCGCCTTCAGCATGCGCGCCAACGACGGTGATGACTTGATTCAGCTTCATTTCGATCTCTGCAATATTTAGGCTTCAAAAGCGGCCGCCACCGCGCGTTTGCCCCGTTCTGCCTACCGATACCGGTAGGACAGGTCAATTGCATGGGCAGCCGTGGTTGCTACCACCAGGTCTACTCCTTGAGTTTTAGTGTGGGCATCAGCTTCTTGAAGTTGTCGCTTTGCTTGACAATGGCCGCGGAAAACTCCGGCATATCCGCGTAGGCCATGGTCAGGTTTTGCTTCTGGACCGTCTCTTTGAACGAGGGCGTCTCAGCAATCTTCTTGGCTGCTTCACGTAGCTTGGCTACCACATCGGGCGGTGCTGATTTTGGCAGCGCAATGCCACGCCACACGCTGTACTGAAGGTCCATGCCACGTTCCTTGAACGTGGGGACATTAGGCAGAGTGGCGACGCGCTTGTCCGCCATCACTGCGAGCGTCCTGAGCTTTCCGGCCTCGACGTGCTGGCGCAGTTCCGCATAGGCCACGGCGGTCGCGTCCACATCACCTGAGAGGAGGCCCATGATCGCCGGTGCGGAACCCTGGTACGGCACATGGTTGAATGTAGCGCGTGCTTTCTCGCCCAATGCGGCGGCAGCGATGTGCGGGATGGTCCCACTTCCAGCGTTCGAGATCGTCGCCTTTCCTGGATTTGCCTTGGCATACGCAAGAAACTCCTCGACGCTCTTCCAAGGCGCATCGGCGCGGACTGTAATAGACGAGGGATCGTCAGTGAAGCGTGCCACTGGCTGGAAATCCTGGGGAGTCGTCTTCCCGATTCCCATCAACGGCACTACAAGCAGTTCCGGTGTAATCATGGCCACGCGGTAGCCATCGGGTTGGCCGTTGGCAACATAGGCCCACCCGATTGAACCGCTGGCTCCCGGCTTGTTCACGACCACGATCGGCTGTGGAAGCAGATTACGGGCCGCGTCAGCGATTGAGCGAGCCATATTGTCAGTGCCCCCCCCAGCCTGATAAGCGACCATCAGTTCGATGGGGCGAACAGGATAGGGATCGGCGGCCAGCGCCGCATGCATGGTCGAGGAGACCATGCATGCGCCAAGGCCGAAGAAAGCGAGCGCTTTAGTGAAATTCATGTCGTTACTCCCCATAGCAGGAAGGCGCCGTAATGATCCTCCCCGCTTTGGCGCCAACCGAGCGAGGAGTCAAAACTGTGAGATCTATTCGCCTAGGTATGCTGCGCGAACCTTCGGGTCATCGAGCATCTGTCGGGCGTCGCCGCTCATGGTGATCAGGCCGGACTCCATCACGTAGCCACGGTGCGCCGCCTGCAGCGCCAGGCGGGCGTTCTGCTCGACCAGCAGCACGGTTACGCCCTGGCTCGATACGGTACGCACCACTTCGAAGATCTTGTCGACCATGATGGGTGAAAGACCCATCGAGGGCTCGTCCAGCAGTAGCAACTTGGGCTGGCTCATCAGCGCACGAGCCATGGCGAGCATCTGCTGCTCGCCACCCGACATCGTGCCGGCCAGTTGGCTGGCACGTTCCTTTAGGCGAGGAAAGGTCTCGAACATGCGTTCGATGTCGGACTTGATACCCGCCTCGTCGCTGCGCGTGTAAGCGCCCATCTGCAGATTCTCGGTGATCGTCATGCGCGCGAACACACCGCGGCCTTCCGGCACCATCGCCAGCCCTTGCTTCAACAGCAAAAAGCTCGGCACGCCCTTGATCGACTTGCCCAGATACTGCACGTCGCCGCCGGCCCAACCTTGCAGGCCCGTGATTGCCTTCATGGTGGTGGTCTTGCCGGCGCCGTTGGCGCCAATTAGCGTGACCAACTCGCCTTCGCGAATTTCGAGGTCCACGCCCTTGACGGCCTGGATGCCGCCATACGCAACCTTGAGACCGGAAATCTTCAGGATTGTCTGTTTCATCTGGTCCTCCCGCGTTAGTGCGCCGACGTGCCGAGGTAGGCCTCGATCACGGCAGGGTTGCTCTGTACTTCGTTGGGAAGGCCATGGGCGATGACCTTGCCGTAGTCAAGGACCGAGATCCGGCTACACAGACCCATCATCATCTTGACGTCATGCTCGATCAGCAGGATGGTCTTGCCATCGTTGCGAATTTTTTCCAGCAGGCCGCGCAGTTCCACCTTTTCGGTCGCGTTCATGCCTGCTGCCGGCTCGTCCAGTGCCAGCAGCTTCGGCTCCGTGGCCAGCGCCCGGGCGATCTCAAGCCGACGCTGGTGACCGTACGACAGGTTGCGAGACGTGAAATTGGCATACTTGCCAATGCCCACGTAGTCCAGCAAGGCGTGCGCTATGTCCTCGATGCCGGCTTCTTCTCGGCGTACCGAAGCGGGGCGCAGGATCGCGCCGAAGACTCCGGCTCCGGTGCGCACGTGGCGGCCTACCATCACGTTCTCAAGCGCCGTCATGTCGCCGAACAGGCGGATGTTCTGGAACGTACGCGCGATGCCGGTCCTGGCCACTTCGTGCACGGCAGTCGGGCGGTAGGGGCTGCCCGCGAGCATGAAGTCGCCGGAATCGGGCGTGTACAGGCCGGTGATCACATTGAAGAACGTGGTCTTACCGGCGCCGTTAGGGCCGATCAGGCCATAAATCTCCCCCGGCTTTATCTGCAGGCCGACTTCGGACAGTGCCTGCAGGCCACCGAAGCGCTTGTTCACTCCCTGTACTGACAAGAGAAATTCGGATTTGCTCATGATGTGTCACCCCGGTTCAGAAACGTCCAACGCTGCCAGCACGGCGCACCACCGGGCGGTCTTCCTTGCGCGGCGATGGCCATAGACCCGCAGGGCGATACAGCATCACGGCAACCAGTGCCAGACCGAACAGCAACTGGCGCAGCACTTCTGCGTCCACTACGACGTGGCCGAACAGGCCATGCTGGATCGGTTCGGCTACGACGCGCAGCAATTCCTGGAAGCCGACCAGCAGGACGCCGCCCAGGATCACGCCCGGGATATGACCCATGCCACCAAGCACGACGATGGCGAGGATGTAGATCGACTCCCACAGCGTGAACGATTCCGGCGAGACAAAGCCCTGGAATGCGCCAAAGACCGCGCCCGACGCGCCGCCGAACGAGGCCCCCATGGCAAAGGCCAGCAGCTTCATGTTTCGGGTGTTGATGCCCATCGCCTTGGCGGCAATTTCGTCTTCGCGGATAGCGACCCAGGCGCGACCGATGCGCGAGTTCTGCAGCCGCAGGCACACGAATACGATCCCGATGACAAGGAACACCAGCAGGTAGTAGTACATGAATACAGACGACAGCTCGATACCGAAGACGGTATGGGATTTGGAGAAATCGAATCCGAGAATGTGCACGGGATCGACGCCTGAGATACCCTTGGGCCCGTTAGTGATGTTTACCGGGCGGTCCAGGTTATTCATGAGAATGCGGATGATCTCGCCGAAGCCCAGCGTCACGATGGCGAGGTAGTCGCCGCGCAATTTGAGCGTCGGCGCGCCCAGCAGCACGCCGAAGGTGGCAGCCACCAGAATTGCCAGCGGCAAGACGAACCACATCGACAGGTGCAGTCCGTTGGGTAGGAGCTGCAGGATCCATTCGAATTGGCTGGCCAGATGCGGAGAGCCGAGCAGCGCCATCATGTAGGCGCCCACGGCATAGAACGCGATATAGCCCAGGTCCAGCAGGCCGGCAAAGCCCACCACAATGTTCAGACCGAGCGCCAGCATGATGTACAACAGCGCGAAGTCCAGCACGCGGACCCAGTAGTTTCCGCCGAAGCTCTGGACAAGGAACGGTGCGCACAAGGCAAGCGCAAGGAATGCAAGGAGCGCAGCGAAGGTTTTAGCAGGCACGCGGGAGGGCGCCGGCGCTGCGACTGTAGATGAAATTGGGGCATTCATGGATTCAGTCTCCTCAGGCGCGGTCTGCCACACGCTCACCCATGATCCCGGACGGCCGGAATACGAGCACGACGATCAGTACGATGAAAGCGAACACGTCCTGGTAGTTCGAGCCGAACACACCGTTCGTGAGGTCGCCGATATAGCCGGCGCCAAGCGCTTCGATCAGCCCCAGCAGCATGCCGCCGACCATGGCGCCCGCCAGATTGCCGATACCGCCAAGCACCGCGGCGGTGAACGCCTTCAGGCCGGGGATGAAGCCCATGTAGAAGTGGGCATTGCCATAGTTGGTAGCCATCATCACGCCGGCGAGCGCTGCCAGCGTGGCGCCGATCATGAACGTGGCGGAAATGACGAAATTGGGATTCACGCCCATCAGGCCGGCCACCTTCTGGTTCTCGGCGGTGGCGCGCATGGCCCGGCCGAGCTTGGTGCGGTTGACCAGCGCGAGCAGGCCCGACATGACCATCACGGCCATGCCGATGATGACCATTTCCTTGCCGGTGATGGTGGCGCCGGTCCCGCCGATATCGATCGGCTCCGACGGCAGCAATTGCGGGAAGGTCAGTGGGTTGCGCGACCAAATCAGCATGCCCATCGTCTGCAGAATGATGGACACGCCGATGGCGGTGATTAGAGGAGCCAGCCGCGGCGCATTGCGCAAGGGCCGGTAAGCGATCCGTTCGATGGAGTACGACAGGATTGCACAGACTGGCATCGCGATCAGGGTAGCGATGACAAGCGTCAGCCATTCCGGCAGGCCTGGCGCGAAGGTCTGCAGCCCCAGAATGGCGGATAAGGCGGTCAGCGCGCCGATCATCAGCACATCGCCGTGGGCGAAGTTGATGATTCCCAGAATGCCGTAGACCATGGTGTAGCCTAGTGCGATCAGCGCATAGATGCTGCCTAGCACCAGGCCATTGATTATCTGTTGGACAAAGATGTCCATAGTTGTACCTCTGCTTTCTGAAGACGCTGGCAACGGCGCTGTCTCCTGAGCCGCGGCCAGTGTTTGTCGAGTACGGAAATGGACGCCGCGATCGTTGATCTGGAATCTCAGCGCCTCGGCGCGCTCGCTTACAGGGGATTGATGTAAGTCGTCTTGACCGATGTGTAGAACTCGCGGGCGTAGGTCCCTTGTTCCCGCGGCCCGAAGCTGGATCCCTTGCGCCCCCCAAACGGGACGTGGTAGTCCACCCCGGCAGTAGGGGCGTTGATCATCACCATGCCGGCCTCGACGTTGCGCTTGAAGTGCGTGGCGTACTTGAGCGATGTCGTGCAGATTCCCGCGGACAGGCCGAAGTCCGTATCGTTTGCCAAGGCCAATGCTTCGCCGTAATCCTTCGCCCTCACGACCGATGCCACGGGACCAAACACTTCTTCCCGATTGATCCGCATGGCGTTCTCCGTATCCAGCGCGAGTGCCGGCGCCATATAGAACCCGGGGCTTCGTAGCTTGAGCAACTCGCCGCCGACAACCTGTGCGCCTTCGTCCCTGGCGATCTGCAGGTATTTCTGGTTCTGCGCAAGCTGCCGCTCGTCCACTACCGGCCCCATCTGGGTGGTGGCGTCCAATGCGTGACCAACGCGCAGAGCCTGCATCTGTGCAAGTAGCCCTTCGGTGAACTTGTCATAGATGCCAGCGGTGACGATGAGGCGTGACGACGCCGTGCAACGCTGGCCCGTCGAGAAGAAGGAGCCGTTAAGGGTCACCGCAATGGCATTGTCGAGATCGGCATCGTCCAGGATCACCATGGGATTCTTGCCGCCCATCTCGAGCTGGAATTTCTTCCCGCTGGCAAAACAGCGTGCACCAATGGCCCGGCCAGTCGAAACCGAGCCGGTGAAGCTGATGGCGTCGACATCAGCCGAGCTCACCAACGCTTCGCCCACCACCGACCCCTTGCCCATCACTAGATTGAAGACGCCGGCGGGCAGGCCGGCCTGCTCCAGGATTTTGGCAATCTCCCAGGCGCATGCTGGCACCATTTCGGCCGGCTTGAGCACCACGGTATTGCCATAGGCCAGCGCCGGAGCGATCTTCCAGGCCGGAATGGCGATAGGGAAATTCCAGGGGGTGATCAAGCCAATGACCCCAACGGGCTCCCGCGTGACCTCCACCGACATGCCTGGCCGGACAGAGGGCACGATTTCGCCGCCCACACGCAGCGCCTCGGCAGCGAAGAACTTGAAAATCTGGCCGGCGCGGGTAACTTCACCGATCGCCTCCGCAGGGATCTTGCCTTCCTCGCGCGCGAGCAGCTGCCCGAGTTCGTCCTTGCGAGCCAAGAGCGCTGCACCGGCCGCATCGAGCACATCAAAGCGCTGCTGGGGCGACGATCGCGACCATTCGCGGAATGCTTGGCGCGCGGCCTGAATGGCGGAAAGGGCGAGGGCAGCATCGGCCTCGGCGAACTCTCCGATCACGTCATTGGTGTCCGAAGGGTTAATGTTCGGCAATGCGCGGGAGCTGGAGATCCATTCGCCGCCGATGAAGTGCTGATAGGGATGGTCTGAAAAACCTCTGCCAACGGAAGGGCGGCAGAGACGTTAAATGAGGATCACGAAAGCTGCATGACG
>NZ_JAGIQB010000059.1:0-37911 GCF_017815025.1 Cupriavidus phytohabitans
GTATGGCGAGCGATTTACCGCAGCCCGAGGCTAACCGAATTCAAAACTGCCTCGCACACAAAAATACGGACAGGTCCCCTGGGCGGGTCACTTCTTCAACGGCCGACAGCATGTCACAAACAGCGACCACCTCGTAGCGCCCAAACCTCACCCACACCAACCCAGCACCATATTGGTCAGATCGACCATGAACGAAGGCCGCAAATACCCCACGAACCCAAGCGCCAGCACCCCCGCCAGCACCGCCAGCAAGGCCGCCTTCGCCATGCGCGCGCGGGCCGCCGCCATCACGCTGCCGCCGGCTGGGCCCGCACCAGCGCCTGCTCCCGGATCGGCAGGTTGACCAGCGCCGCCATCACGCCCAGCCCGATCGAAATCAGCCACACCGTGTTGTACCCGCCGGTGCGGTCATAGAGATAGCCGCCCAGCCACGCCCCCAGGAAGCTGCCGATCTGGTGCGAAAAGAACACCACCCCCGACAGCATCGACAGGTACTTCACCCCGAACACTTGCGCGATGATGCCGTTGGTCAGCGGCACCGTCGACAGCCACAAAAATCCCATCAGCGCCGCGAACACCCAGGTGCTGGCCACCGTCAGCGGCAACAGCAGGTAGCCGGCGATCACGACCGCGCGTGCCAGGTAGATGAACGCGAGGAGGTAGCGCTTGGGCAGCCGCTGGCCCATCGCGCCGGCGGTATAAGTGCCGAACACGTTGAACAGCCCGATCAGCGCCAGCGCCACCACGGCCACCTTCGGGTCGGTCAGGCCCTGGTCCTTCAGGTACGGCGCCAGGTGCACGCCGATAAACACCACCTGGAAGCCACACACGAAGTAGCCCAGCGTCAGCAGCTGGAAGTTGCGGTTGCTGAAGGCTTCATGGATAGCCTGGCCGATGGTCTGGTGCTGGCCAGCGCCGTGCGCCATCTCGGGCGGTTCGCGCAGGGTCAGCGCCAGCGGCAGCATCACGCAGGCCATCAGCGCCATCACGTACAGCGCGTTCTGCCAGCCCAGGCCGGAAATCAGCCCCTGTTCCACCGGGATCATCAGGAACTGCCCGAACGAGCCCGCCGCGGCGGCGATGCCCATGGCCCATACGCGCTTCTCCGGGCTGGCCACGCGGCCGATCACGCCGTAGACGATGCTGTAGGTGGTGCCGGACTGGGCGATGCCGATCATCACCCCGGCGCCGGTGGCGAAGGCAGTGCCGCTGGTCGCCAGCGCCATCACCACCAGGCCCGCCACATAAAGCGCCACGCCGACCAGCATGATGCGCAGCGCGCCGAACTTGTCTGCCAGCGCGCCGGCGAAGGGCTGGCTGGCGCCCCACATCAGGTTCTGCAGCGCCAGCGCGAAGGCGAAAGTCTCGCGGTTCCAGCCGTGCGCCTGCGTGATCGGCAGGTTGAACAGGCCGAAGCCGTGGCGGATGCCCATAGAGAGGGTGACGAGCAGGCCCCCGCACACCAGCACGGTGGTCAGGGAAAGTTGTCGGTTTTGCATGTGTTGGCTCGGTGTGCGGCTGGCTGCGCGGTGGCGCGGCGCCGGCATGGATTGTCTGTGCTTGTTGTGGACCGTGCCGGGACGGCAATCTGGCTTGCCGTGGGCCGGGTGGAGGCGAGTTTACCCCGGGTGCGGAAAACGCGTACGCCGCCACGCTGAAGCCGGCGGCGCGGCAAAAAGTGCCGGCGCCGCGGCAAATGCGGCGCGGGCCTTGCCGGCAGCGGCAAGCGCTTTCCGGTGCGAATACCGCTGCCGGCATCCATTACAATGCAGTGCCCGGTGCCCCGGCGCGTGCACAGTTGTGCGCCCGCGGCAGCCGGGACATCCACTTTCGTAGCGACTCCATGGCGAGCAAAACCAGTCAGTACAGCGAATCTTCCATCCGGGTCCTGAAGGGTCTGGAGCCGGTCAAGCAGCGCCCCGGCATGTACACCCGGACCGACAACCCCCTGCATATCGTGCAGGAGGTGATCGACAACGCCTCCGACGAGGCCCTGGGCGGCCACGGCTCCGAGATCCTGGTGACCCTGCATCGCGACGGCAGCGTCAGCGTGGAGGACGACGGCCGCGGCATCCCGGTGGGCATCCACCCGGAAGAAGGCGTGCCGGTGGTCGAGATCGTCTTTACCCGGCTGCATGCCGGCGGCAAGTTCGACAAGGGCAAGGGCGGCGCCTATGCCTTCTCGGGCGGCCTGCACGGCGTCGGCGTGTCGGTGACCAACGCGCTGTCGACGCAGCTGGACGTGACCGTCTGGCGCGACGGCATGAACTCGACGCTGACCTTCTCCGGCGGTGACGTGACCTCGCCGCTGGCCTCGCGCAAGCTCGAGCGCGGCGAGAAAAAGAACGGCACGCGCGTGCAGGTGTGGCCGGATGCCAAATATTTCGATTCGGCCGCGATCCCGCAGGCCGAACTGCAGCGGCTGCTGCGCAGCAAGGCCGTGCTGCTGCCGGGCGTCAAGGTGACGCTGGTGACCGAAAAGACCGGCGAGGCCCAGACCTGGCAGTACGACCAGGGCCTGAAGGGCTACCTGGTCGAAGCGCTGGCGCAAGGCAGCGGCTCTGAACTGGTGATCCCGATGTTCGAGGGCGAGCATTTCGCCGACCCCGACGCCAACCCCGGCGAGGAAGGCTTTGCCGACGGCGAAGGCGCCTCGTGGGTGGTGGCCTGGACCGAGGACGGCGCGCCGGTGCGCGAGTCCTACGTCAACCTGATCCCCACGCCGGCCGGCGGCACGCACGAGTCCGGCCTGCGCGAAGGCCTGTTCCAGGCGGTCAAGAGCTTTATCGAGATGCACGCGCTGCAGCCCAAGGGCGTCAAGCTGATGAGCGAAGACGTGTTCGCGCGCGCTTCGTTCGTGCTCTCGGCCAAGGTGCTCGACCCGCAGTTCCAGGGCCAGATCAAGGAACGGCTGAACAGCCGCGACGCGGTGCGGCTGGTCTCCACCTTCAGCCGCCCGGCGCTGGAGCTGTGGCTGAACCACCATGTCGAGTACGGCAAGAAGCTGGCCGAGCTGGTGATCCGCCAGGCGCAGGCGCGCACGCGCGCGGCGCAGAAGGTCGAGAAGAAGAAGGGCTCCGGCGTGGCCGTGCTGCCTGGCAAGCTGACCGACTGCGAGTCCACCGACGTGACCCGCAACGAGCTGTTCCTGGTCGAGGGCGATTCCGCCGGCGGCTCGGCCAAGATGGGCCGCGACAAGGAGTTCCAGGCCATCCTGCCGCTGCGCGGCAAGGTGCTCAACACCTGGGAGACCGAGCGCGACCGCCTGTTCGCCAACAACGAGGTGCACGACATCGCGGTGGCGATCGGCGTGGATCCGCACGGCGCCAACGATGAGCCCGACCTGTCCAACCTGCGCTACGGCAAGATCAGCATCCTGTCGGATGCGGACGTGGACGGCGCGCATATCCAGGTGCTGCTGCTGACGCTGTTTTTCCGTCACTTCCCCAAGCTGATCGAGGCTGGCAACGTCTATGTGGCGCGTCCGCCGCTGTTCCGTGTCGATGCCCCCGCGCGCGGCAAGAAGCCGGCGCAGAAACTGTATGCGCTGGATGAAGGCGAACTGGTGGCCATCCAGGACAAGCTGGTCAAGGACGGCGTCAAGGATGGCAGCTGGCAGATCTCGCGCTTCAAGGGCCTGGGCGAGATGAGCGCCGAGCAGCTGTGGGAAACCACCATGAACCCCGACACGCGCCGCTTGCTGCCCGTGACGCTGGGCGAATACGACCTGCCGCAGACCGTGGAGATGATGAACATGCTCATGGGCAAGGGCGAGGCCGCGCAGCGCCGCAGCTGGCTGGAAGAGAAGGGCAACGAGGTCGAGGCCGATATCTGACGCCGGAGCGCCGGCCCGCGATTGGGGGGATAATCCCCCGGTTCGCCAGACCAGCAGGAACGCACGATGACGACGAGATCCCCCGGCAAACCATGGCGCAAGGCGGCAGCCGCCGTGCTGGCGCTGGCCGGGCTCGCCTGTGCGCCGGCGGCGCACGCCGAGCTGTGGGGCTTTATCGACGCCGACGGCGTGGCGCACTTTGCCGACCAGAAGCTGGACGCGCGCTACAAGCTGTTCATGAGAGATGGTGGCAAGCTCGACAGCGCGCGGCTGGCGGCGCTCCAGCGGGGCAAGGCGCAGGCCGGCATGGGCGACGCGGACGGCATCGACCTCGAGCAGCACAAGCTCTACCGCTACGTTGTCAACCATCCCAACATCAAGACCGTCGAGCCGCTGATCCACCAGATCGCCGACAAGCAGGACGTCGATCCCGCGCTGGTCAAGGCGGTGATGGCGGTGGAGTCGGGTTTCAACCCGGGCGCCGTTTCGCCCAAGGGTGCGATCGGACTGATGCAGGTGATTCCCGACACCGGCGCGCGCTTTGGCGTCAGCGCCGACCAGCGGCGCACGGTCGAGCAGAAACTGGCCGACCCGCGCACCAACATCACCGCCGGCGTGCGCTACCTGCGCTGGCTGATGCAGCTGTTCCCGAACAACCTTGAGCTTGTGCTGGCGGCCTACAACGCGGGCGAGGGCGCGGTGCAGCGCTACAACAACCGGATTCCGCCGTACCCCGAGACGCAGCAGTATGTCAGCACCGTGCTGCAGTTTTACCGGTTCTACCAGCCCTCGCAGTCCGCTCGGGGCGCGCGGCCGATGCGCGCCAGTGCCGCTGCCGACGGACCGCGCGTGAAGATGGTGCTCGGCGGACGGCGCGACATGCCCTGACCGGCGTGACTGAACAACAAGCAACCCGGCGCGCCGGCATCAATGTGGCGCGCCGAATTCTTGCCTATCCATGGAACAACAAGACATCACGTTTCAACCTGAAGAGCCGGCCGATTCGCTGACGCTGGCCCGCTACGCCGAGCGCGCCTACCTCGATTACGCCGTCAGCGTGGTCAAGGGCCGCGCGCTGCCGGAAGTGGCCGATGGCCAGAAGCCGGTGCAGCGCCGCATCCTGTTCGCGATGCACGAGATGGGCCTGCGCGCCGATGCCAAGCCGGTCAAGTCCGCGCGCGTAGTCGGCGACGTGCTGGGCAAGTTCCACCCGCACGGCGACCAGTCCGCCTATGACGCGCTGGTGCGCCTGGCGCAGGACTTCTCGCTGCGCTACCCGCTGATCGACGGCCAGGGCAACTTCGGCTCGCGCGACGGCGACGGCGCGGCGGCGATGCGCTACACCGAAGCGCGCCTGACGCCGATCTCGCGGCTGCTGCTCGACGAGATCGACCAGGGCACGGTCGACTTCATCCCCAATTACGACGGCTCGATGCAGGAGCCGAAGCTGCTGCCGGCGCGGCTGCCGTTCGTGCTGCTTAACGGCGCCTCCGGCATCGCGGTGGGCATGGCCACCGAGATCCCGCCGCACAACCTGCGCGAGGTCGCCGCGGCCACCGTGGCGATGATCCGCAACCCGAGCATCTCGCTGGCCGAGCTGCTGGCGCTGATGCCGGGGCCTGACTATCCCGGCGGCGGCCAGATCATCTCGCCGGCGGCGGACATTGCCCAGATCTACGAGAACGGCCGCGGCAGCCTGAAGGTGCGCGCGCGCTGGACCATCGAGGAACTGGCGCGCGGCCAGTGGCAGATGGTGGTGAACGAACTGCCGCCGAATACTTCCGCGCAGAAGGTGCTGGAAGAGATCGAGGAAATCACCAATCCCAAGATCAAGGCCGGCAAGAAGGCGCTGACGCCGGACCAGCAGCAGCTCAAGGCGACCGTGCTGGCGGTGCTGGACGCGGTGCGCGATGAATCCGGCAAGGACGCGCCGGTGCGGCTGGTGTTCGAGCCCAAGAGCAAGAATATCGACCAGCAGGAGTTCATCCAGGCGTTGCTCGCGCATACCAGCCTGGAGTCGGGCGCGCCGATCAACCTGGTGATGATCGGCACCGATGGCCGCCCGCGCCAGAAGGGCCTGCGCGAGATCCTGGGCGAGTGGATCGCCTTCCGCTTCGACACGGTCACGCGCCGCACGCGCCATCGCCTGGGCAAGGTCGAGGACCGCATCCACATCCTCGAAGGCCGGATGCTGGTGCTGCTCAATATCGACGAGGTGATCCGCATCATCCGCGAGAGCGACGAGCCCAAGCCCGCGCTGATCGAAGCCTTCGAGCTGACCGACCGCCAGGCCGAGGACATCCTGGAAATCCGCCTGCGCCAGCTGGCGCGGCTGGAAGCGATCAAGATCGAGAAGGAACTGAAGGACCTGCGCGAAGAGCAGGCCGACCTGGACGTGCTGCTCAAGTCCGAGACCATGATGCGCCGTCGCATCATCAAGGAGATCGAGACCGACGCCAAGCAGTACAGCCCGGAAGACAAGGACCCGCGCCGCACGCTGATCCAGGAACAGCGCCGCGCCGCCGCCGAAGTGCGCGTGATCGACGAGCCGGTGACGGTGATCATGTCGCAGAAGGGCTGGGTGCGCACGCGCCAGGGCCATGGCCACGATCCGCAGCAGTTCACCTTCAAGGCGGGCGATGCGCTCTACGACACCTTTGACTGCCGCACCGTCGACGTGCTGCTGGTGTTCGGCACCAATGGCCGGGTCTATTCCGTGCCGGTCTCCAGCCTGCCGGGCGGGCGCGGCGACGGGGTGCCCATCACCACGCTGATCGAGCTGCAGTCCGGCAGCCAGGTGGCGCACACCTTTGCCGGCAACGCCAGCCAGCGCATGCTGATCGCCACCGCCGGCGGCAACGGCTTCCTGACCACGGTGGGCGACATGACCGGCCGGCAGAAGGGCGGCAAGTCGTTCCTGACGCTGGACGACGGCGATGCCCCGCTGCCGCCCGCGCCGATCGGCGACGAGGCCACGCATGCGGCCTGCCTGTCCGGCAATGGACGCCTGCTGCTGGTGGCGCTGGACGAGGTCAAGGTGCTGTCGGCCGGTGGCCGCGGCGTGATCCTGATGGAGCTGGAGCCCAAGGAGAAGCTGCTGCAGGCGGTTGCCGTGGGCGCGCCAGGGCTGATGCTGTCGGGCGCGGGCCGCGGCGGCAAGCCGTCGTCGCAGAAGCTGGCCGGGCAGTCGCTGCTGCCGTATGTCGGCAAGCGCGCGCGCAAGGGCAAGCAGATCGAAGCGAAGCTGAAGGAGCCGCGCATCGATCCAGTGCGGGTGGAGCCTGCCGGCGGCAATTGAATGGCCTGCTGGTTTGCTCCCCTCTCCCGCTTGCGGGAGAGGGAGCCCCCAATCTGGCGGGCAACATCTCAATCCACCCCCACAAATCCCCCCGTCTGATGCGCCCACAGCCGCGCATACAGCCCCCCATGCGCGAGCAGCTCCGCATGCGTGCCGCTCTCCACGATATGCCCGTTGTCCAGCACCACCAGCCGGTCCATGCGCGCGATCGTCGAGAGCCGGTGCGCGATGGCGATTACCGTCTTGCCTTGCATCAGCGTTTCCAGGCTGTCCTGGATCGCCGCTTCCACTTCCGAATCCAGCGCCGAAGTCGCTTCGTCCAGGATCAGGATCGGCGCGTTCTTCAGCAGCACCCGCGCGATCGCGATGCGCTGGCGCTGTCCGCCTGACAGCTTCACGCCGCGCTCGCCCACCTGCGCTTCCAGTCCGGTATTGCCGTGGGCATCGACCAGGTTGGGAATGAACTCGTCCGCGCGGGCGCGGTGCAGCGCTTCGGCCAGCTCGGCCTCGGTGCTGGAGGGTTTGCCATACAGCAGGTTCTCGCGGATGGAGCGGTGCAGCAGCGAGGTGTCCTGCGTCACCATGCCGATCTGCGCGCGCAGGCTTTCCTGCGTGACATCGGCGATGTCCTGCGCGTCGATCAGGATGCGGCCGCTTTCCACGTCATAGAGCCGCAGCAGCAGGTTGACCAGCGTCGACTTGCCGGCGCCGGAGGGGCCGACCAGCCCGATCTTCTCGCCCGGCCGCACGGCCAGGTTGACGCCTTCGATCACACCCGAGCCCTTGCCGTAGTGGAACCCCACCTGCTCGAAGCGGACTTCGCCCTGCGTGACGCGCAGCGGCTGCGCGTTGGCGCGGTCGGTGACCTTGCGCGGCACGGCGATGGTCTTCATGCCGTCCTGCACCTGCCCGACGTTTTCGAAGATACCGTTGACCACCCACATGATCCAGCCGGACATATTGTTGATGCGGATCACCAGCCCGGTGGTCAGTGCGATCGCGCCGGTGGTGACATGGCCGGAACTCCACAGCCACACCGCCAGCCCGGTGGTGCCGGCGATCAGCGCGCCGTTCATCGCGGTGATGGTGACGTCCATGCCGCTGACCATGCGGCCGGCCAGTCGCGTCTTCTCGGTCTGCTCGGCCATGGCGTCGCGCGCGTAGTCTTCTTCCTGCCGGGTATGGGCGAACAGCTTGAGCGTGGTGATGTTGGTGTAGCCGTCGACGATGCGCCCCATCAGCCGCGAGCGCGATTCGGTGGCGACCACCGAGCGCTCCTTCACGCGCGGCACGAAGTACAGCAGCGCGGCCACGTAGCAGGCGATCCACAGCAGCAGCGGGATCATCAGCCGCCAGTCGGCCTGCGCGAACAGCACCAGCGAACTGACCGCATAGATCACCACGTGCCACAGCGCGTCGACCGCCTGTACGGCGGAGTCGCGCAGCGAGAAGCCGGTCTGCATGATGCGCTGGGCGATGCGCCCGGCAAAGTCGTTCTGGAAGAACGACAGGCTCTGCTTGAGCACGTAGCGGTGGTTCTGCCAGCGGATCAGGTTGGACAGGCTGGGGTTGATGACCTGGTGTACCAGCACGTCGTGCAGGCCGAAGAAGATGGGCCGCAGCAGCACCGCCACCACCAGCATCCACACCAGCTCGTTGCGATGCCGGGCGAAGAATTCCGCGCCGGGCGTGGTCTGCGCCATGTCGACCAGCCGGCCGAGAAAGCTGAACAGCGCCACTTCGATCAGCGCGCCGACCAGGCCCACCACCAACAGCAGCGCGAACACGCCCCACACTTCGCGCAGGTACCAGGTGTAGAAGCGCAAGACCTGGCCTGGCGGCTCGCGGTCGGGCATGTGGCGGAAGGGGTCGATCAGTCTTTCCAGGCGACGCAACATGGCAGGGTTCCCCGTTGTGTGCCACGGCCCGCCCAATCGTCCTTGTGGGACCCCGGGTGGGCGCTTGCGGCGGATCAGACGCAACATGATACGCGCGTTGCCCAATTGAAAAGCCCCGCCAGGGGCGGGGCCTTGTCTGAAGCGCCATGCCGAAACTGCCGCGGCGGCAGGGCCATCAGGGATGGTGGATCACCATGTACGTGAACGGCGGCACGTAGGCCTGCAGCGTCACGAACAGGCCCACCAGGATCGCCAGCACGATCGAGTGGAAGAACACGTAGCGCAGGATGTCGCCCTCGTGGCCGTACCACTTGGTTGCGGTCGAAGCCACCACAATGGACTGCGCGTCGATCATCTTGCCCATCACGCCGCCCGAGCTGTTGGCCGATGCCATCAGCACCGGCGACAGGCCCAGCTGCTCGGCGGTGGTCTTCTGCAGGCCGCCGAACAGCACGTTCGAGGCCGTGTCCGAGCCGGTCAGCGCCACGCCCAGCCAGCCCAGCATGGTGCCGAACAGCGGGTAGAACACGCCGGTGTGGGCGAAGGCCAGGCCCAGCGTGGCATCGAGGCCCGAGTAGCGGGTCAGGTAGCCGACGCCGAACATTGCGCAGATGGTCAGCAGCGAGTAGCGCACCAGCTTGATGGTTTCCCAGTATTCCTTGAACAGGCGCGGCACCGAGTAGCCCATCAGCAGGCCGCCGGCGATGGCCGAGACAAAGATGCCGGTACCGGCCATCGACAGCACGTTGAAGTTGAAGACGGCGCCTTCGATGACTTCCTTCGGCACCACCGGGGGCACCTTCACGACGGCCTTGTCGAGGCCCGGAACCGCGAATTTCCAGGCCCACAGGCCATCCATCAGCTTCTTGAACTCGGGAATGCCCCAGACAAAGACGAACACCGTCAGGATCACCCACGGCATCCAGGCCTTGGCCACCGAGATGCCGGCCGAGGCGGCGCTGGCGCGGGCCTCGGCCTCGAGCGCTTCGGGGTGGTCGACCTTGGAGTCGTCGTGACGGCCGAGGATCTTGGTCGAGGTCCAGATTTCCTTCGGGTGCCAGGCCTTCAGGAACAGCGTCAGCGAGCCCATCGACACCAGCGCCGCGATCACGTCCACCAGCCATGGGCCGTGGAAGTTCGACACCAGGTACTGCGGGATGGCAAAGCTCACGCCCGCCACCAGGATCGCCGGCCAGATCGCCAGCATGCCGCGGAAGCCGGCAAAGGCCCAGATCAGCCAGAACGGCACGATCAACGAGAAGAACGGCAGCTGGCGCCCGATCATCGCCGACAGGTCGAGCAGGTCCAGCCCGGTTACCGAGGCCAGGCCGATGATCGGCGCGCCCAGCGCGCCGTACGCCACCGGCGCGGTATTGGCGATCAGCGCCAGCCCCGAGGCGGCCAGCGGCGAGAAGCCGAGCCCGATCAGGATGGCGCCGGTCACGGCCACCGGCGTGCCGAAGCCGGCCGCGCCCTCGAAGAACGCGCCGAAGCTGAACGCCACCAGCAGCAACTGCAGGCGGCGGTCCTCGGTGATGCCGGAGATCGAGTTCTGCAGCACCTTGAACGACCCGTTCAGCGTGGTGAGCCGGTGCAGGAAGATGATGTTCAGCACGATCCAGCCGATCGGGAACAGCCCGGAGACGATGCCGAGCCCCGCCGCCTTGCCGGCCATCGCCGCCGGCATGCCGAATACCGTGGACGCGACCACGATGCCGATCACCAGCGCCAGGCCGGCGGCCAGGTGTGCCTGCATATGAAAGAAGGCCAGTGCTGCCAGCAGCACGGCGACGGGAATGCCCGCGGCAATGGTCGACAGCGCCATATTGCCTAGCGGGTCATAGACTTGACTCCACACGATCGAAATCCTCCTCAGGTTGGCTCGGGGCCCGGACGATCTGCGAGCCCTGGGCGCCCCGCTTGCGCTTTGCACCGGCGCGCGGCGTCCGCCGCGCGCGGGAAAGAACCAGCGATTGTAGGAACGGGTTCCGTGTTCGCTGCCGTACATTGCGTCATGCCAGGCGTGAGCCACATTCAGGGATCAGGGTTTGCCTGGAGGGCATTGCGGCGCACGTGGGACGTACCCGGCACACCGGCCAGAGTACTCTAAACGGCGCGTGTTGCAAAAGTCTGCCTGCCTGCGCGCGGCCCGGATGACTGGCCCGGCAGCCATGGCGGGGACTGGCGCGAGCGCGGCCGGGCAGCGCATACTGTCGTTCGCCATCAAGCGGGCGCCGCCCGCATCCCCATACCGAACGAGGCTGCCCAATGACTGAATTCCTGCCCGCGTGGCCGCTGCTGACAGCCTTCGTGCTGGCCAGCCTGGCGCTGGCCATCACCCCCGGCCCGGCCGTGGTCTATATCGTGACGCGCACGCTGGCGCAAGGCCGGCAGGCGGGGCTGGCCTCGATCGGCGCGGTGGCGCTGGGCAACCTGGGCAACGCGATCGGTGCGTCGCTGGGGCTGGCGGTGCTGTTCTCGGTCTCGGCGCTGGCGTTCTCGGTGGTCAAGTACGCGGGTGCGGCCTACCTGATCTGGCTGGGCATCCGCGCGCTGCGTGGCGGCGGTGCGGCGGCGGACAGCGGTACGCCCGAAGTGGCGCAGCGCAGCCTGCGCCAGGTGATGCGCGACGGCTTTGTCGTGGCGCTGCTCAACCCCAAGACCGCGATCTTCTTCGCCGCCTTCCTGCCGCAGTTCATGAACCCGGCCGGCTCGGCGCTGGCGCAGAGCCTGGCGCTGGGGGTGGCCTTCGTGCTGATCGCGGCTACGACGGATGCCTGCTACGTGCTGGCGGCGGCCGCGGTGATGCCGGCGCTGCGCCGCGCCGGACGGGCGCGCGCGTTCGGCCGCTACCTGACGGGTGCGGCGTTTATCGGGCTGGGGATCTTCACGGCGACTTCGGGCTCGCGCGCCGCGAAGTAGGTAGAAGCAAAGGAAGGAAAAAACCGCCGCCGCTCAACGCAGCGGCAGTTCCAGGATCCCGCCGGCGGCGGGGCGGGCGCGCATTGCCGCCAGCCACCGCTCGAGGTTCGGCCGCGGCTGGTGCCGGACCGGCAGTCCCAGCCAGCGGTGCGCGGCGCAGGCCAGCGAAATGTCAGCCATGGTGAAGCGGTCGCCGCCGATGAACTCGCGGCCTGCCAGCGCCTTGTCCAGCAATTCGGCCAGCGGCTCGGTGCGCGCGCACGAGGCCCGGATGGCGGCTTCGTCGCGCTCGCCGACGGGCTTGCGCACCAGGTTCAGGAACGCCGTTACCATCGCGGGACTGAAGGCCGTGGTCTGCCAGTCCATCCAGCGGTCGGCCGACGCACGCGCCTTCACGTCTTCGGGCCACAGCGTGCCCTCGCCGTAGCGCGCGCACAGGTAGCGCACGATCGCGTTCGATTCCCACAGCACGAAGGGCTCGCCGCCCACGTCCGTGCCGCGGAAATCCTCGATGACCGGGATCTGGCGGTTCGGGTTCAGGCGGACGTAGGCCTCGGTGTCGAGGTCGCCCTTATTCACGCCGATATCGACGCGCTCATGGTCCAGGTGCAGCTCGCGCGCGCACCAGACCACCTTCTGCACGTTGATGGAGGAGAGTCGGCCCCAGATACGCAGCATGTCGGCTCCTGGAATGCGCTCGCCCGTGCGGCGTCAGGCTGCGCGCGGTTGCTTGGCGGCAGCGGCGGCGATGGACTCGCGGAACAGCTCGCCCAGGATCGCCACGCCCTGCTCGATGCGCTCGGGCGGCACCGTGACGAACGCCAGGCGCAGCGCATTGCGCTTCGGGTTGCTGGCGTAGAACGGCGCGCCCGGCACATAGGCCACGTTGCGCTTCACCGCCTCTTCCAGGATAGCCATGCTGTCCAGGCCCTCGGGCAGCTCCATCCAGATGAACATGCCGCCTTCGGGCGTGTTCCAGGTCACGCCTTCCGGCATGTGGCGCTTGAGCGCATCCAGCATGGTCTGGCACTGCTTGCTGTAGAGCTCGCGGATGGTCGGGATATGGCGGTCGAGCAGGCCGTCGCGCACGGTCTCGTAGGCCACGCGCTGCGTGAAGGTCGGCGTGTGCAGGTCCGATGCCTGCTTCGCCTGGCACAGCTTGAAGTGCAGCTCGGGCGGGGCGATCACGTAGCCCAGGCGCATGCCGGGGGCCAGGATCTTGGAGAACGAGCCCATGTAGATCACGCCATCCGGGTTCATCGACAGCAGCGTCGGCAGCTGGTCGCCGGTGTAGCTGAGCGCGCCGTACGGATCGTCTTCCACCACCAGCACGCCCAGCTCCTGCGCGCGCGCCACCAGCGCCTGGCGGCGCTCCAGCGGCAGGCGGCGGCCGGTCGGGTTCTGGAAGTTGGGCAGGGCATACAGGAAGCGCGCGCCCGCGGTCAGCTCCGGCGTCAACGCCTCGGGCACCAGGCCCTTGTCGTCGGTCGGGATCGAGACGAATTCAGGTTCGAACAGCGAGAACGCCTGCAGCGCGCCGAGGTAGCTGGGGGTTTCCACCATCACCTTGCTGCCCGGGTCGATCATCACCTTGGCGATCAGGTCCAGCGCCTGCTGCGAGCCGGTCACGATCAGCACGCGCTCGACGCCCACGCCATGGCGCCTGGCGACGAATTCACGCAGCGGCAGGTAGCCTTCGGTCGCGGCGTATTGCAGTGCCGCCTGCGGGTTGTCGGCGAATACGCGGGCCGTCGCTGCCTCCATGGCCGCTACCGGGAACGATGCCGGCGAGGGCAGGCCGCCGGCGAAGGAAATGACTTCCGGACGCTCGGTGACCTTGAGGATTTCGCGGATGGCCGAGCTGGTCAGTTGCTGTGCCCGGCGGGAGATGGCCCATTTCATGATGTATCTCTTGTGGTCTGGGGAGGGTGTTTCTGTGAGGCTAGGCAGGCCGGCCGCGGTCGCCCGGGGGCCGGCCGGCGGAAATTACTGCACCTCGACGATCATTTCGATCTCGACGCAGGCGCCCAGCGGGATCTGGGCCACGCCAAAGGCGCTGCGCGCGTGCTTGCCCTTGTCGCCGAAGACTTCGGCCAGGAACTCCGAAGCACCATTGGTGACCAGGTGCTGCTCGGTGAACTCGGGGGTGGAGTTGACCAGGCTCATCACCTTGACGATGCGGGTGACGCGGTTCAGGTCGCCCACGTGCGCGTGCAGCGTGGCCAGCAGGTCGATGGCGATGGCGCGCGCGGCGGCCTTGCCGGACTCGGTATCGATGTCCTGGCCCAGCTTGCCGGTCCATACCTTGCCGTCCTTGCGGGCGATATGGCCCGACAGGAATACGGTGTTGCCGGTCTGCGCGGCCATCACGTAGGCGGCGGCAGGGGCGTTGGCGGTCGGCAGTTCGACGCCGAGGCGGGCAAGGGTGTCGTAGACGGACATGCGTTGGACTCCTGGTCAGTGAATGCGTCCTGGAAGGACAGGGGACGTTTCCGGGGCGGGGGCGGGTGCGCCCTGGCGCACGGCGGCGCGGCGGCCAAGGGCCACGACGGCGATCACCGCTACCGCGAAGGCGATGGTGGGGGCGTCAAGCGGCTCGGGCAGGATCAGCGCACCGCCCGCCAGCGTCAGGAACGGCTGCAGCAATTGTATCTGCCCGACGCGGGCCACGCCGCCTTTTGCGAGGCCGGCGTACCAGAAAAGGAATCCGACAAACATCGAGAACACCGAAACGTAGGCCATGCCGCCCCAGGCACGCGGCGACGCCGCGGCGATCGCCGGCAGGTCGCGCAGCACCAGCCAGGCCGTCACCGGCACCAGCACCGGCAGCGACGCCACCAGCGCCCAGCTGATCGTCTCCAGTCCGCCCAGTTCGCGCGACAGCTTGCCGCCCTCGGCATAGCCCAGTGCGCCCAGCACCACCGCGGCAAACAGGTACCAGTCGGCGTGCTGCAGGCCGCCGGCGCCTTGCCAGACGGCAAAGCCGACCACCAGCGCGCTGCCGGCCACGGCCGACAGCCAGAACCCCACCGACGGCCGCTCGCGCCCGAACCAGGCCGCGAACACGGCCGTGGCCAGCGGCAGCAGGCCGACCACGATGGCGCCGTGGCTGGCCGGCACCTCGCGCATCGCCAGCGACGAAAACACCGGGAAGCCGACCACCACGCCCAGCGCCGTGACCGCCAGCCGCGGCCACTGGCCGCCGCGCGGGCGGCGTGCCGCGGCCAGCGCGCCGCGCATGGCCAGCAGCGCCAGCGCCAGCAGCGCGGCCAGGACGGCGCGCGCCAGCGCGACGAAGATCGGGTCCAGTTCGGCCACCGCCATGCGCGTGAACGGCAGCGTCTGGCTGAAGATGGCCACGCCGATGAAGCCGAGCAGCATGCCGCTTGAATGGGGCGCGGAATGGGGCGCGGCAGGTACGGAAGCGGGCGAGGAGGTAGGCGAGGAGGTAGGCGAGGAAGCGGGCATGGTTGGCCTCTGTGTTCTTGTCGTTCGATTCAAGGCACGCCGGGCCGGGCGCCGACGGCGATCCACAGCGCGGTCAGCGCCAGTGCCGCGCCCATGGCACGGTTGAACCAGCGCACGCGCCCGCCCTCGCGCAGCCATTGCCGCAGCGCCGCGCCCAGCACGCCGTATACGCCGTTGCTGACGAAGCCCAGCAGTGCGAATACGGTGCACACCAGCAGCATGCGCGGCAGCGGCGCGGGGGCGCCTGCCGTGTAGGACGCCGCCACCGCCAGCGCCAGCATCCACGCCTTGATGTTGGCATACTGCAGCGCCGCCGATTGCCACACGTTCAGCGGACGCAGCACCTGTTTTTCGGCGAGGGCCGTGCTGCGCGCGATCTTCCACGCCAGCCACAGCAGGTAGGCCACGCCGGCCAGGTGCACCACCGATGCCAGCGCCGGCTGGCCGAGGATCAGCGCGCCCACGCCCACCGCGCACAGTGCCAGGATGCTGGCAAAGCCGAACGCCACGCCGACGCAATGCGGCAGCGTCGCGCGCAGGCCGAAATTGGCACCGGTCACCGCGGCAATGGTGGTGTTGGGCCCGGGCGTGAACAGGCCGACCGTCAGCAGCGTCAGCAGGGCCAGGAACTGCGCCGCCGTCAGGCCGGTGAGCAGGCCGGAGGTCACGGCGGTCATGCGAACGCCGCCACCACCGCGCGGCGGTTGGTGCGGCTCTTCTTCTCGTGGTCGAAACGCTTGCGGGTCGCGGGCATCGGTGTCTCCTTGGGGATTCTTGTTGTCTTGTTGGTATGCCTAGCGCAAGGTGCGGATGCCTTGCGGCGTTTCGATCTCGGCGGACAGTTCCGGCTGCCCGTCGCTCTGTTCGATCGCGATCAGGTGGTCCGCGCCCAGCCAGGCGAGGCCCTGCCGCAGCAGTTCGGCGCGCGGATGGCGGCCGGACAGCTTGCGCAGCGCCAGGTCCTGCCGTGGCAGGCTAGTGCCAGGATAGGCGGCCACGTCCCACTGGATCAGGCTGGGGAACAAGCCGTCACCGGCCGCATGAGCTTCGCCTTGCCAGCCGGGCAGGGCGCCGTCCTCGGGCACCGTGATGCGCCAGCGCAGGTCGCCGCGCGTCATCGGGATCACCGGCGCGATCCGGGCCGGGTATTGCGACTGCCACAGCGTCAGGTCGGCGGGCCGCTCGACGCGGGCGGCCCAGTGCAGCAGGAACGGACCGTTCTCCAGCCGTTGCCGCACCGCTTCGGTGTCCAGCCCGAACCAGCGTGGCCGTGCGGGGGCGGCGGCCGCAGGATCGATCGCAATCACTTCCAGATAGATGCCGCCGAACATGCCGAGGACGCGATTGTGCGTGCCCATGGCGGCATGCTCACCGCCACCGCAGGGCGCAATCCCAAGCAGGTCGGCGACATGGGCGGTGCCTGCGTCCAGGTCCGGCGCGGCGATGACGAGGTGATCGAGGGCGAGCTTCATCGTGGCTTGATGGTAGACAAGGTTGTCGGTACAGTACCGGTACAGTTCTGCGGATCGTCTTCAGTACAGTTGCAGGAGCAGCACATGGATGCCAACACCCGGGACGCGGATGCCACTGCCGCGAGCTCCCAGCAGCATAGCGGAAGCGGTGCGCGCGGCACCTCCGCCCCGTCGGGCGGACGCCCGCTGCGCCTGGTGCTGCCGCCGACCGAGCGCCTGCCCGACCCGATCCCGTCGGCGCAGATGACACTGGTCGAGCAACTGACCGAATGGGCCCGCATGCGCATCGACGAACGCGTGTTCCGCGCCGGCATGCGCATGCCGTCTATCCGCCAGCTGGCGCAGGAAAAAGGCATCTCGCGCTTTACGGTGGTCGAGGCCTATGAGCGGCTGGTGGCGCTTGGCTACCTGGAATCCCGCCGCGGCTCGGGCTTCTACGTGCGCGAGCGTACGCCGGCCGCCCCGGCGGCGCCGGTGTCGTCCAACGCGGCCGAGGCGCGCAATATCGACGTCACCTGGCTGCTGCGCAGCATGTTCCATACCGCCGAGGCGCACAAGGCGCCGGGGCTCGGCTTCCTGCCCAACGAATGGCTCGATGGCGAACTGATCGCCAGCGCGCTGCGCGGGCTGGGACGCCAGCCCGGCAACCATTTCCTGGCCAGCGGCACGCCGCAGGGCTTCCTGCCGCTGCGCCAGCAGCTGCGCACCCGGCTGGAGGAGCTCGAGATCCGCGCCGGCGCCGAGCAGATCGTGCTGACCTCCGGCATTACCCAGGCGCTCGATCTGATCGCCCGGCTCTATCTGCAGCCCGGCGACGCCGTGTTGGTCGGCGACCCGGCGTGGTTCGTGATGTTCGCCCGCTTTGCTGCGCAGGGCGCGCAGGTGATCGGCGTGCCTTACACCGCCGAGGGCCCGGACCTGGAGGCGCTGGAGCGCATCGTGCAGGCACGGCGGCCGAAGCTGTTCGTGATCAACTCGGTGCTGCACAACCCGACCGGCACCTCCCTGTCCGCCGCCAAGGCGTTCCAGCTGCTGAAGCTGGCCGAGCAGTATGACTTCCTGATCGTCGAGGACGATATCTACTGCGACCTGTGTCCGCCCGGCCACGCCGCCACGCGGCTGGCCAGCCTGGACCAGTTGCGCCGGGTGATCTACCTGGGCAGCTTTTCCAAGACGCTGGCGGCCAACCTGCGCGTGGGCTTTATTGCCGCGCCGCCGGAAATGGCGTCGGCGCTGACCGACAGCAAGCTGCTGGCGGGCCTGGCCTCGCCCGAGATCAACGAGCGGGTGCTGTACAAGGTGCTGACCGAGGGACACTACCGCAAGCATGTCGAGCGCGTGCGCACCCGGCTGGACCGCGCCCGCGACGAGACCCGGCGCGAGCTGGAGCGGCTGGGCCTGCGCCTGTTCCCGGGCCAGCACGCCGGCATGTACCTGTGGGCCGATACCGGCCGCGATACCAACGCGATCGCCACCGCCGGGCACGAAGAGGGCTACCTGTTTGCCCCGGGCAGCCTGTTCTCGCCGTCGCAGATGCCGTCGGGATGGATGCGCTTCAACGTCGCCAGCAGTGGCGACCCGGACATGCTGCGCTTCCTCGCGCGCCAGCTGGAACGGCTCTGAGCCCTCGTTGCTGTGCACGCGTTACATTCCCCGGGCCTTGAAAAATGGCCCGGGCGGCCCTATTTCTGGCGGCACCGGCCCCCGACGGCCACCCGACCATCCCAGATTCGCCTGTTTTCGAGATTCAAGAGGAGAACCATGACCGCACCGCACGAGACGATGAGCTTCCAGGCGGAAGTGAAGCAACTGCTGCACCTGATGATCCACTCGCTGTACAGCAACAAGGAAATCTTCCTGCGCGAGCTGGTCTCGAATGCTTCGGACGCCACTGACAAGCTGCGCTTCGAGGCGATCGCGAACCCGTCCCTGCTGGAGAACGACGCCGACCTGGCCATCCGCATCGAGGCCGATGCCCAGGCACGCACGCTGAAGATCACCGACAACGGCATCGGCATGAGCCGCGACGAGGTGATCCGCAACCTCGGCACCATCGCCCGTTCGGGCACCAGGGAATTCTTCCAGCAGCTGTCCGGCGACCAGCAGAAGGACGCCGCGCTGATCGGCCAGTTCGGCGTGGGCTTCTACTCCGCCTTTATCGTCGCCGACAAGGTCACGGTGGAAACCCGCCGCGCCGGCGTGGGCGCCGAGGAAGCCGTGCGCTGGGAAAGCACCGGCGACGGCGAGTTCAGCGTCGACGCGATCTCGCGCGCCGAGCGCGGCACCACCATCACGCTGCACCTGCGCGAGGGCGAGGACGATTTCCTCTCGGCCTGGCGCCTGAAGAGCATCATTCAGAAATACTCGGACCACATCTCGCTGCCGATCCGCATGCCCAAGGAAGTGTGGGATGCCGAGGCCAGCAGCTACAAGCGCACCGACGAGTGGGAAAGCGTCAACCAGGCCAGCGCGCTGTGGACCCGCAACAAGTCCGACATCACCGACGAGCAGTACACCGCGTTCTTCCAGCACATCGCGCATGACAACGAGACGCCGCTGGCCTGGACCCACAACCGCGTGGAAGGCCGCAGCGAATACACCCAGCTGCTGTACATCCCGGCACGCGCGCCCTTCGACCTGTGGGACCGCAACCACAAGGCCGGCCTGAAGCTGTACGTCAAGCGCGTTTTCATCATGGACGACGCCGAGCAGCTGCTGCCGGGCTACCTGCGCTGGGTCAAGGGCGTGGTCGATTCCTCCGACCTGCCGCTGAACGTGTCGCGAGAACTGCTCCAGGAAAGCCGCGACGTCAAGGCGATCCGCGAGGGTTGCACCAAGCGCGTGCTGTCGATGCTCGAATCGCTGGCGGACAGTGAAGACGAAGCCGAACGCGCCAAGTACGACACCTTCTGGCAGCAGTTCGGCCAGGCGCTGAAGGAAGGCGCCGGCGAGGACCAGGCCAACCAGGAGCGCGTGGCCAAGCTGCTGCGCTTTGCCTCGACGCACAACGCAACCGCCGAGCAGAACGTGTCGCTGGCCGCCTATGTCGGCCGCATGAAGGAAGGCCAGGACAAGATCTACTACGTCACGGCCGATACCTGGTCCGCAGGCAAGAACAGCCCGCACCTGGAAGTGTTCCGCAAGAAGGGCATTGAAGTGCTGCTGCTGACCGACCGCGTCGACGAGTGGATGCTGTCGTTCCTGCGCGAGTTCGACGGCAAGGAACTGGTGTCGGTGGCGCGCGGCGATCTCGACCTGGGCAAGCTGGCGGATGAAGCCGAGAAGGCCGAGCAGGAGAAGGCCGAGGCCGACTGGAAGGACGTGGTCGAGCGCGCCAAGACCGTGCTGGCCGGCAAGGCCAAGGACGTTCGCGTGACGCTGCGCCTGACCGAGTCGGCATCGTGCCTGGTGTCGGACGAGGGCGACATGAGCGGCTACCTGCAGCGCCTGCTGAAGCAGGCCGGCCAGAAGGCGCCCGACGCCCAGCCGATCCTGGAGCTGAACCCCGAGCACGCGCTGGTGAAGAAGCTGCGCGACCTGCCGGAAGGGGATGCGTTCAGCGACCGCCTGCAGGTGCTGTTCGACCAGGCGCTGCTGGCCGAGGGCGGCATGCTGGAAGATCCGGCGGCCTACGTGCAGCGCGTGAACAAGCTGCTGGCCTGACGGTACGCGATCGGTTTGCTCCCCTCTCCCGCGCGCGGGAGAGGGGCGACAACACTCGCGGCTGTTCGCATTGCCGGTCGTGGTCGACCAGCAGCCCGAGCCTTTTGCCATGCCCGACACCGTCCCCCCTCAAACCGATCTCCACCAGGGCCTGCCGCCCGTCATCGACACCCACACCCGCGTGCTGGTGCTGGGCAGCTTCCCCGGCGCGGCCTCGCTGGCCGCGCGCCAGTACTACGCTCATCCCCGCAACCAGTTCTGGCCGCTGATGGCCGCGCTCACCGGCGAACCGATGCCGGCGCTGCCGTATGCCGAACGGCTGGTGCGGCTGCTGGCGCATCGCATCGGCGTCTGGGACGTGCTTGGCGCGTGCATGCGCGAAGGCAGCCTGGACAGCAATATCCGCTATCCGCAGGCCAATGATTTCACGCGGCTGCGCCAGCTGGCACCCACGCTCGAGCGCGTCGGCTTCAACGGGGGCACATCCGGCCGTTTCGCGCCGCAGTTTGCCGCGCAGGGCTATCAGACGGTGGTGCTGCCTTCGTCCAGTCCCGCGCACGCCGCGCGCAATTTCGAGCAGAAGCTCGCGCTGTGGCGCGCCCTGGTGGCGTAGTCGGGCTCGCCCTGATTTTTTGGTACACCGCACGTGTGATGCATCCCGTATTGCCGTGGGCCATGGCGACCCTATACTGCAATCGAGTGACGAATCATTCGAAACCGGGGGTATCGGTCGCTCCTTGTGGTGCGCCTTGCGGCTCACACTTTCGGCCGCGAGGCGATGATGCATCGAAAGTGAGCGTAATTGGCGAGCAAGGAGGCAATCATGTTCAAGCATCTCCTGCTGGCGGTCGATGGCTCCGACCTGTCTGAATCCGCATTCCGCAAGGCGATCGTGCTGGCGCGGGAAACAGGGGCGCAGATCACCGCGGTGCGCGTCTGTCCGAACTACCATGTGCTGACCTACAACGTCGAAATGCTGGAGGACACCCGCGAGACCTACGTGAAGCAGGCGTGGGAAGATGCCACCCGCTACCTGCGCGGCCTGGCCGACGAGGCCGGCGCCGCAGGCGTGAAGTGCGATACCACGTACGCCGTCAATGACCATCCCTACGAAGCCATCATCAAGGCCGCCGAGGAAAAGGACTGCGACCTGATCGTGATGGCCTCGCACGGGCGACGCGGGGTCCAGGGGCTGCTGATCGGCAGCGAGACCCTGAAGGTGCTGACGCACAGCAAGATCCCGGTGCTGGTCTACCGGTAGGCTTGCGGCCTTGCCGTCAGCCGCCGGCTTGCGGGCTGGCGGGGGGCCATATTTTTGCCGGCAGTGGACGCTTCTGGCATGCTGACGACCTGTTCCAATGCCCGGCCACCGTGCCCGCATGCCGCCATGCCACTTTCCGACTGGACCCATGAAGCCATCCGCAAGATCGAGGCGGATTTCAACCGCTCCGCGGACACCCACCTGATCCCGCTGGATTTGCCGGGCTACCCGGACATTCGTGTCTACTTCAAGGACGAATCCAGCCACCCGACCGGCAGCCTGAAGCACCGGCTGGCGCGCTCGCTGTTCCTGTATGCGCTGTGCAATGGCTGGCTGCATGAAGGCAGCACCGTGGTGGAGGCTTCCAGCGGGTCGACCGCGATTTCCGAAGCGTATTTCGCCAGGCTGCTGGGGCTGCCGTTCGTGGCGGTGATCCCGGCCGGCACGTCGCGCGCCAAGGTCGAGGCGATCGAGTTCTATGGCGGGCGCTGCCAGCTTGTCGACAGCCCGTCGGAAATCTATGCCGCGTCGCACCGCATCGCGCAGGAAACCGGCGGCCATTTCATGGACCAGTTCACCTACGCCGAGCGCGCCACCGACTGGCGCGCCAACAACAATATCGCCGAGTCCATCTTCAAGCAGATGGCGGAGGAGGAGCACCCGGTACCGGCCTGGCTGGTGTCCAGCGGCGGCACCGGCGGCACCATCGCCACGCTCGGCCGCTACGTTGCCTATCGCCGCCACAAGACGCGCGTGCTGTGCGCGGATCCGGAAAACTCGGTGTTCTTCGACTATTTCCGCAGCTGCCTGGCCGGCAAGCCGGAGCCGGACCTGTCGCTGCCAACCGGCTCGCGCATCGAGGGCATCGGCCGGCCGCGCGTGGAGCGCTCGTTCATCCCCAGCTGCATCGACGCCATGCTGAAGGTGCCCGATGCGCTGTCGTTCGCCGCCATGCGCTACCTGGCCAGGCGCTTCGGCCGCCGCGTCGGCGGCTCGACCGGCACCAACTTCGTCGGCGTGCTGTACCTGGCGCAGCAGATGCGGGCGGCAGGGCAGGCCGGTGCCATCGTCGCGCTGCTGTGCGACAGCGGCGATCGCTATGGCAATACCTATTACGACGAAGACTGGTATGCCGAGCAGCACATCGCCATCGACGCCGCCGATGCGCTGGTGGCGCGCGCGGTGAACGGTGAAGCGGTGCTTACGCCGCAGGCGGTGGCGGGGCTGCAGCCGGCCGGCGCCGGCATTCCGGGCTGAATGCAGGGGAATCGCGCCGCCGCCTTTCTGTCAAAATGCCGGCGTCCAGCGCTGCGGCGCCGACCCTTGCTCCACTGATGACCCCATCCCCATAGGGTGACTTGTCCATGCGTATCTTCGGTATCAGCATCCATATCATCGTTGCGTTGTTCTTCGCCGTGCATGCGGTGCGCACGCACCAGAACATGTACTGGCTGCTGATCCTGTTCCTGTTCCCGGGGCTGGGCAGCCTGGTCTACTTCTTCGCCATCTTCCTGCCCGAGCTGCGCCAGTCGCGCGGCGCGCGCGCGGCCACGCGCGCCATCTCGCAGCTGGTGGACCCCAACCGCGCGGTGCGCGAGGCCCGCACCGACTTCGACCGTGCCCCGACCGTGGCGCACCGCATGCGCCTGGGCGCCGCTCTGCTCGAAGCCGGCGAGCCGGCCGAGGCGCTGCAGCACTACCAGGCCGCGGCCAACGGCCCGTTCGCGTCCGATCCGGCGCTGCTGCAGGGGCTGGCCCAGGCGCAGTTCGCCACCGGCGACGCGGCCGCCGCACTGGCGACGCTGGAAAAGCTGTTTGCCGCCAGCCCGCATGCGCGCCAGCAGCCCGGCCCCGCCTTGCTGTATGCTCGCGCGCTGGCTGCCACCGGCGCGCCCGGCACGCGCGCCGCGTTCGAGCAGGCACTGACCAGTGCCAGCGATGTCGCGCCGCGCTGCCTGTACGCCGACTGGCTGGCAACGCAGCCCGAAGCCGCCGATCGCGAACGCGCGCGCGAGCTCTATGCCGAAATCGTCCACGACGCCCGCCACTGGCCGCGCCATGCCCGCGAACACAACCGCGAATGGCTGCAGCGCGCGCAGGCGGCGCTGGGCAAGTAAGGCGCACGCCCGTGGCCGAGTATTGCGGCCTTGTATGGCCGCCGTGTATTTCTCGACAATATGACCCTACTGAAACGCAAATCGATTGAAGCCGTGGCCTCGCGCCGTCCGGCACGTGGCAACCGCAACCGCGGCCAGGCGCCAGGCTCTCGCGCGGCTCGCGAAGAAAAGCGCATGACGCCGCGCTTCGCGCCGGTGACCTTCTCGGAGCTGGACGGCGTGCGCTACCTGCATTTCGGCACGGAGTGGGTGCAGGGCGCGATGCGCCTGCGCAAGCC
The DNA here is from genome assembly GCF_017815025.1 of Cupriavidus phytohabitans. Taxonomy (NCBI): domain Bacteria; kingdom Pseudomonadati; phylum Pseudomonadota; class Betaproteobacteria; order Burkholderiales; family Burkholderiaceae; genus Cupriavidus; species Cupriavidus phytohabitans. The sequence continues at coordinate 24,213 of NZ_JAGIQB010000059.1, forward strand.
GGATGCGATCGAGCTGGAATATGCGCAGCAGATGATGGCGTGGCTGCTGTTCCTGTCGCCTTCGGTGGATGAGTTCCACGTGGTGCAGCTCGGCCTCGGGGCTGCGGCGCTGACCAAGTTCTGCCACCGCCAGTTCAGCCGCGCGCGCGTGACCGCGGTCGAGCTGAACCCGGCGGTGATCGTCGCCGGGCGCAGCATGTTCGGCCTGCGCCAGGACGACGCGCGCCTGACCGTGCGCGAGCAGGACGCGTGGGACTACGTCATGGACGGCACCCACGCCGACGCCATCGACGTGCTGCAGGTGGACCTGTACGACGCCACCGCGCGCGGCCCGGTGCTCGACACCACCGCGTTCTACCGCGCCTGCCGCCGCACGCTGAAGGCACCGGGCGTGATGACCATCAACCTGTTCGGCGACCACGACAGCTTCCCGAAGAATATCGAGCGCATTTGCGAAGCCTTCGATAACCGCGTGCTGGTGTTCCCGGAGGTGCATGACGGCAACATCATTGCGATGGCGTTCAATGGCCCGGAGATCGATGTGGCGTGGGAAGTGCTGGAAGCGCGCGCCGACGTGGTCGAGAACACCACGGGGCTGCCGGCGCGGGACTGGGTGCAGAAGCTGCGCGCGGCCAACGCGCGGCAGGAAGAGCGGTTGAAGATCTAATCTAAGTTGGCGCCTCTCTCCCGCGGCGGGAGGGAGGGAGGGAGGCGCGTACTGCAGGCGTACTCGTGCCGGCAGCGCTATTCCTTGTGGAAAAACTGCGCTAACGACCATTCGTCCGTCCGCGCCTCATACTTCAGTCCCTTCTTCATCGCCCACATCGCCAGCTGGCTGTGCGAGGGAACGATCGCGTGGTCGGCCAGCGCAAACTTCGCCGCCGTGCGCGCGTTTTCCTCCCGCGCTTTCTCGCTGGAAACGGTGGTCAGCGATTTCTCGATCAGCTGGTCCAGCTGCGGGTTGCTGTACTTGCCCCAGTTCCAGGTGCCGTACCCCGTCTTGGGATTGGGCGTGCCCGTGATCGAGCGCAGCGCCACATCTGCCGCCGCCGATCCCCATCCCAGCATCTGGAAGGCAAAGTCACCCTGCCGCGCGCGCGTGAAGTAGGCCGCCACCGGCATGGTCTCGACCTTGGTCTGGATGCCGATGCGAGTCAGCATGCTGGCGGTGGCCTGCGCCACCGCGGCGTCGTTCAGGTAGCGGTTGTTGGTGGCGTGCAGCGTCAGCCCGAAGCCGTCCGGGTAGCCCGCGGCGGCCAGCAGCTTCTTGGCGCCTTCCGGGTCATAGGCTTCGGGCTTGGTGCCCGGATGCCCGAAGATCTGCGGCGACACGATCGACGACGCCGGCACCGCCAGCCCCTCCATGATGCGGTTGACGATGGCGTCGCGGTTCAGCGACTTGCTGATCGCGGCACGCACGCGCGCATCCTTGAACGGGTTCTTGCCCAGCGGCTTGCCGGCCTTGTCGGTGACGAAGGGCGGATTGTCACGCGACTGGTCCATTTGCCAGAAGATGGTGCGCCACGACACCTGCTGCTCGACCTTGAACTTCGGGTTCTGTTTGAGCTTGGCCACGTCGGCCGACGGCACGCTCTCGATCACGTCGACGTCGCCTGCCAGCAGCGCCGCGCTGCGCGCGCCGTTGTCGGTGATGATGCGGAACACGGCACGGTCCCACTCCGGCTTGGGTCCCCAGTAGTTGGGATTGCGCTCCATCACGATTTCCTGGCCGCGCGCGAAGCGCACGAACCTGAACGGCCCGGTGCCGATCATGGCCTTGCCCGAGTCGAAATCGGCCTGCGTCAGCGTGGCGGCGACCTTCTTCGGCATGATCGGCACGCTGTTCAGGTCGTTGGCCAGGTTGGCGTAATTGGGCACGCTCATGGTCAGGCGTACCGTCAGCGGATCGGGCGTGTCGATGCGGGCGATCGGCTTGGTGTAGCTGGTGAACGAGCCGGGGCTGTTGGTCAGCTTGTCCGGGCGCTCCAGCGAGGCCTTGACGTCTTCGCCGGTGAAGGGCGAGCCGTCGTGCCACTTCACGTTGGGGCGCAGCTTGATTTCCCAGGTAATGGCATTGACCGGCTTCCACGACAGCGCCAGGCCGGGGATATAGCGGGCGTTCTTGTCCATGAACACCAGCGATTCGAAGACATGCAGCGCGATCGCGTTGTTGGGGCCGGAGTTGTTCCAGTGCGGGTCCATCGAGGTGACGTCGGCGGCCAGTCCGATGCGCAGGTCTTCGGCGTGGGCGGCGCCGGCGGGCATCAGCGCTAAGGCGGCACTGCCCAGCATCAGCGCGGCGGCGGCGTGGAACAGGGCACGGCGGGCGGGCTGGCGGGACGTGGCGGTTGTCGATGGCATGGGACTGGCTCCTCGTACGGGTCCGGCGCGCGGACAGGTTCTCAGGCGGTTTGTCCCGCATTGTGCCGCTAAAGTGGCATGGTTGCAGCGTCCGATGCAAAGCTGCGGGGTGCGGCGCCGGTAGAATGGAGGCCATGTTTGCCAATTCCCGCACCATTGTCTCGGCGCAGTCCGATGTCCACGAACACCTGGCCGCGCGTGTCTCGCGCCACCTTGCCGAGCCGTTCCGCAAGCCCATTGGTGAAGCCAGCCGCCGCGCACTGAGCGCAGCGCTCGACAACTGGCGGCAGGCCGGCGGCGCGCCGCTGATCCTGGATGCCGGCTGCGGCGTGGGCGAAAGCACGCTGCGCCTGGCGACGTCGTTCCCGGACCACTACGTGATCGGCGTCGACCAGTCCGAAAAGCGCCTGGCCGCTGGCAAGGACTGGTGGGGCGAGGCACCGATGCCGGCCAATTTCTGCTGGGCGCGGGCCGACCTGGTCGATGTCTGGCGCATGCTCCAGGCCGACGCGGTACCGTTGGCGCGCCACTACGTGCTGTACCCGAACCCGTGGCCGAAGATCGGCCACCTGGGGCGGCGCTGGCAGGGCCATGCGGTGTTCCCGGCGCTGGCGGCGTGCGGCGATTACCTTGAATGCCGCAGTAACTGGAAGGTCTATATCGACGAGTTCGCACAGGCGCTGGCGCTGGTCGGGCGCCCGGCGCAAGTGATCGAGCCCTGGCAGCCGGCGCAGGCGATGACGCCGTTCGAGCGCAAGTACGCGGCTTCGGGGCATGGACTCTGGCGCTGCGTCAGCCAACGCGGCGCCTGAAGACAGCCAGCAAACAAAAACGGCCCACGATGTGGGCCGTTTGCTCGCTTGGCCTGCAGGAACTCAGTGGAACAGCGGCTGCTGCGTCGGCGCGTCTTCCGGCAACTCCGCATGCACGATCTCGCCATTGCGGTCGGCATACAGCGGCGTACCGCAATCCTCGCAGTATTCCGGATCGAACAGCGCCGCGTGGCGGAAGATATCTTCCACGCCGGCATTGCGCAGTTCTTCGCAGATCTGCTCGAGCGGATTGCCCTTCTCGTCGGCATCGACTTCGCCGGCTTCGCGGCCATACACCGGCCAGACGATCCCGTAGATCACATCCTTTTCGCCGCGCATGGTGAAGCCGACGCGGTATTCCTCAACCACCTCCTCGCCGAACGCGGCCACCACCGCGGCCAGCTGGCCCGCGGAGATATCCAGCGTGCCGGCCAGGTAGTTGACGGCGGCGCGCACGGTCAGCGGGCGGATGCTCTTGTCGGATTCGCGGCACGACAGGAAGAAGGCGTCGGGCAGCAGCAGCTCGAACTCGCAGCCCGGCAGCAGCAGCGCCACCGACGGCTGGACCTGGCTGCGCCATTGCTCCAGGCACGTTGAGCGCTCGGCATGGTGCTCCTTGGCGTCTTCCTGCCAGCGGAACAGCGCCTGCTCGTGCGGGGCCACCACCACGGCCAGCAGGTAGCGCGGGTCGGCCAGGATCGGCGCGGTTTCGGGCAGGTCGCGCAGGTCGACCTTGGGCACCGATCCGGCCAGCGCGGCCGCGGCCAGCTTGTGCGTCAGCGCAAAGGTGTCGCTGTGCGTGCGCGGCAGCTGGTCGATGCTGTACAAGTACGGCGACAGCGCCACCTTGGTGCCGGAAGCCAGCACATGTGCCTGCAAGTGCACGGCCAGCGTCTGCGCCAGTTCCGGCTTGAGTGTGCCCGAAGGGATGGCGTAACGCGTGTGCGCCAGGATCGGCGCAGCGATCAGCAGCGCGTCGTAGCGCTGGCCATCGACCTCGATGGTGGCCGATTCGGCCAGCGTCTCGGCCTGCTCGGCCAGCACGTCGGAGGCGTCGGCGTTGTGCTTGAACAGATGTTCCAGCGCCGCGTCCAGCGCGGTCTGGCTACCGTTCTTCAACAGGCGGCCCAGGCGCTGCGAGAGTCGCCGTTCCCAGTAGCCATCCTCCATGCGGCTGCCCGATGCGTCGAGGGCGAGCGCATCGGCCACCAACCGCTCGGCGTCGGGCGAAAGACGTGGGGAAGCCTTGGGGCGAAAACCTGCCATAGAAAGAAACCGTCCGTTTATGCGTAAAACGGTATTCTACTCGTTGCGTTGACAAGCGGCCGCACGATTGCGGCGTGCTATTGCCCTTGGCAAGGTAGAAGAATCGATTTTATTTCTGTTCGCTGGCTGCCGGAGCGGCCGGTGCGTGGGTTTCGACACCGTGCTGCTCGCCGGAAATCGACACATCGCTGCCACCCTTGGTCAGAAGATAGAGCGCCGCGCCGGCAACGACGATGAAAGCGATGATGATCTTTGCCATGTTGTCTCCAGTGTCTGTCTGAAGCGGGTTGGTTCCGCTTCCGGGTCATTGCGACCGCTGTTCTTTGGGACTCAGTGTGGCAGCACTGCCTTGCGTGGAACTTACACGCTTGTGCGTGATCCAGAGGCCACACTATGCACCATGGCAAACGCCGTCTGGCGCGTCCCCAATACGGGACCCGGCAGGCGGCGTTTGCTTGTGCAACCCGCGGGCGTCAGGCGGCCAGCAGCTGGCGCAGCACGAAGGGCAGGATGCCGCCGTGGTTGTAGTAGTCGACCTCGATCGGCGTGTCGATGCGCAGCAGCACCGGCACGCGCTGCACGTCGCCATTCCCGCGCTTGATCACCAGCACCAGGTCCTGCTGCGGCTTGAGGTCACCCGGGTTGTCCAGGCCCGGGCCTTCGATGTCGAAGGTCTCGTTGCCGGTGATGCCGAGCGTCTGCGCACTGTCGCTGCCCTTGAACTGCAGCGGCAGCACGCCCATGCCGACCAGGTTGGAGCGGTGGATGCGCTCGAAGCTGCGCGCCACCACGGCCTTCACGCCCAGCAGCTGCGTGCCCTTGGCGGCCCAGTCGCGCGACGAGCCGGTGCCGTATTCCTCGCCGCCGAACACCACCGTAGGCGTGCCCTCGGCAATGTACTTCATGGCCGCGTCGTAGATCGACATCTGCTCGCCGGTAGGCTGGTGGATGGTGATGCCGCCTTCCACGCGCGCGCCGTCCGGCTTGGGCGGGATCATCAGGTTCTTGATGCGCACGTTGGCGAAAGTGCCGCGCATCATCACCTCATGGTTGCCGCGGCGCGAGCCGTAGCTGTTGAAGTCGGCCTTGAGCACGCCATGCTCCTGCAGGTACTTGCCCGCGGGGGAGGTGTCCTTGATCGAGCCGGCTGGCGAGATATGGTCGGTGGTCACCGAATCGCCGAAAATGCCCAGCGCGCGCGCGCCGCGCACGCTGGCCGAGGCACCCGACGGCTCCATGCTGAAATCCTGGAAGAAGGGCGGCTCGGCGATGTAGGTCGACCTGGGCCAGTCGTAGACCTGGCCCTTGGTGCCCTGGATCGCGCCCCACAGCTTGCTTGGCTTCTTGACCTGTTCGTAGTTGCCCTTGAAGGTCTTGGCGTCCATCGCGAACTTCATCAGCGCATGGATTTCCTCCGAGGTCGGCCAGATGTCGCCCAGCCAGATGTCGCGGCCGCCCTTGCCCTTGCCGACAGGCTCGGTCATCAGGTCGCACGTGACATTGCCGGCGATGGCGTAAGCCACCACCAGCGGCGGCGAAGCCAGGAAGTTGGCGCGGATGTTCGGGTGGATGCGCGCCTCGAAGTTGCGGTTGCCGGACAGCACCGCGGCCGCCACCAGGTCGTTCTGGACGATCGCCTCGTTCAGCTCGGGCGTCAGGTCGCCGGCATTGCCGATGCACGTGGTGCAGCCGTAGGCGGTTACGCCGAAGCCCAGCTTTTCCAGGTACGGAAGCAGGCCTGCGGCCTTCAGGTATTCGGTGACCACGCGGCTGCCCGGCGCCAGCGAGGTCTTGATGTGCGGCGCCACTTCCAGCCCGGCTTCCACCGCCTTCCTGGCCAGCAGGCCGGCCGCCAGCAGCACGCTCGGGTTGGAGGTGTTGGTGCACGAGGTGATCGCGGCGATCAGCACGTCGCCGTTCTTCACTTCAATGCCGTTGCTGGTGCGGTAAGGCTGGTTCAGCTCGGCCGGATCCTTGTTGAAGCCGTTCTCGGCCACCGGCTTGCTGAACAGCGATGCGAAGGTGCTCTTGACGTTGCCGATCTCGATGCGGTCCTGCGGGCGCTTCGGCCCCGCCAGCGACGGCGCCACGGTGGACAGGTCCAGCTTCAGCGTCTTGCTGAAGTCAATGTCGCCGGCCTGGGGAATGCCGAACATCTGCTGGGCGCGGAAGTAGCCTTCAAAGGCGTCGATTTCCTCGTCGGTGCGGCCGGTGCCGCGGAAGTAATCGATGGTTTTCTCGTCGACCGGGAAGAAGCCCATGGTGGCACCGTATTCCGGTGCCATGTTGCCGATGGTGGCGCGATCCGGCACCGACAGGCTGGCCGTGCCTTCGCCGAAGAACTCGACGAACTTGCCGACCACCTTCTCCTTGCGCAGCATTTCGGTGATGGTCAGCACCAGGTCGGTGGCCGTGACGCCTTCGCGCAGGCGGCCGGTCAGCTCCACGCCGACCACGTCCGGCGTCAGGAAGTACACCGGCTGGCCCAGCATGCCGGCCTCGGCCTCGATGCCGCCGACGCCCCAGCCGACCACGCCAATACCGTTGATCATGGTGGTGTGCGAGTCGGTGCCGACCAGCGTGTCAGGGTAGTAGACCCCATCCTTCTTGTGCACGCCGCGCGCCAGGTACTCTAGGTTGACCTGGTGCACGATGCCGAAGCCCGGCTGCACCACGCCAAAGGTGTCGAACGCTTGCATGCCCCACTTCATGAACTGGTAGCGCTCGTTGTTGCGCTGGAATTCCAGCTGCATGTTCAGGTCCAGCGCCTTCTTTTCGCGGAAATGGTCGACCTGCACCGAGTGGTCGACCACCAGGTCGACCGGCACCAGCGGCTCGATCTTCTTGGGATCCTGGCCCATCTTCTCGGCCACATTGCGCATCGCGGCAAGGTCGGCCAGCAGCGGCACGCCGGTGAAGTCCTGCAGCACCACGCGGGCCACGACGAACGGGATCTCGTCGACACGCTTGGCATTCGGCTTCCAGCCAGCGAGCTGCCTGACGTGATCTTCGGTAACTTTCTTGCCGTCGCAGTTGCGCAGCACGGCTTCCAGCACGACGCGGATCGATACCGGCAGGCGCCCGATGTCCAGGTCCAGTTCTTGCGCCAGTTGCGGCAGGGAATAGAACTGGCCCTTGCCGGAAGCGCCGATCTTGAATTCTTTTAGCGTGTTCTTGAGGTTATGGGGCATTGCCGTACTCCGATCGAAGGATGATGCGATGGCATTTGGCTCGGACCTCTGAAACTGGATTCAGACCCCCGGTGCGCTGCCGCGGCATGTGACCGCGGTCCGAGGTCGGCAGCGCACTGCAACTGCATACTCTAACCGCCGCGGGGCTTTGCCGCCACCCGGTCTCGATCGGCCGGACCCCGGCCATGCCTTCCCGCGGCGCGACAGCGCCCCCTGGCGGGATTGCCCCGCCTGCAAGGCAAAAGGGTGCCGGCGGCCGGAATTCAGGCGGCCGCCGGCACCCTGCGGGGATTTACTGCTTCGGTGCCGCGGACTGCTGGGTCGCGTCAGGCTGCTGCGCCTGCTGCGCCTGCTGCGGCTGGACCGTCGGGCCGCCCGGGGGCGTGGCCAGCAACGGCGCGCCGACCGGGGCGCGCAGGCCGCCAGCCTGGGTCGGGGCCGCGGCGCCGGCTTGCATGGCGCCGCTCTGGCAGTCGTCGGCCAGGCGCTGGCCCAGGTTCTTGTTGAACAGCATGGCCTTGCTCGGGATCACCACCAGGTCCAGGCCGGTGCGGGCGTCGTAGTAGCGGTCGGCGCCGGTCACGGTAGCCTGGCGCGGCAGCTTGTAGTCGCGGCCTTGCCAGTGCACGGTCAGGATTTCGTCGCGCAGCATGTCGCCCGAGATATAGATGCTGTTGCCCAGCTCGCACTGCCACTTTTCACCGGTCGGGGTGACGGCTGCGGCGGCGCCGGCAGCGGCGGCGGTGCCCGCTGCCGCCTTCTTCTTGGTCGAGGACTTCTTCTTGGTGGTCGTGGTCTTCTTGGCCGGCTCTTGCGCCATCACGGCGGTGGCGGTGGTCAGGCTGAACGCGCCGATGCAGGCGGCAAGTACGAGATGTTTCATTTTGTGAGTGCCTTTCGGATTCTGAAATCTGGTCTGTTTGTCGTTCGCCGCCGTCACATTGCGCGGCGCCTGGGATGAAAGTCCGCCGCTATTCTCTACGATTTGCCTGAGCCCGCGAAGTGCGCTGGCCTTTGGTTACATAATCGGGGTGTCCGGTTAGTCCGGGTTCACTTACGCTTGCCGATCGGCGCGAATTTGAGGTTTTCGGGGCCCACGTAGTTGGCGCTGGGGCGGATGATCTTGTTGTCGATGCGTTGCTCGATGATGTGCGCGGCCCAGCCGGACGTACGCGCGATCACGAACAGCGGCGTGAACATCGCCGTCGGCACGCCCATCATGTGGTAGCTCACCGCGCTGAACCAGTCCAGGTTCGGGAACATCTTCTTGATGTCCCACATCACCGTCTCCAGGCGCTCGGCGATGTCGAACATCTTCATCGAGCCGGCGTCCTTCGACAGCTTGCGCGCGGTTTCCTTGATCACCTGGTTGCGCGGATCGGCAATGGTGTACACCGGGTGACCGAAGCCGATCACCACTTCCTTGTTCTCGACGCGGCGGGTGATGTCGGCCTGCGCCTCATCCGGGCTGTCGTAGCGCTTCTGGATCTCGAAGGCCACTTCGTTGGCGCCGCCGTGCTTGGGGCCGCGCAGCGCGCCGATCGCGCCGCAGATGGCCGAGTACATGTCCGAGCCCGTGCCGGCGATCACGCGGCCGGTGAAGGTGCTGGCGTTGAACTCGTGCTCCGCGTACAGGATCATCGAGGTGTGCATGGCACGCTCCCACAGCGCCGACGGCTTCTCGCCGTGCAGCAGGTGCAGGAAGTGGGCGCCGATCGAATCGTCGTCGGTCTCGACCTCGATGCGCTTGCCGTTGTGGCTGTAGTGGTACCAGTACAGCAGCATCGAGCCCAGGCTGGCCATCAGGCGGTCGGCGATGTCGCGCGCGCCCGGGGTGTTGTGGTTTTCCTTCTCCGGCAGCACGGTGCCCAGCACCGACACGCCGGTGCGCATCACGTCCATCGGGTGGGCGCTGGCCGGGACCCATTCCAGTGCCAGCTTGACGTTGGCGGGCAGGGCGCGCAGGGCCTTCAGCCTGGCCTTGTAGGCGGCCAGTTCAGCCTTGTTGGGCAGCTTGCCATGCACCAGCAGGTGGGCGATTTCTTCGAATTCGCAGGCGTCGGCGACATCGAGGATGTCATAGCCGCGGTAGTGCAGGTCATTGCCGGTGCGGCCGACCGTGCACAGCGCGGTGTTTCCCGCGGTGACGCCGGACAGGGCGACGGATTTTTTGACTTTCGGTGCCGCGGGCGCTGTCGTGGCGGCCCGTGCTGCGGTCTTCGAAGCGGACATCCGGGTCTCCTTCGGTCGCGTCCGTGGCTTGTTGTTGTGGCGGTGTCAGGCGAAGAACAGCGCTTCCACGTTGTCCGGCAGCGGCGTGCCGGTGGCCTGGGCGCGCTGCAGCAGCGACCAGTAATAGCGGTAGCTGGCGCGGTCGTGCAACTGGCCGTCATGGCGGATCGGCGCCCAGTTGTTCTCGTGGGCCGCCAGCAAGATCTGGCTGGCGGCGCCGATTTCTTCCGCACCCGGCCGGAAGGCGGTGACGATTGGCGCGATCTGGCCCGGATGGATGCTCCACTTGCGCAGATAGCCGAACTCGGCGCGCGCGCGCAGTGCATCGTCACCGGCCCGCTGCGGCGTCTGCACATCGGTGCTGACGTTGTGCGACGGCACCTTGCCGTGGCGATGGCAGGCGGCGGAGATCTCCAGCATGGCGCGGCGGATCAGCGGATGCTCGAACTGCTGCGGCGAGCGCATGGCGTCGCCGGGAATCGCGCCGTGGTGCGCCGACACGAAGTCCATCAGGCCGAAGCTCAGGCATTCCACCTGCACCAGCGCGGCGATATCGAACGCCTGCTCGAGCGCGGCGTGTGTCTCGATCAGCACATGGATCGGGATATGGCGGGCGATGCCGGCGTTGCGCGCCACCTGGTTGACATGGTCGGTCACGCGCGCGACCTCGACCACGTCCGTCACCTTGGGCACGACCACGTAGGCCAGCCGAGCGCCGGCGGCGCGCACCAGCACATCGACATCCTGGCGCCAGCTGGGGTGGGCGGGATCATGGATGCGCACGCCGACGCGGTTGTGCGCGTTCAGCGTGCTGTTGACCAGTTGCGCGCACAACTCGGCGTGCTCGCGCTCCTGGCCTACTGCGGCGCCGTCCTCGCAGTCGAAGGTGATGTCGAAGACCGGCCCAAGCTCTTGCTGCAGGGCAAGCGACTTGCGCATCAGCTTTTCGCTGCCCGCATAGTGGTCACACACCGGCAACTGGACCGGGATGGCTTCGCCCTGGAACAAGACCTCGGATGGATGCACGGGAATTCAGGTGGGTTGGGGTTGGACGGGAGGCACATCATAGCGCCCCAATATGAAAAAAACCGGGGTTCCGCGCCGATTTTTTGAATCGTTGCGGAACCCCGGTCTTTCCTGGAACGCGCTGAAGATCAGCCCAGCAGATGCTGCACGCCGGCCTTTTCTTCTTCCAGCTCGTTCAGGGTGATGTTGATCTTTTCCTGGCTGTAGGCGTCGATCTCCAGGCCCTTGACGATTTCGTACTTGCCATTGGCGCAGGTCACGGGGTAGCCGAACATGGTGTCGGCCGGGATGCCGTATTCGCCGTTCGACGGGATGCCCATGGTGACGACCTTGCCGTTGGTGCCCAGCACCCAGTCATGCACGTGGTCGATGGCAGCGTTGGCGGCCGAGGCGGCCGACGACAGGCCACGCGCTTCGATGATGGCGGCACCGCGCTTGCCGACGGTCGGCAGGAACACGTCGTTGTTCCACACCGGGTCGTTGATCATGTCCTTGACGCTCTTGCCGTCGACGGTGGCGTAACGGTAGTCGGCGTACATGGTCGGGCTGTGGTTGCCCCACACGAACATCTTCTCGATCGACGACACCGGCTTGCCGGTCTTGGCGGCGATCTGCGACAGGGCACGGTTGTGGTCCAGGCGCAGCATGGCGGTGAAGTTCTCGCGCGGCAGGCTCGGTGCCGACTTCATGGCGATGTAGGCGTTGGTGTTGGCCGGGTTGCCGACCACCAGCACCTTGACATTGCGGCTGGCGACTTCGTCCAGCGCCTTGCCCTGCACCGTGAAGATCTGGGCGTTGGCTTCGAGCAGGTCCTTGCGCTCCATGCCCTTGCTGCGCGGACGGGCGCCAACCAGCAGGGCCACGTCGGCATCCTTGAAGGCAACCTTGGGATCATCGGTGATGACCACGCCGGCCAGCAGCGGGAAGGCGCAGTCTTCCAGTTCCATCACCACGCCCTTGACGGCGGCCTGGGCTTGCGGGAGGTCGAGCAGTTGGAGGATGACCGGCTGGTCTTTACCCAGCATGTCGCCGTTGGCGATGCGGAACAGCAGGGAATAGCCGATCTGGCCAGCGGCGCCGGTCACTGCGACGCGCATTGGGGCTTTAGCCATGAGTAAATCTCCAAACGATAGAAGGGGGTAACCGGTCGGCGGCACGCCGTCGCCAACTCAAGGCGGCGTGCACGCCGGGTGCTGGTTGTCGCCACAGCGGGAGCGGCCGTCCGCCGGAACCAGGTGGCGGGGCCACGGGGCGGAACCGGTAAGGGGAGCCACAACGGGTCATGGTGATGCAACGAAGCGTAAGTCTACTGCGAAGCGAGCCGCCATTTCCAGACCGATTTCCAGTCCGGACCGCGGGGGAGAGTGCCGGGTCAGGCATCCTTCGGCGGCACGAGCATGGCATTCGGCATTCGCGGGCGTGGAACAGCGCGAGTGTAGGTCCGGCCCCACTGGCTGTCAATTCATATGTCTTATATAAGACATAAGACAATTAACGTCAGGCTGGCGCCCGCCGCCCTTTTGTGGTGAAATCCCGCCTATGTCCTCCCTGTCTACGTCCCTCTCCGGCGCTGCCGTCCCCGGCGCGCAGGACTCTGGCGCGGCTACCTCCGGCGCCGGGACGCAGCCGCCTTCGTCGACCTCGTCCACTCCGTCGGCATCCCCTGCGCCCCAGGCCGCCGCCCAGCCGGGCCCGCAGGCCGCCCCGTCGCCCACCTTCAGTCCCCTGTACCAGCAGATCAAGGCGCTCATCATGCGCAGCCTGCAGTCGGGCGAGTGGAAGCCGGGCGAGATGATCCCCAGCGAAATGGAGCTGGCGGCACGCTACAAGGTGAGCCAGGGCACGGTGCGCAAGGCCATCGACGAACTCGCCGCAGAAAACCTGGTGGCACGCCGGCAGGGCAAGGGCACCTTCGTGACCACGCACCATGAGGACGTGGTCAAGTTCCGTTTCCTGCGCCTCGTCCCCGACGAAGGCGAGCCCCATTACGGCGCCAGCCATGTGCTGGAGTGCAAGCGCCTGCGCGCGCCCGCCGAGATCGCGCGGCTGCTCGATATCCGCACCGGCGACAGCGTGGTGCAGATCCGCCGCGTGCTCACTTTCTCCGGCGAGTCGACCGTGCTCGATGAGATCTGGCTGCTGGGCGCCAACTTCAAAGGCCTCACCGCGGAGAAGCTGACGGAGTGGAAGGGGCCCATGTATGCATTGTTCGAGGCCGAGTTCGGTACGCGCATGATCCGCGCCTCGGAAAAGATCCGCGCCGTGTCCGCCGACGAGACGGCGGCCGAGTTGCTGTCCGTGCCGGTGGGCTCGCCGCTGTTGTCGGTCGAGCGCGTGTCCTATACCTACGGCGATCGCCCCGTTGAGGTGCGCCGCGGGTTGTATGTGACGACCAAACACTATTATCAGAACGACCTGAGCTGAGTCACGGAGCCGGCGTGATCCCCGCGCCAGCTGCGATTATTGCGGCTTTTGTGATAGTGGTGCGGGCTGTTGCGCAGCACTGGTGGACGTTGCGTGGTATTGCCGGGCCATGGGCATGGTGTGCGATTGTCGGGCGGCGCATGTGGTTGCGCGATAGCTGAAAATTATTGGTGCGGCGCGCAACAAAGGCGCTAAAATCTCGTGGATTTGCCTCAATGCATCCCGCTGCATGCAGGCAATGGCAGTTTCGTTTCTTTGTTTACCGCTAATGGGGTCTCGCATGGCTGAAGCCGTCAAACAAGCCAGGCCGGAGTTCCGGAATATCGGTATCTCGCAGATCGCGAAATACCGGTTGCCCTGGGCCGGCAAGGTATCCATCCTGCATCG
>NZ_JAGIQB010000005.1:0-199595 GCF_017815025.1 Cupriavidus phytohabitans
AGAAGTTCATGTCGCGGCGAAGACACTGCGAGGCTTACGAGCCGTCGACGACGGGGACAATTGTGTATAACCACATGATTTTAACCTTGCGGAAGCCGTCGGGTTCATTCCGCGCTGGCCTCCGTGGGCCCCGGCAATTCCTGCGTGGCCGGGCGGGGGGGTGCGGCCGCAGCGTGGGTCGGTGATGCCGCGGCCGTCTTGCCTTGCCACAGCCGGCGCAACCACGCGCCAAAATCATCAAGATACGTATAGATCACAGGCACCACCACCAGCGTCAGGATCGACGAGGTAATGATCCCCCCGATCACGGTCTGTCCCATCGGTGCGCGCTGCTCGGCGCCTTCGCCCAGGCTGAAGGCCAGCGGCACCATGCCGAAGATCATCGCCAGCGTCGTCATCAGGATCGGGCGCAGGCGAACGCGCGCGGCTTCGACCAGCGCGGCCTCGCGCGACAGCGGCTGGCGGCCGTCAGCGCCATCGACATGGCCGTGCCGGGCCTGGTTGGCAAAGTCCACCAGCAGGATCGCATTCTTCGTCACCAGCCCCATCAGCATGATGAAGCCGATGATCGAGAACATGTTCAGCGTCGAGCGGAACAGCAGCAGCGCGGCGAACACGCCGACCAGCGTCAGCGGCAGCGAGGTCATGATGGCGATCGGCTGGAAGAAGCTGGCGAACTGCGAGGCCAGGATCATGTAAATGAAGATCACCGCCAGCGCCAGCGCCGACACGGCGTAGCCGAAGGATTCGTTCATCGACTTGGTCGAGCCGCCGAAACGGTACTTGTAGCCCGCCGGCCAGTTCATGCCGTCCAGCGTGGCCTTGACGTCGCGCGCCACTTCGCCGGCTGAGCGGCCGGCGACGTTGGCGGTCAGCTCGACCTCGCGGTTCAGGTCGCGCCGGCTGATCTGGTTGGCGCCGGTGGTCGGCACCAGCTCGGCGACCTGGCGCAGCGGCACCATCTTCGGCGAGCCGTCGCCGTTGGTCTGGCTACTGGCGATCATCAGCGCGCTCAGGTCGGCCATGCCGGTGCGCGCATCTTTCGGCAGGCGCACGCGCACGTCGTAGTTCTCGTCATCGGGCGCGCGCCAGGAGCTGATCGCATCGCCCGCCAGCAGCGGGCGCAGCGCGTTGCCGATCTGCGCGACGCCCACGCCCAGGTCAGAGGCCAGCTCGCGGCGGATGCGGATCTCGATGGTGGGGCGGTCGTCCTTCATGCTGGAATCGAGGTCGGCTAGGCCGGGGATTGCGCGCATGCGCTTGCTGGCTTCCTGCGACAGCCGGCGCAGCTCGCTGAGGTCGTCGCCCTGGATCGAAACCTGGATCGCCTTCTGGCCGCCGGCGCCATCGGGCATGCCGACCATCGTCAGCGTGATGCCCGCAATGCCCGCGAGCCGCTCGCGGATCAGCGGGTTGAGCTGCGCGGTCGAGAGTTTGCGCGCGCGCCGCTCGGTCAGCCGCACCGAAACCAGCGCGTTGTTGCGGCCGGAGGCGTTGCCCGAGTTGATGGTGGCGTAGGTGTAGGCGACTTCCGGGAAGGACTTCAGCGCGGCCTCAACCTGCCGCACCTTGGCTTCGGTGACTTCGAGCGACGTGCCTACCGGCGTGGTGAAACCGACCTGCGTCTCGCCCAGGTCGGCATTGGGCACGAATTCCGTGCCGATCAGCGGCACCAGTGCAAAGCTGCCGAAAAAGGTCACCGCCGCGATGATCGCGGTCGCCAGCCGGTGCTTCAGCGCCCAGCCGAGCATCGCGGCGTAGCCGTTGCCGAGGCGGTCCATGCGCGCCGAGAACCAGTCGAGCATCCGGCCGATGGTGCGTCCGTACCAGCTCTTCTTGTTGCCGGTGCCGTGCAGGTCGGGGTCGTGCCAGACCGACGACAGCATCGGGTCCAGCGTGAACGACACGAACATCGAGATCAGCACTGCCGCCACCACCGTAATGCCGAACTGGTGGAAGAAGCGCCCGATGATCCCGCCCATGAAGCCCACCGGCAGGAACACCGCGACGATCGAGAAGGTGGTGGCCAGCACCGCCAGCCCGATCTCGTTGGTGCCGTCCAGCGCCGCGCCGCGGTGGTCCTTGCCCATCAGGTTGTGGCGCACGATGTTCTCGCGCACCACGATGGCGTCGTCGATCAGCAGGCCCACGCACAGCGACAGCGCCATCAGCGTGATCACGTTGAGCGTAAAGCCGCACATATACATCACGCCGAAGGTGCCGATCAGCGCGATCGGCAGCGTCAGGCCGGTAATCACCGTGCTGCGCCACGAGCCGAGGAACAGGAACACGATCGCCACGGTCAGGAACGCGCCTTCCAGCAGCGTTGAGCGCACCTCCTTCACGCTGCTGCGGATGCCGCGCGCGGTGTCGTTGACGACGTTGAGCTGCACGCCGGCGGGCACCAGCTTGCGCACCTCGTCGGTCATGCGCACCAGGCCGTCGACGGTATCGACGGTGTTCTGGCCCTGCGCCTTTACCACCGACAGGAAGAGGGCGCGTTTGCCGTCGAGCAGCGCCAGGCTTTCCTGCTCTTCCTGGCCGTCGCGCACGTCGGCGATCTCGCCCAGCGTGACCGGCTGGCCGGCGCGGCGCGCCACGATGATCTGGCGGAAGGCGTCGGGCGTGGGCACGCGGCCCTTGATCTGCACCACGGTCTCGGTGGACGACGAGCGCAGCTCGCCCGCGGGCAGCTCCTGGTTCTCGTTGCGGATCGCGTTCATCACCTGGTCGACGCCGATGCCCAACGCCTCCAGCTGCGCGGGGCGGATGCGGATCTCGACCTCGCGTTTGGTGCCGCCGACGATATTGATCGCGCCCACGCCGCGCACCGTCTCCAGCCGCTTGCGCACGATCTGGTCGGCAATGGTGGTCAGCTCGCGCTGGCTGCGGCTGGCGCCCGGGGCATTGGACACCGACAGGTATAAGATCGGCGCGTCGGACGGGTCATAGCGCAGCACGCGCGGGTCCTTGACCTCGTCGCGGAACTGCGGCCGGATCAGCGCGATCTTGTCGCGCACGTCCTGCGCGGCCTGGCCGACATCGACGCTCAGGTCGAACTTGATGACGACGACCGAGGTGCCCTGGTAGGAGTGCGAAAAGATCTCGTCGATGCCGGAGATGGTGTTGACGATCTCCTCGACCTTGCGCGTGACGTCGGATTCGACCGATTCCGGCGCGGCGCCCGGGTATTCGGTCTGCACCACGACCACCGGGAAGGTGATGTCGGGGAACTGGTCGACCGGCAGGCGCTGGTAAGAGAACAGCCCGACCACGATGAAGGCCATCATCATCATGGTGGCCAGCACGGGGTTGCGGATGGACAGGCGGGTGAACCACATGGGCGCGTTCCGTTTCGTCGCTAGACGTCAGGCCTTTACTTCGTCAAGCCTTCACGCGCCGCACCTGGCTGCCGCTGCGCAGCGTGCCGAGGTTGCTGCGCACGATCTCGGTGCCGGCGTCGAGGCCGGAGACGATCTCCACCAGCCCGCTGCTCTCGTCGCGCACGCCCAGCTGCACCGGGCGCTCGGCCAGCACGTCCTTGTCGATGGCGTAGACGAAGGCACGCTCGCCTTCCATACGCACCGCCGAGACGGGCACGGCCACCACGCCGGAGCGCTGGCCCAGCACCAGCGCGCCGCGCGCAAACATGCCGGCGCGCAGCTTCGTGTCGTTATTCTCCACGCGGACATAGACCATGATGCTGCGCGTGCCCTGCATGACGGCCGGGTTGATCCGCACCAGCTTGCCGGTAAAGCGCCCGGCGCCTTCCACGTCGAGCTCGACCGCCTGGCCGACGCTGGCGCGCGCCACGTCGGCCATCGGCACCGGCGCCTCCAGTTCCAGCACGCGCAGGTCGACCACATCGACCAGGCGCGTATCGGGCGACACCTTCTCGCCCGGCTGCGCCGCGCGCGCGGCGACCATGCCGTCGAGCGGGGCCTTGACCACGGTGTCGGCCAGCGCCTTCTGCGCCACCGCCAGGCCGCCCTGGGCGGCATCGAGATTGGCGCGGGCCACGTCGAGGTCGGACTGGAATTTGTCGAACGCGGTCTTCGAGATAAAGCCCTTGCCGACCAGCTCGCGGTTGCGCTCCCAGGTCTGGCGCGAATTCTGGAACTGACCCTCCATGGCCAGCATCTGGCCGCGGGCCTGCGCCACCCTGGCCTCGTATTCGGTCGGGTCGATGCGCGCGATCACCTGACCGGCGCGCACCGGCTCGCCTTCGCGCACCAGCACCTGCTGCACTTCACCCGAGACCTTGGCCTTGACCGACGCCTGGTTCAGCGCGCGCAGGCTGCCTGACAGCGGCAGCGAGACCTGCAGGTCCTGGCGGCCCACGCTGACGAGGTCGGTCTGCAAGAATTCCACTACGTTCGCGGCGGCCTGTGCTGGCGGTTGCGGCTGGCGCGCGCTGCCGGCCTTGCGCACGGCGGCCACGGCGCTCAGCACCGCGAGGGCGCAGGCCACGGCGATCAGCAGGGTCTTTCGTTTCATGCTGGCTTTCCCGGGCGCGCGCCCGGGTCGTTGGCGGCATCGCCGTCCGCATCGCCGTCCGCACCGCCGTCCGCACCGCCGTCCGCACCGCCGTCCGCATCCCCGGCGCCTTGCGCCAGCATCTCGTCGCGGATGCGCTCCCATATGTAGGGGCCTTGCTGCGGCGGCAGGGGGCGCTCGCGCGCCTCGCCGGTGGTCAGGCCGAACAGCAGTGTGTCGAGCAGTTGGTCAAGGAAGACCTCGGGGTCGAGGTCTTTTCCAGAGGTGGCACGCAGTGAGCGCTGCCACAGCATCAGGAACATCAGCGGGGCGCAGATCAGCGTGGTGGTGGGGTTGGCCGGCATCGGGCGGAATTCGCCGCGCGTCGCGCCGCGCGCCAGCACCCTGGCAAACAGCTCGTCGCCAGGCACCACCACCTCTTCGTTATAGAAGCGGGCGATGTCTGGAAAGTTGGCCGACTCGGCCATGATCAGCTTGGTCAGCCCCGCCACCGGCGTGGCGCCGATCAGGCCCCACCAGCCGCGCAGCAGCTCGCGCAGCAGTTCCGGCGTGCTGCCCTCGTAGCGGTCGACCAGCTCGGTGCCGCGCGACAGCGCCGGGACCAGGTTTGCGCGCACCACGGACTTGAACAGCTCTTCCTTGTTGGCGAAGTACAGGTAGACCGTGCCCTTGGACACGCCCGCGGCCGCCGCCACGTCTTCCAGGCGCGTGGCCGCGTAGCCGCGCTCCACGAACAGGTCGAGCGCCGCCGCCACCAGCTCCTGCGGGCGCGCTGCCTTGCGCCGGCTCCAGCGCGGCACATCGGCCTCCTTGTGCGGTTCGGCGGGTGTTTTCATGGGTGTCTTGCGAGGACTGCGGGGCACGGTGGGGCGGGGGCTGTATGTTAATAACTTATGGGTCAGTAATGTAGAGTAGTGCCATATGAGGGTCAAGCGCGGCCGGGGCGGGCTAGGGTACGCACCGAGGCGAATCCGAGACATGTGATGCTAAGGGCGCGTAAGGCGCGGCTTGCGGCGTGGGTCCGGTGCGATGGCGCGCGGGCGCTTTCCTTTTCTTACAGGAGGATGGCGGCCCTTCGGGCACAATGGCGTCTTGTTGTCAGCCGCCTTGCCTGCCAAGGCAACCCAGCGGCCTCCCTGAACCACGCGATGAGTTGCCGGTCACACCTTTCCTGCCGCGCTGGCTGCGGCGCCTGTTGCATTGCCCCGTCGATTGCCTCGGCCCTGCCGGACATGCCTGAGGGCAAGCCCGCGGGCGTGCCGTGCGCGCAGCTGCTGCCCGACATGCGCTGCGCGGTGTTCGGCCGCCCTGACCGGCCGGCGTTCTGCGCCGGCCTGAAGCCCTCGGCGGAAATGTGCGGCGACTCGCGCGAAGCCGCGCTGCACTGGCTGACCCGACTCGAAATCCTGACCGCGCCGCAGGCCACCCCTGCACGGCCTGGCTCGCGCGGGTGACATCGGCAACCGTGCCGGCGCGTCCGTCCCAACTCCTGAACTCGGAGGCAACATGATCCGGACTTCCCGACGGCACTGGCTGGCCGTCGCCGGCGCGGCCGCGCTGGCCGCCGGCCTCGCCGCCTGCGGCGCGTTCCGCAACGAGTACACGTTCTCGCAAAGCCAGCTGCAGGCCGCGCTGGAGCGCAAGTTCCCGTTCAACAAGCGCTATATGGAGCTGTTCGATATCCAGCTCACCAATCCGCAGCTGACGCTTGACCCGGCGCGCAACCGCGTCAACGTGCAATTCGATGCCGCCATCGACAACAAACTGTTTTTCCGCCAGGCGCTGACGGGGCGCTTCGCGCTGGACAGCGGGCTGCGCTATGACGCGCCGACGCGCTCGGTGGTGCTGCAGGATCCTGAAGTGCAGCGTTTCGACGTGCAGGGCATGCCGGCGCAGTTCTCGCGCCAGCTCAATGCGCTGGGCGGCATCCTGGCCGAGCAGCTGCTGCAGGACTATCCGCTCTATACGTTCCGGGACGACCAGCTGCGGGTTGCCGGCACGCAAGTCGAGCCCGGTACAATCACCGTTTTGCCTGACGGCATCAACGTCAAGGTCAACCGCCCCTGATCGCCCCAGCGTATCGGGGCTCGAACAACAAACCAGGCGGTCCGGCGCATTGCCGGGCAACGCCGATGACAACGTTTCTCCGTTCCGCATGGACATCGCACTTGCCCTGAAAGCCGTGATCCTCGGCATTGTCGAAGGACTGACCGAGTTCCTTCCCATCTCGAGTACCGGCCACCTGATCCTGGCGGGTCAACTGCTCGACTTCAACGACGAAAAGGGCAAGATCTTCGAGATCGTGATCCAGTTCGGCGCCATCCTGGCAGTCTGCTGGGAATTCCGTGCACGCATCGGCAGCGTGGTGCGCGGCCTGGGTGCGGAGCCGAAGGCGCAGCGCTTTGCCGTCAACGTCGTGATCGCTTCCGCGCCGGCGATCATCCTGGCCTTTATCTTCGGCAAATGGATCAAGGCCCACCTGTTCAACCCGATCTCGGTGGCGCTGGCCTTTATCGTCGGCGGCGTGGTGATCCTGCTGGCCGAATGGCGTGACGCGCGCCGCGGCACGGTCTCGCATCCGCAGGGCAATGCGCTGCTGGAGGCGGCCAAGGCGGGCGCGCCGCGCATCGAATCGGTCGACGACATGAACTGGCGCGATGCCCTCAAGGTGGGTGTGGCGCAGTGCTTTGCGCTGGTGCCGGGTACCTCGCGCTCGGGCGCCACCATTATCGGCGGCATGCTGTTCGGGCTGTCGCGCAAGGTGGCGACCGAGTTCTCGTTCTTCCTGGCGATCCCGGTGATCTTCGGTGCGACGGTCTATGAACTGTACAAGGCGCGTGCGCTGCTGAACGCCGACGACCTCGGCATCTTCGCGGTCGGCTTTGTTTTCGCCTTCCTGTCCGCGTTCCTGTGCGTGCGCTGGCTGCTGCGTTTTGTCGCCACGCATGATTTCAAGCCGTTTGCGTGGTATCGCATTGCGTTCGGCATCGTGGTGTTGTTCACGGCTTACTCCGGCCTGGTGTCTTGGCACGCATAAGCGGGGGACATCCGGACAACAAAAAAGCGTGGCATTTGCCACGCTTTTTTGTTTGCGCTTGCGACCGCGTTCAGGCTCGCTTGCGGAACACCACGTCCCATACCCCATGCCCGAGCCGCACGCCGCGCCGCTCGAACTTGGTCACCGGCCGGTAGTCCGGCCGCTCGGCAAAGCCGCCCGGCGCGCCGGAGGTGTTTTCCAGCAGCGGCTCCCCCGCCAGCACTTCGACCATCTGGTGAGCGTACTCTTCCCAGTCGGTCGCGCAATGGATATAGCCACCAGGCTTCAGCCGCGCCGCCAGCAGCTTGACCAGCGGCGGCTGCACCAGCCGGCGCTTGTTGTGGCGCTTCTTGTGCCACGGATCCGGGAAATAGATATGCACGCCGTCCAGGCTGTCGTCGGTCAGCATATGGGCGATGACCTCGACCGCGTCGTGCTGCAGGATGCGGACATTGTCCAGGCCGCGCTCGTCGATCAGCTTGAGCAGGGCGCCGACGCCGGGCTCATGCACCTCGCAGCCCAGGAAATTGTCCTGCGGCCGCAAGCCGGCGATATGCGCGGTGGTCTCGCCCATGCCGAAGCCGATCTCCAGGATGGACGGCGCCTGGCGGCCGAACGTGGCTTCCCAGTCCAGCGGTTGCGGCGCGTACGGGACCAGCATGCGCGGGCCGACTTCGTCGATGGCACGCTGCTGCCCGGTCGACGTCCGCCCGGCACGGCGCACGAACGAGCGGATACGGCGCGGATGCGCGACGCCTTCGGGATCGGCAGGGGAGGGGGCGGACGGCTGCTGGGCGTTGTCCACCGGCGCGGCGTCATCGGCCGGCGTCGGTCCGGTGCTGGGGTCTTGGGGAAGCATGGCAACAAAAAAGCCGCCGGGCAGATCACCGTAACAGTGTTAACGGTGGCAAAGGCGGCTTGTCTCGACTTGAGGTGGAGCGGGCGATGGGAATCGAACCCACGTCTTTAGCTTGGGAAGCTAAGGTAATGGCCATTATACGACGCCCGCTAAGGCATACTGGGTGCGGATTGTAGCACGGTCAGCGGGTCTGTCTATGCTCCGCAATCGGTTGCCTGCTCCGCAATTCACCTTGTGGGCGCCACGCGCTTGCCGCGACGGAGGTAGTGCCGCTTGGTCGTGCGCACGTCCGCGTGGCCCAACAGATCGGCTGCGGCAGCATCTCCCTTTTCGTCCGAAGTGTCGTCGGCTGCCTTCGCCCGCAGGTCGTAGATCCAGAAGCTTTCGACGCGTTCGGCCTGGTCGGGGTGCGCTTTCTTCGCCGCCTCCTTGGCCGCGGTGAACCGTCTGCGCAGGGTGGGCTGGCTGAGCTTCAAGCCTTTGTCGTTGACCAGCAGGTAGATCGAGCTCACCGTCAGTTCGGCCTTATGCGCCCTGATCCGGTCTTGGCGACTGCACGCACGCGCTGACGGATCAGGTCGTGGACCTGCCGGACATCATTGAGGGCGGAGGTGCGACATGACCCCCGCCGAGTTTCGCGCGCTGGCCAAGCGCTTCGAGGGGCTATACCTGCGCCCTTACCTGTGCCCGGCCGGCGTTGATCGGCTATGGGGCGACCCGGTACCTGGACGGTCGCGCGGTGACCCTGAACGACCCGCCCATCACCCGGGTGGTCGCAGAGGTGATGCTGCTCGACCAGGTGCGCACAATCTACTTGCCTGCGGGCTGAAACTCTGCCCGGGTATCGACACGCCTGAGCGCCTGGCTGCGATCATCGACTGGACGTTCAACCTCGGCGCTGGCAACTTGAAAGCTTCCACACTGCGCAAGCGGATCAATGCGAACCGACGGGCGGACGTGCCGGCCGAGATCCGTAAGTGGAACCGTGGTGGAGGGCGCGTGTTGCGCGGGCTGGTACTCAGGCGCGAAGCCGAAACCTCACTCATCTGAGTTAGGGTGACAATTCTTGTCATCTCGTCTGTGCGGCGGGTGACAAATTTTGTCACCTCGACGTTCCAATGTGAGTGACAAAAATTGTCACTTCCTCGCCGTCTAGATACTCGAACTGACAAAAATTGTCACTTTCCCCCTGCTTTTACCTCATTCGAGGTACCTGGCACACCTCATGCTCTTTGGCTCCGCAGCAGCAAATTCGCTGCGTAACTTTAAAAATTCTGGGGGTCAACTCATGCTGAACAAAGCGCGGATGGGAAAACGGGTACAAAAAGGCTTCACGCTGATCGAACTGATGATCGTGGTCGCGATCATCGGTATCTTGGCGGCGATTGCGATTCCGCAGTATGCGGATTACCAGCAGCGCACCAAGGTTTCGGGTGCCGCCACGGGTATTGCTGCATGGAAGACCGCTGTCGCGATGTGTGCGCAAGATAAGGGCACTCTGACGGGCTGCAGCACGGCTGTTGGCGATATTCCGGCGAACATTGCGGCGGGCGACAATGGGGTCAAGATTGCATACGTTGACCAGGTCACCACGCTAGACGGAATTATTGATGTGGTGTCCACCGGTACGACCTCGGCCGGTGCTAAGATGGCCCTGAAATACACACCGAGTCTTGCCAATGGTGTTGTTCAGTGGGCGATCACCGGCACCGGCTGCGATATCACCACTCCGGGGCGCGGCATCAAGTGCGCTGGTGCCTGATCGGAATAGCACCCACCTGGACTACCGAACGCCCCGTGTTGCGGGGCGTTTTTGCTTTACGGAGAGCATGTTGTCCCTTCCGACAGTGCCCGAGCTTATCGACTCGCTCGACAACGAACTGATGGATCTTCTGTACGAGCGCCTGAAGCTGGCCGCGTACGTTCAGGTACCGAGCACGCCGACCGAGATCAATCAGGCTGTGCAGCGCATGCGGGGTATCGCTGCGGTCTACCATGTGCCGCCCGAGGTGGGCGAGGCGATGGCGCTCGCGCTGATAGAAGCGCAGAAGCAATGGAAGGGCAAATGAATGCAAAAGGCCCGCTGATGCAACACTAGACTCTTCGAGGGGTCAGTATTACGGCGGGCCTGCCGACGAATCGGCACATGGATTATTCCGCGTCTCCAGGACCGGCGTCAAGTTCAACGTCAGCACCTATGTCTCGCATGCGCGCCAGTACGCGCTGCATCTCGTCTTCCGATAGCGCCAGGCGCGCCGCGCCGAAGAACAGCATCTGCGGCGCCATTTCCCGTGGCTGTGCGCCACCTGTATACTTGCGCCATTGCTGGCCGCCGGCCACGCCGAACAGTTCCGCCATCTGCTCGCCGGTTCGGTCGAGTTCGTTTTTCAGGCGCTGAAGGTCTTCCGGTTTCGGTGGGGTGTAGCGCATAGAAGAAACCCGCCGTGCGGCGAGCCTTGGGATCAGTTCAAGAACAGTTTGGCGAGGGCCATTGCGGCGGCAATCAGGCCGGTGGCGTAGACCACGGGCAACCAGCGGTGCTCGCGGTTCAGCTTCGCTGCCTCGGCGTTGAGCTTCATCGTCTCAGCCATCAGCTTGCCGATTTCGGCTTCGGTCTTGAGGATGTCCAAGGTCCTTTCCATCTGCGTCGTCCTTTCGGGTTGTCGGGCCGCGCGGTGCGCTACCTCTGAGACGTATATTAGCACCAAAGGGGCTAATGTCAAGGGCTTGTTCGGGCTAGTGGACGTAGCGAGCTAAGAACTGCTTCGAGGCGCTCATCATCAGTTCCGAAACCGATGAAAGGTGGGTCGGGCCTAGAACGAGCACAGCGTAGGACGAATCGACAGTCTGCGTGAGCAGTACGGCCGATTTCATGGAACCGAATCGGAATTCTTCGACTGCGTTCGCTAGAGCATCGCTCACCTTGTCGCCACCCTCGAATCCGTCGAAAAGGTCTAGGACCTCAATGCTGGCGCTTGTCCAGCGGATGGAGACGCCGTCAGGTATGCCAACCATTACCCGGTCTCGAGCCGGTAGGTGCGCGACGCGCGAAAATGCCTTCTTCCAACGTCATAAGGCGAGCTGATTTTTGCTCCGCAATTCGGAAGGGAGTTTAGAAGGGAAGCGGGATAGCGGGCGATGAAAATCCGGTGATTGCGGAGCAGGAATCCACCGGAAACTCGCGCCAGTGCTAGAAACCTTGAGAGCTTGGGAAGCTAAGGTAATGGCCATTATACGACGCTCGCTTACCGGGAGCGGAATCTAGCACGATTCTGGCGGTAGCCCATGCTCAGCAACCGAACGCCCGATTCGCAACTCACTTCGTCGGCGTCACCCGCTTGCCGCGCTGCTAGTAGTGGCGGCGTATGTCGGCATGCCCAGGAGATCGGCCACCGCGGTGATGGCCATCCGGTCACTGCTGCCTTCGCGATCGTACAGCCAGAAGCTGGCCAGGCGCTCGGCGTGGCTGGGGCGTTCCTACGCCTTCGCGTCCTTGGCGTTGTGGAAGTTCTAGCGCAACGCCGGCCGGCTCAGCTTCAGGCAGGTTCGCTGACCAGCAGGTAGATGGCGCTGGCATCATACACGGCATTGCGGACGTTGAGCCGGTCCACCAGCGCCTTTAGCTTCACCAGATCCCCGTTAAAGGAAAAGGCTCCACAAGAGCCGCCGTCGTAGGACCTTCTGCCATTGCCGTCCGACTCAATACCTGGGCCATGGCATCCGCCTTTCTCCAGTAGTCCAGCCGCTGTGGGTGAACGGCCGTCAGGCCGGGCTACCAGGCATGAATAGCGGTCGAGGCAAATGCGAACGGACGGGGCGTACGTCCGGTCGCGCTCATGCCGGGGGAAGAGCTCCGTGTATGTGATTATGGCGCGGCCCGCCGCCCTTCCAGTAAAGAATCGATGACCTGCTGCTCGAGCTGGGCAACGAACATCGGCGCGAGGTGGTCCAACATGTCGGTCGTCTCGCTGCCGTCGTCATTCACGAGGCGCACATCGCTGGCAATGAAGGTGGCGGTACTGCCCGATGGCGAGGTGGTAAATTCGCCGAAAACCGACCAGTGCAGGCCGGCGACAAGCACTATGGCGTGCTCCCGGTGGTTTGCGTGCTGCAGCAACCGGCCCAGGACTTCGGCGTAGGTGGAGAGGTGTTTCATTGCGACTCCAACGATGAGTGGTGGGTTGCTGTTACCAAAATAGTAACAACTCCCCGGCGCGGGATGCTGGCACCGTGTGATTGATTTTTATTACTGATATAGTAATAGCGATAGCGGCAATATCCCGCGGGGCGAATCCTTCGTGCGGCCTTAGCCCGGGCGCAAGAGGACCGGCTTCGCGATGCCGCCCACGAAATGCATGCGCTCGATTTGATGCTGAGGGATGACTAGCATGCCAGGCGTTTCTTTAGCCTGCGACATAGCTACCATCTGTTACCCAGCTTCCTTAGTTCGTCCTCTCGGCCGTGGCAGGAATCGGTGGTAGCAGCCTAAACTAAGGCCCTTTCAGTTGTCTTGTGCTTGCCTGGAGACGTACGCATGGGTCATGCTGCGCGTTCGAGTCCCGTTTGCAACCGGGACTATAGTGGCCTGCTGGCAGATGCTCGACTGCATCCGGCGTTGGACTTCAATATTTGCGCATCGCTTTGGAAAATTTGGGTGCCGGTTTCTATAGGTACTGGCCCTGACCAAAGACCTTACGAAGGCAGGCACGGTTCTGTGCGCCCCAGAAGGACAATAATCCGGCGCCTCAGGCGCCCGACACATCCACCCGGGCCAGCCGGAAGTCAAAAAACGGCTGCAAGATCATGGCTATGATGCCCATCCCGGGCGTGTTAGTCGGGATGCCAAGCCGATTGCTTGACGATGCCTCCTACAAAATGCATCTGTTTGATTTCGACCTCCAGGATCCGCAGCATGCCGTGTTTGTCGTTCACCGATGATAGATGAACAATGCCGTCGCGAATGTAAGCAAGCTCTTTGACCATCACCCGGCCGTCCAAGGACTTCACCAGAACCTCGTCTCCGTTCTGGACTTGCGCATTTGGCTCGGCCACCACGAACTCGTTGTGCTTCACACGCGGCCGCATTGACTCACCAGTGCAGCGAAGTGCGTACGCGTCCGGATCCTTGGTGGGAAAATATACGTAGCCGTCTTCGTTTCCGACAGCGTACTCGACGCTCACGAACGATCGGTCGTCACCTAGCTGCGCCATCCCTTTGACGGGAATCTTTTTGAAGGCATCCGGCGGGGAGGCGGGTGCGCCTTTCGTGGGCGCGTGGATGTCCGAATCCATCCAAAATTGCGGATACCCAAAGGTCTCCTCGATCTTGCGTGCGGTGCGATCGCCGATGTCTTTGGCGCCGGTCACGTACCGGTTAACCAGGGATGGGGTGGAGTAGCCAAGCGTGTCCGCGGCGCGAGACTGGTTACCTTCGCACTTTTCGTCGATCACCACGGCCAGCTTCTCGCGGCGGATTTCCTTGATTGACTTCATGCGCGTGATTGGACTCGGGTTGACCAAAAAGGTAAATGGGCCGGTTGGGTAATAAGTCATCCTGACCTATGTCCAAAACGGGCATATAAGGCCTGGCGTGGAAGGTGTGGGCCGGCTAGTCGCTGCCGGCGGAATGCAGGTTCTTTTCAGTCAAAGGCGCCTACCGCGACGATCACCGCAGGGTATTCGCGGCGATCCGACGTCGCCAACAGGCCAGCTGACATCGTGACTGTGCCCCTTGCCGCTTGCCATCGCAGGACAAGTCTTCGCGATGCTTTCAACAGCCCTTCGGAACCCGGAAATTGGAGATCGCTACGCTCAAAGCGTGCTGAAGAGTTCCGCCACACTAATCCGAAGCGCCGTGGCCAATGTTTCGATCGCATCTAGCGAGGGGTTGGCAGCGCCGGTTTCGATACGGCTCATGTAGGTACGCGCAAAGCCTACATGGTCCGCAAATGCTTCTTGGGAGAGGCCCGTGGCTTGCCGGAGTTCACGTATGCGCTTGCCGAAGCGATGGCGTAGGGTTCTTTTCATACCCCACACTGTCGAAGCGTGAACACTGATCGGCCACACACTAATCGTGACATTTTGGGCCGGATTGGGTATGCTACATCTGCGTCGGCATCCTCGGCGGCGCTGAACCGGAACAACTCTTACTATGAGCGGCATGTTTGTCCTCTGGCAAACGGCGCGCCAAGCCGGCAATTTCGCCCGGGCGGCTGCACCGTATCACGCCCTAGGTGCTACCTTGGCGCATCGGCCTTTTCGCCTTCCTGCTTCCCAGGAGGCAATTGCCCTGCAGCTCCACTCGCTCGTGGCAGCGTACCTGCAATACGAGGAGGGCAAGCTCGCCCACTATCAGTCAGCTGTGCAATGCGTTGCCGCATGTACTGCCTATTGGCATGGCAAGGGCATGTTGCCTTGCCACTGGCGCAGGATACGAAACCACGTGCTGCGCTTCGAATTCAGCCTAGCACGTCCCCTCTTTCTGTCGAGCCGCATTTACGCAGTTAGGCAGGAGCTATATCCCTATATCTCACACTGAAGTTCTGGAGGAATGCTATGTCAATCGGCTTAGCTGTCTTGGTGATAGGGGTCCCCATCGCGGCCTTCTTCATTTGGATTGCTCGGAACAGTCTTCGCGCCCAGGAGAAAGAGCGGGAGGAGCGCCATCTGCGAGGGTGCCATTGTCGATGTAGCCAGGACCGTGCAGATCACGATTTGTCCTCATAGCCCATCACCATAGAGTCATTCAGTGCGTAGCGACAGAGCACACCAGACGGCACGAGGACCGTAGAAATCGAGCAACTCGAAGGGCTCATGGCTCGGCAAATGCCCCGACACGCGCAGCGCGGATGCGTTTTGATAGCACGAGAAGGTCTCCGAATAACTGCGGGATACTGACGGGCTTGCCAAAATCGATCTGACACATTAATCTACCGAATACTTCTCGCCCTTCGGGCATCGACATTGGCATTGCATGCCACATCTGGACGTGGCGTGACTACTATATGGTGAGGCGCTTAGCGCTGTAACTACTATTCTAGTCACAACCCGTCTAATTTTTTTGGCTGATTGGCTGGGCTGTCTAAGTCCGTCCAACTTCTGGTCAACCTCCTTCGCTCCATAGCAGCGAAGGAGGTCATTCCCTTCCCGCCTTTCACTGGTTCTCCAGCCTTTCCTGCCTTGGCCGAGGGCTTCGCATCCTCGCTGCCACGTCATTCTTGCCCTTTCCCTATAGCCGATCCGGCAGCCTTGATAAGGGATTCAACGCCCTTCCCCCTCCTTACTTTCTCAGTCCACCTGAACATAGCCAGAAGTTATCTGGCCTGACCTTGCGAGGGCTTTTCATGCCTCGCTGCCACGTCATTCTTGCCCTTTCCCTATAGCCGATCCGGCAGCCTTGATAAGGGGATCAACGGCCTTCCTCGCTCCTTATTTTCTCAGTACACCTGAGCATAGCCAGAAGTTATCTGGCGAGTTCGTCTGCACTCTCAAAGCAGACATCCAACGGAGACCAACTGGTTGCCTGTTTGGGGAGTAACGAAGGCGGATCTAGTGCTCCGCCTCACGTAGTCACGGCATGTTGTCGCCAGAACGTCTGTGTGTGCCCGACGGGACACGCAGGCCGGCTGGTAATGCCGTGGCTGGTCGCAGTACCCGTACCGCGTACCTGAGGGTCACGGTGCTAGGGCTGGTTTAGCCAGTCGCAGTTAACACTGACCAAAGTTAACAATGACCGAGTGAGGATACCGGTGAAGATCGATATATTCGTAGACTTGATGCGCTTGGTTGAACGCAATCGCGATGGCTCATATGCGACCCGAGCGGCCCGCAGGGAGGTGCTCGGGCAGGTGGCTCATGACCTTAAAGACATGGGCTTCCGGACACTTCCCGCTACGGGGTTGAAGCCAAAGCATGTTGCCGCGTTAGTCGAGCGTTGGAAGACCTCTGGTATTGCTGTGGGCACCATGAAAAACCGCATGGCACATGTGAGGTGGTGGGCTGAGAAAGTCGGCAAACAGAATTGCATTCCACGCACCAATGCTGAACTGGGCATTGGCAGGCGCCGCTATGTGACCAACATCTCAAAGGCGCTTGTGCTTGCGTCGGGGGATCTCGAGAAGATTATCGATGAGCGTCTGCGCTGCTCCATTGAGTTGCAGCAGGCCTTTGGACTGCGTCGAGAAGAGTGCCTCAAATTTCAGGCGAGGTATGCGTTGGCAGGGCTGACGGCCGATGTAGCGCGCGAGATTCAACTAAAGCCGACGTGGTGTAAGGGAGGTCGGGCACGTGCCGTACCTATTACGGACGATCATCAGCGTGCGGTGCTTGCGCGTGCGGTTACGTTCTGTGGGAACGGCTCCATGATTCCGAAGAACCTCAAGTATGTCGACCAGCTTCGTCGCTATGTTTCGGCTGTACAAAAGGCTGGCATGTCGAAGTTGCATGGGCTTCGGCATGAGTACGCCCAGCGTCGCTATCAGCAACTGACTGGCTGGCCAGCTCCTGCAGCAGGGGGCCCAGTTTCATCACAACTAACGTCGCAACAACGGGTAGTGGATAACTCAGCGCGACTGCAGATTTCAGCGGAGTTGGGCCACAATCGGGAGGAGATTACCGCCGTTTATCTGGGCCGTTAGAGCGCCGCTGCCCTCATTGCTCAAAGCTTTCGGGATATCACGCTGTTAGCTTATTTAAAGGCATCGGTGCGTGTTTCCGTGTTTGATCTAATCTATTCGAAGGAGAGACCCTTGACAGATCTATTCGAAAGCCAGGTCATCGCCTTGCTTGAACGCGGTTTGGTGGGATTTGTAGAGATTTTGCCAGCACCGGAAGGTTGGTGCGTGCGCATTAATGGCTTCCAGTGGTTGCGCTCTCGTAACGGGCTGCGCCGATTTGACAGACTAGAAAGGACCTTGGCGTACCTGCGCGAGTTGGGCTGCACGCGCGTGATGGTGGATGTGAGCGCTTGGCCAGACGCGTCATAGTTCGCTCCAAGTCCCGACGGGCATTTTGAACTCCGCCCTTGTGGTGGTCAGGTTCTCCAAAGTAGGACGGCCAAATATTTGGGTGGGGTTCCCGGGGGCGGTTCATACCGCAATTCATCGTGGCGCCCTCTTTGAGGCTAAGGCTCTCGCTCTCAAACCGAAGAGCCCGCGGTGCCATAGAAGCCAAAATGTTGACCCCTATTCATCCCGGCCGCCCGGCTACGCAACGTCGCCGAGTTTGCGGCGGAGTCGATGGCGAACGGCAGCCTGCGGGCCGTGACCCTGGAGGAGGGGGAAACCGAGGTGCTGTCGCCGGGGCTGGGCTTCCAGGTGTACCGGTCGTCCGCTGGCGCGCGCGACGGCGTATAGTGGCCGGCAGCGCCGGCGCGCCATTTCGGGCAACCGGCGCCTTCGACTCGCAACGTCAGGACACCCCCACCTTGACCACGGACTTCTACGCCCGCTTTGAAGCGGAATGCCTGCCCCGCATCGCCGATGCCATCGGCAAGCAGCACCGGCGCGTGCAGCTGCATGCCTTGCCCGCCGAGGCCCCGAACCGCCCGCCGCGCCTGCGCATGACGGGGGACGGGCCGGCGGAATTGCGGCGCCATCCATATGCGCTCGATGTCACGCTGGCGTGGGATGGGCTGGAAGTGCAGCGCCTGTTTGCCGCCGGGGGCGAGGCCCGCTTCGCCGGCTATCTGGCGGCGCTGCCAGCCAAGCTGCGCGCATGGCAGGAGCCGCGCGGCATCGATTTTGGCTCGTTGTCGCAGGCGGATCCGGCCATCCTGATCGGCGGGCTGGATTTCGAGCACTGAACTGCCGCCCGGTCGCCCTGGCTCAGGCCGTTACGCGCAACCGGCACACGGCGCTCTCAGACTGGCCCGGCGCTAGCCAGCGCAGCCCTTGGCCGTGGTGGATCGCATCGGGCAATCCCACCCATGGTTCCACGCAATAGAAATCAGACTGGTCGCTTTCCGACCACGTGGTAACGGCGTGCCAGCGCACGCTGTCGGCAACGTCGAGTTCGAAGGCGATGGTGCGCGCCGGCATCGACAGCATGGCGCCGGCAGCGTCGCGGAAGACGTGGCAGGTGTCCTGCAGGCGCGGGTCGTCGAGCCGGTAGGCCGGCTCGCCCGCTTCGGCCGGGCCCGGCGCGCCGTCGGGCAACTGGCGCACGCGATCGGCCGGCGGCAAGGCCAGTGTCGACGCGGCACGCTGCGCATGCGGCAGCGCAAAGTAGAAGTGGTGGCCGGGATAGCAGGGAAGCGGCTGGTCCCCGGTGTTGGTGGTGCGCAGCGTAACCTCCAGCCCGTCGGGCAACAGGGCGTACACCACGTCAAACACAAAGGCATAGGGGTAGCCCGGCCGCGTCTGCGCGCTGTCGCGCAGCGTCATGGTGACCGACCCGGCGGCATCGACCGTGCTGACCTCGAATGGCAGGTCGCGCGCAAAGCCATGCTGCGCCAGTGTGTGCCCGGTGCCTTGCCGGTCGCGCCACTGCCCGGCGACGCCATCCACGAAGTGCCGGCCGATAAACGGGAACAGCAGGGGATTGCCGCCACGCACCTTGGCCGGGCGGGTCCAGTCAGCGTTGTCCGGCCAATGGAGCATGTCCTCGCCGCGGTGCACCCAGCGCACCAGGCGCCCGCCGTATTGCGGGGCGAGCAGCAGGAAGTTGTCGGCAGCGCCGATCCGGACCAGTGTCTGGCCCTGGAAGTCTTGTGTCGGAAGCAGTGGCATGGTGGTCCTGGGCGCCGTGCCGGCGCGGGCAGCCGCCATGATAAGCCAGCGCGATGCCAGGCCGTGACGGGGCGGAATGCTCAGCTGCTCGTGTAGATGGTATTGCGCACCAGCGGGTACACCTGCGTTTCCCAGCGCTGGCCGTTGAACACGCCATAGTGGCCGACCCCGGTCTGCACGTGATGCATGCGCATGTAAGGCCGCAGGCTCGGGCAGAGGTCCTGGGCGGCCATGGTCTGGCCGATGGCGCAGATGTCGTCGCGCTCGCCCTCGACCGTGAGCAGCGCGGTGCGGCGGATGGCGCGCGTGCACACGCGGCGTCCGGCGACATCGAGCAGCCCCTGCGCCAGCAGGAAGCGCTGGAATACCAGGCTGACGGTTTCCAGGTAGAACTCCGCCGTCAGGTCCATGGTGGCGAAGTATTCGACATAGAAGTCGCGGATGGCGTCGGCCTTCTCGTGCTCGCCCCGCTCGCGGCACGCATAGAGTTCGCGCAGCGCCTGCTCATGGCGCTCCAGGTTCATGCTCATGAAGGCCAGCAGCTGCACATGGCCAGGGTAGACGCGCCGCATGCCCCCCGCAAAGCGCAGCGGCACTATGCCGATCAGCGTGCGCTCGAACCAGTCGATCGACTGGCTGGTAGCCAGTTCGTTGACCCTGGTCGGGTTGACGCGCGCGTCGATCGGGCCGGCCATCAGTGTCAGGCTGGGTGGCTGGGCGGGATCGCCGTCCTCGGCCATGATGGCCGCCGCCGCCAGTGCGGCCACGGTAGGCTGGCACACCGCCACCACGTGCGTGCCGCCGCCGAGCGCCTGCAGGAAGTGGATCAGGTGCTGCACGAATTCATCGAAGCCGAAGCGCCCGGCCATCAGCGGGATATCGCGCGGGTTGTGCCAGTCGGTGATATAGACGTCATGGTCGGCCAGCATGGTCTGCGCCGTGCCACGCAACAGCGTGGCAAAGTGGCCGGACATCGGCGCCACCAGCAGCACGCGCGGCTGGCCGCCGATGCCGTGGCGGCGGAAGTGCAGTAGCGAGCAGAACGGCGTGCGCAGCACCACTTCCTCAGTGACCGGCACCGGCTGGCCGGCGACCATCGCGCTGTCGATGCCGAAGGCCGGGCGATGGTGCGTCAGGCGCCCGAGCGCGACGATCTCGCAGGCGGCGTGCAGCGTGCGTATGGTATCGAAGCCGCTCGCCCTGGGATGGGCGGCCAGTGTTGCCGCGGCCAGTTCCGCCAGCGTACATGCCGGCAGTATGATGTCCGCGTAAGTCTGGTACGCGTAGTACAGCATGGCTGGGCCCCCGTGGTTCTGGTGTCCCCATGCCGCAATATATATGCCATTGGTGCGCGCCTGGCATGCGCTTTGCGCGGTGCCACGCGCAAGGCAGCGATTCCTGCGCAAAGTTGTGCAAGCTGCGCCCGCCGCACCGGCTGGGCATCCTCTCATGCTGTGCGCGGGGGCGCAGGCATCAGACTGGTGCCCGATAGAACGAACGGTGCCGCACCAGCGCACTGTCCAGGTGCGCCGCTAAGGAGGCGTAATGAGCAAGACCACACTCACCATCAGCAGCAAGACCTATTCGTCGTGGTCGCTGCGAGGCTGGCTGCTGGCGCGCTTTGCCGGCCTGGAGTTCGAGGAAGTGCTGATCCCGCCGGACGACGCCGCCGCGCGCGCCGAGATCCTGCTGCTGTCGCCGTCGATCCTGGTGCCTTGCCTGCGCCACCAGGGCGTGACGGTATGGGACACGCTCGCCATCGCCGAATACCTGAACGAGATCCGCCCCAAGGCCGGCCTGCTGCCCGAGGACCGCGCCGCGCGCGCGCACTGCCGCGCCATCTGCGGCGAGATGCACTCCGGGTTTGCGGCGATGCGCTCGGCGCTGCCGATGAACCTGAAGGGGAATTTCCCGGGGATGAAGGTGTGGTCGCGCGCGCAGGCGGACATCGACCGCATCACGGCAATCTGGACCGAGTGCCTGACACGCTACGGCGGGCCTTACCTGTTTGGCCAGCGCACCATGGCCGACGCCATGTATGCGCCGGTGGTGACGCGCTTTGTCACCTACGGCGTGATGCTCGACCCGGAGCCGGTTTCCTACTGCAAGCAGATCCTGGCGATGCCGGAACTGCAGGAGTGGATCGCGGCGGCGCGCGCGGAACCCGACGAGATCAGCGAACTGGACGTCGAGTTCTAGCGGCCGCCGCCGC
This sequence comes from Cupriavidus phytohabitans, assembly GCF_017815025.1. Taxonomy (NCBI): domain Bacteria; kingdom Pseudomonadati; phylum Pseudomonadota; class Betaproteobacteria; order Burkholderiales; family Burkholderiaceae; genus Cupriavidus; species Cupriavidus phytohabitans. Next base: position 21,333 of record NZ_JAGIQB010000005.1, read on the forward strand.
GCCTACGCCGTGGCGGACTCGGCTTGCCGCGCCTGCAGGAAGCGCGCGGCGTAGTCGAAGTACCAGTCGAGCGTGTCCGGGTTCGCCATGGCATCGCGGTTGGCGATGCCGGCGGGCGCGTGGCCGAGCAGCAGCTTCTTGATCGGCACTTCCATTTTCTTGCCCGACAGCGTGCGCGGCACGCCCGGCACCTGCACGATCTCGTTGGGCACGTGGCGCGACGACAGCGCCTCGCGGATGCGCGCGCGCAGGGTGTCGCGCAGGGCGTCGTCCAGCACCAGCCCTTCGCGCAGCACCACGAACAGCGGCATATAGGATTCGCGGCCCAGGTATTCCAGGTCGACCACCATGCTGTCGAGCACTTCCGGCAGGTCTTCCACCACGCGGTACAGCTCGCTGGTGCCCATGCGGATGCCGTGGCGGTTGATGGTGGCGTCCGAACGCCCGTAGATCACCGCGCCGCCGCGCGGCGTGATCCTGATCCAGTCGCCATGCCGCCAGGCACCGGGATAGGTGTCGAAATAGCTGTCGCGGTAGCGCTTGCCGTCGGCATCGCCCCACAGGAAGAGCGGCATCGACGGCATTGGCTCGGTGCAGACCAGCTCGCCGACCTGGTCGACCAGCGGCTGCCCGTTATCGTCGAACGCCTCCACCTTGGCGCCCAGGCAGCGGCACTGCATCTCGCCCGAATAGACCGGCAGCAGCGGGCAACCGGCCACGAACGACCCGGCAAAGTCGGTGCCGCCCGACATCGGCACCAGCCAGATGTCTTCGCGCACATGGCGGTAGATCCAGTCGTAGGCCTCCACCGGCAGCGGCGAGCCGGTCGAGCCCAGGCCGCGCAAGCGAGACAGGTCGGCGATGCGCGCCGGCTCGATGCCGGCCTTCATGCAGTTGGTAAAGAATGCCGCACCGGCGCCGAACATGGTCACGCCGGCATCGTCGACAAAGCGCCACAGCACGCCGGCGTCGGGCCAGGCCGGGTTGCCGTCGTAGAGCGCGATGGTGGTGCCGAGCAGCAGCCCGGCAACCTGTGCGTTCCACATGATCCAGCCGCTGCTGCTGTACCAGTGGAAGACGTCGTCCGGGCCGAGGTTGTTGTGGAACGCCATCAGCTTGAGCTGCTCGATGACGATGCCGCCGTGGCCATGCACGATCGGCTTGGGCATGCCGGTTGTGCCGGAGGAGTAGACGATCCACAGCGGATGGTCGAATGGCACCGGCTCGAGCGCCAGCGGCACGTCGTGCGCGAGCACGTCAGGCCATGCGTGGGTGCGCACGCCGGAAAGCGCCTGGACGTTGGCACCGATTTGCGGCACCAGCACGAGGTCAGTCAGCGAGGGCAGGGCGGCTACCAGCTCCGCCACCACCGGCCCGCGGTCGTAGACCTTGCCGCCGTAGCGGTAGCCGTCGACGGCGATCAGCACCTTCGGCTCGATCTGGCGGAAGCGGTCGATCACCGCCACTTGGCCCATGTCGGGCGCGCAGCCGGACCAGACCGCGCCCAGGCTGGCGGTGGCCAGGAAGGCGACAATGGTGGCGGGGATATTGGGCAGGTAGCCGGCGACGCGGTCGCCGCGCTGAACGCCCATCTGGCGCAGCGCGTGCGCCAGCGAGGCGACCTGCGCTTCGAGCGTGGCCCAGCTCATTTCCGCCAGCGGCTGCGCCTCGCCCGCGTAACGGATGGCGGTGCGCTCGCGGGCCGCGCCGGTGCCGGCATGACGGAACACCTGCTGCACGTAGTTCAGCGTGGCGCCCTCGAACCAGCGCGCGCCCGGCATGGCGCGCCGGTCCAGCACCTGCGCCGCGGGCGTGTCGAAGCGGACATCAAAATAGGCGCGCACCGCTTCCCAGAAGGCTTCCAGCTCGGTGACCGACCACTGCCAAAGGTTGTCGTAGTCGTCAAAGGCGAGGCCGCGCTCGGCGCGCAGCCAGCGCATGAAGGCGGCGATCTGGCTGCTGTCGCGGAACGCTTCGGACGGCGTCCACATCAGGTTCCCTTCGGTCAAAGGGGCAGTGCTGCGCATGTCTCCTCCTTGGGCCCGTCTGTCGCGGGCATCGGATGGTGGTCGATGGGATCCCGGGCGCCTGTGGCGGCACCCGGGCATCAGCGTGACATGATAGCCGGGGATGGAGGCGGCTGCGGTTCAGGGCGTCGCGGACCGGTCGAACAGGCTTTCCCACATGGTGTCGACCCTGGCCCTGACCGCCGCGTCCATGGCGATCGGCGTGCCCCATTCGCGCGTGGTTTCGCCGGGCCACTTGTCGGTGGCGTCGATGCCCATCTTGGAACCCAGGCCCGACACCGGCGAGGCGAAGTCCAGGTAGTCGATCGGCGTGTTGTCGACCAGTACCGTGTCGCGGCTTGGATCGACGCGGGTGGTAATGGCCCAGATCACTTCCTTCCAGTCACGCACGTCGACATCGTCGTCGACGACGACGATGAACTTCGTATACATGAACTGGCGCAGGAAGCTCCAGACGCCGAACATCACGCGCTTGGCATGGCCGGCGTACTGCTTCTTCATCCGCACCAGCGCCATGCGGTAGCTGCAGCCTTCGGGCGGCAGGTAGAAGTCGGTGATTTCCGGAAACTGCTTCTGCAGCAGCGGCACGAACACCTCGTTCAGTGCCACACCCAGCACGGCGGGCTCGTCGGGCGGCTTGCCGGTGTAGGTGGAGTGGTAGATCGGGTCGCGCCGCATGGTGATGCGGTCGATGGTGAACACCGGGAACCAGTCCTGCTCGTTGTAGTAGCCGGTGTGGTCGCCGAACGGGCCCTCCAGCGCATGCTGGTAGCCGGACGGGTGGTTCGGGTCCGGCTGGATATGGCCTTCCAGCACGATCTCGGCCGACGCCGGCACGTTCAGTTCGGACAGGGTCGGCGTCACGCAGCCGGCCAGCGCGGTGCGGCTGCCGCGCAGCAGGCCGGCGAACTGGTACTCGGACAGCGTATCGGGCACCGGCGTCACCGCGCCCAGGATGGTGGCCGGGTCGGCGCCCAGTGCCACCGCGATCGGGAACGGCTTGCCGGGGTTGGCCAGCGCATGCTCGCGGAAGTCGAGCGCGCCGCCGCGGTGCGCCAGCCAGCGCATGATGACCTGGTTGCGGCCGATCACCTGCTGGCGGTAAATGCCCAGGTTCTGGCGCTTCTTGTGCGGGCCCTTGGTGACGACCAGGCCCCAGGTGATCAGCGGCGCGGCGTCGCCGGGCCAGCAGGTCTGGATCGGCAGGCGCGCCAGGTCGACGTCATTGCCTTCCCAGACCACCTCCTGGCAGGCGGGACTGCTGACGCGCTTTGGTGCCATATCCCACACAGATTTGACGAGCGTGAACAGCTTGCCCGCCTCGCGCAGTCCGCGCGGCGGCTCAGGTTCCTTCAGGGCTGACAGCACGCGGCCGATGTCGCGCAGGTCTTCCATCGATTCGGCGCCCATGCCAAGTGCGACCCTGTGTGTCGTACCGAACAGATTGGCCAGTACCGGGACGCTATAGATACCGTCACCGGCCCCCGCGCCGGCGGGCCGCTCGAACAGTACGGCGGGGCCGCCGGCACGCAGCAGCCGGTCGCAGACCTCGGTCATTTCCAGGTTGGGCGAAACCGGGCGGGACACCCGGCGCAGTTCGCCCATCTGCTCGAGCTGGCCGATAAAGTCGCGCAAGTCTTTGTATTGCATAGTGAATTCGGTTGTGGCGCGGGCCGTGTGCGGCCGGCGTAAGGCGGCATCCAGGTCGGTGACGATACACATACACCGGCGCCCCGGCAAAAAAATCAGCAAATCGGGGTGGGGGAAATTGTAAGTTTTTTGTCGTCGCAAGCGTGGCGTCAAGGTCGACAAGGCTAGGCCAGGACTACGTTTGCGGGTCCGCGAGTGATGCGGGCACGACAAGATAAGGCTTGTTACAAATAACCAAAAGTAGTGTGAATCGTTATTCTTATTCTTGACGAGGTATAACACCGTTCCTACAATCCGGTCTTGCTGATGGAGTGTTGCGTTGCAACATAGATTTCACCCTTGTGTCAAGGGGTGCACATAGAAAAAGTGCGGGGGGATCGCACGATTCGCTCCAGTCAGATCGAACAGACCGAGGTTACCGGCCCGATGCAATAGCGGGCCGAGGCGGTTGCCTCCGGCAGGGAGCCGGAGCGTTTTGCGGTTGTCGAGATTAGTCGTGGCAGGGTGGGCTCCCCCAGAGTCGACCCTGTTTCCAGTTGGGCGCATGGGGAGCGCCTGCCAACAGATGCTTGGCTGTCACTGCTAGACGGCGCGGCATCCTTACTTGAGTACGTTGAGATCGGGCGTATGCCGCAGTCTGGCATGCGAAGCGGGCAACGGATGGAGGTAAGCATGAGCGGTTGGAAAACCCTTCATCTTCCCGGCATAGGACGCGCCTTGCAGGTTCGCCTCCGACAGCCGGTACCCGGAGTGAGTCGGGCATTGCAGGTCCGTCTCGCGCATCCGGTCGCGGGCCGCGCCTTGCGCGGTGGCCGCACAACGCTGAAGTACGCGCTGAACAGCCTTGGCGTGGTGGCGGTCGTCTCGGCCGTGTCGCTGTGGCTGAGCCAGGAATGGCGCACCACGCTGGCGGCACTGCTGGCTGGCGACGAAGCACCGGCGGTGCTGGTCAGCGCCGCCATGCCGGCAGCTGAAGCTACGCCGGCTGTGGCCAGCGCAGCCGTGCCGGCCCTGTCGGCCGACGCTGCTGCCGCCCGGCTGGCGCGCGGCAAGGGCGGCCTGCCGACGGTTTCCGGCGTGGACGAATGGGGCCTGGCGGCGAACGCCAAGGTGCCGTCGGTCGCGCACCTGGCCGAGCGGATCCCGGTCACGCGCGTGGCGGCGGACGCCCGCAACAGCGCCACGCTCGGCACCGCGCGCGAGCAGGCGGCCGTGGCCGACTACATCGCCCGCAAGTACCGCGTGGCGGCGCAGGCCACCGCGCAACTGGTCAAGGCCGCTTACCTGACCGGCCGCGAGGTCGGCATCGACCCGCTGCTGATCCTGGGCGTGATCGCGATCGAGTCCAGCTTCAACCCGTACGCCGAGAGCGGCGTGGGCGCGCAGGGCCTGATGCAGGTCATGACCAAGGTCCACCAGGACAAGTACGAGGCCGTGGGCGGCGTCGCTGCGGCGCTGAACCCGTACGCCAATATCAAGATCGGTGCGCTGGTGCTGAAGGATTGCATCGCCCGTGCCGGCTCGCTCGAGGGCGGCCTGAAGTACTACGTCGGCGCCACCACGGCGACCGATGGCGGCTACGGCGCCAAGGTGCTGGCCGAGCGTGCCCGCCTGCGCCAGCTGATCGGCGTGCGCGCGGCGCCGGCCGGCAACGGCAAGGCGGGGGTCGACAGCAAGGCGCCGGCCGAGCAAGTGGCCCCGACCCAGAAGCTGGAAGCCAACAACGGGCCGCACAACGCCTGAGGTTTGCACCAGCCTGTAAAGAAAAAGCACCCCGCGGGGTGCTTTTTCTTTACCTGGAGCCCTTTGGAGCCCTTGTCCGGGCACTGGCTCAGCGGAACAGCCTGGCCAGCCGGGACATTGCCTCTTCGATGTTCTCGCGCGAGGTCGCATACGAGATGCGGATGTAGTCGCTTGCTGTATGCGGCCCGAAATCCTGCCCCGGCACCATCACCACGCCCGCATCGTGCAGCATCGCCTGCGTCAGCCGGTCGGCGTCGCCGGCGGCAGGGTGGTTGACGCCGCGGCAGTCGGCATAGACATAGAAGGCGCCGTCCGGGCGCACCGGCACGCGCAGGCCCAGCGATTCCAGCGCCGGCACGATCAGGTCGCGGCGGCGGCGGAACTCGGCCTTGCGCTCGTCGTAGATGGCCAGCGCCTCGGGGGTGAAGCAGGCGAGCGCCGCGTACTGGGCCACGGCGGAGGCGCAGATAAAGAGGTTCTGGGCGACCTTCTCGAACGCCTCGACCAGTGCATCCGGCACCACCAGCCAGCCCAGCCGCCAGCCGGTCATGTTGAAGTACTTGGAGAAGCTGTTCACCGTGACCACGTTATCGTCCAGGCTCAGCGCCGAGACCGGCGCCGCGTCGTACGACAGGCCCTGGTAGATCTCGTCGACGATGGCGAAGCCGTTGCGGGCGCGCACCGCCTGCAGGATGCGGCCGAGCTCGTCGGGCAGGATCGAGGTGCCGGTCGGGTTGGACGGCGTGGCCAGCAGCACGCCACGGGTCTGCTCGCGCCAGTTGGCCTCGACCTGTGCGGCGGTGAGCTGGAAGCGCTCCGCCGGGCCGCTCGGGATCATGCGCGCCGCGCCGTCGAAGGCGGCGACGAAGTGGCGGTTGCACGGGTAGCTGGGATCGGGCATCAGCACTTCGGCGCCAATCTCGACCAGCACCGCGCACGCCAGCAGCAGCGCGCCGGAAGCGCCCGCCGTGACGATCACGCGCCGCGCCGGGATGTCCAGGCCGTAGGCCGTCTTGTAATAGCCGGCGATGGCCTCGCGCAGCGGGTGGATGCCCAGCGCACCGGTGTATTGCGTGACGCCGCGGCGCATCGCCGCCTCGGCCGCGCGCACCACCGGCTCGGCGGCGGTGAAGTCAGGCTCGCCGATGCCCATGTGCACGATATGGCGGCCGGCGCGCTCAAGCTCGGCGGCCTGCTTGGCCAGTTCCATCACGTGGAAGGCATTGATGTTGGCGACGCGGGCGGCGGTGGCAAGACGTTGCATGTCCATGGCGATGGGGAGAGGCGGGCGGAGCCCGATCACAAAAAAATACGTTTAAACGAAAACACCCGCCGCGGCGGGTGTTTCGTCAGGTCCTGGCCGGCGCGGAAGCCGGCCGGTGACCGCCTTAGCGGCGCGCCGCGACCTCGGCCGCGCGCACCTGGGCGGCGAGCTTGTCCAGCACGCCGTTGACGTACTTGTAGCCTTCGACGCCGCCGAAGGTCTTGGTCAGCTCGACCGCTTCGTTGATCACGACCTTGTACGGGATGTCGATGCAGTGCACCAGCTCGTAGCTGCCGACCAGCAGCGCGGCGCGCTCCACCGGCGACAGCTCGTCCACGGTGCGGTCCAGGAACGGCTCGAACGCGGCGGTCAGGCGGGCCTCTTCGCGCACGGCGCCGTTGAGCAGCGCGTCGAAGTGCTCGCGGTCGGCCTTGTTGAAGCCTTGCGCGTCATGCAGGTGGGCCCGGATCGCACCGATGTCGTTGCGGTTCAGCAGCCATTGGTACAGGCCCTGCAATGCCAGCTCGCGCGAGCGGCGGCGCGCGCTCTTGGGCGGTGCCTTGGCTTCGGCGCGGGCCGCGGGCTTGTTGCCAGCGTTATTGCCGGCGGGCTTGCCGCCGTCATTGCCGCCCGCGTTGTCGGGGGCGTTGGACGTATCACTCATCATCGTCCTCATCGTCTTCCTGGCCGCGCAGCGAGTCCAGCGCATCGACCAGGTTAGCCATCTCCACCGCGGCGCGGGCGCAGTCACGGCCCTTTTCGCGGGTGCGGGCATGGGCCTGCTCGTCAGTATCGACGGTCAGGATGCCGTTGGCGACCGGCACGTTGAAATCCAGGCCGACGCGGGTGATGCCAGCGCCGGATTCGTTCGAGACCAGCTCGAAGTGGTAGGTCTCGCCACGCACCACGGCGCCGAGCGCGACCAGCGCGTCGAACTGGCCGCTCTCGGCCATCTTCTGCAGTGCCAGCGGCACTTCCAGCGCGCCGGGAACGGTCACCACCAGGGTGTCCTCGCCTTCGACGCCGAGCTTTTCCAGCTCGGCCACGCAGGCTTCGAGCAGTTCGGCGCAGACAGGCTCGTTGAAGCGGGCCTGCACGATGCCGATACGCAGGCCTTCACCGTCGAGGTTGCTGGGGTAGAAGCCGTGATCCATTGTTCAGTTCTCCAGTTTTCGGGGCGGCCGCGGCGGCGTGGCGCCGCGGCCGGGGTATTGGGGGAAGCTTAGTCCGGGAAGGCTCAGTCGGCCTGGCCGTTCATGGGTTGGTAGCCGGTCACTTCCAGGTCGAAGCCGGTCATGCTGGGCATGCGCTGTTTGGCGGCCAGCACGCACATCTTGCCGACGCCGACATCCTTCAGGATCTGCGCGCCCATGCCGTAGGTGCGCAGGTCCGGCTTGCGGCGGGGGCGGGTTTGCGGCGCGTCCAGCGCGGTGAACTGCGTGAACAGCTGCTCGACGGTGTCGCCGCAGTTCAGCAGCACGATCACGCCGCTGTCGGCCTGGTCGATGGCCTGCATCGCCGCCGGGATGCTCCACGAGTGCGTCGTGGACTTCACTTCCAGCAGGTCCAGCACCGAGAAGGGCTCGTGCACGCGCACCAGCGTTTCCTTGTCCGGCGTCGGCGTGCCGCGCACCAGTGCCAGGTGAGCCTGGCCGGTCGGCTTGTCGCGGTAGGCGATGCTGCGGAAGGTGCCGTATGGCGTCTGCATGTCGCGTTCGCCGACCCGCTCGATGATGCTCTCGGTGCGGCTGCGGTAGTGGATCAGATCGGCAATGGTGCCGATCTTCAGTTCGTGTTCCCGGGCGAACTCGATCAGGTCGGGCAGGCGCGCCATGGTGCCGTCGTCCTTCATGATCTCGCAGATCACGGCGGCGGGCGTCAGGCCGGCCAGCGCGCCCAGGTCGCAACCGGCCTCGGTATGGCCGGCGCGGATCAGCACGCCCCCGGGTTGGGCCGTCAGCGGGAAGATGTGGCCGGGCTGGACCAGGTCAGCCGGCCTGGCGTCGCGGGCCACAGCGGCCTGCACGGTGCGGGCGCGGTCGGCGGCCGAGATGCCGGTGGTCACGCCTTCGGCGGCCTCGATCGACACCGTGAAATTGGTGCCGTGCTGGGTGCCGTTGCGGGTGACCATGGGGTGCAGGTCCAGCTGGCGGCAGCGCTCGGCGGTCAGCGTCAGGCAGATCAGGCCGCGGCCATGCTTGGCCATGAAGTTGATCGCTTCCGGCGTGACGAAGTCGGCAGCCAGCACCAGGTCACCTTCATTCTCGCGGTCTTCCTCGTCGACAAGGATGACCATGCGGCCGGCACGGATGTCGGCAATGATGTCTTCGGTACGGGCGATTGTCATGGCGTGCAGGACGGCAAATTGAGGCGAAACGAGCGAAATGCCGCGAATAAGGCGGACGGGAACGGTGGCCGCGTCGGAAGGCGGCCGGACTGAGGCGGGGCGTCGGGCCGGCCGGCCTTGGCATATACGCCCGGCAGGGTGCCCAGTCAAGCCCGCTATTGTACGCCAAGGCAGGTCGCACGGGCGGCCGTGCCGCGGGAAAGTGCGGCGCGGGGCCGGGCCTGGCGAACTCAGGGACTTACTTGCCGGCGTCGGCGGTGGACAGCATCCGCTCCACATAGCGCGCGATCAGGTCGATCTCCAGGTTCACGCGGGCGCCGGGCTTCAACTCCTGCAGCGTGGTGACCTCGACCGTGTGCGGGATCAGGTTGATCGAGAACACGCAGCCGTCGGCTTCGTCGCTGACGCGGTTGACGGTCAGCGAGACGCCGTTGACCACCACCGAGCCCTTGTAGGCCAGGTAGCGGGCCAGCTCGCGCGGAGCGCGGATGCGCAGCTCATGCGATTCGCCGACGGGCGCGAAATGCACCACTTCGCCCAGCCCGTCGACGTGCCCGGAGACCAGGTGGCCGCCGAGGCGATCGGCCAGCCGCAGCGCCTTCTCCAGGTTGACGCGCCCGGCGCGCTCCAGGCCGACGGTCTTGTCGAGCGACTCGCGCGAGACCTCGACGTCGAAGCTGTCCGCGTCCATGGCGATCACCGTCATGCAGGCGCCCTGGATCGCGATGCTGTCGCCGATGATCACATCGGACAGGTCCAGGCCGCCCGCGGCGATATGCAGGCGCACGCCGGCATCGGCGGCGCCCAGCGGGGTTACGGTTTCAATGCGGCCGACGGCCGCGACAATGCCTGTGAACATGGTGGTGTCTTCTGTCTTGGTCAATCTGGGTTGGGCGATCAGGCGTCGTTGCGGCGCGCGATCAGCCGCAGGTCATCGCCGATCTGCCGGATTTCATGCCAGCGGAACTGCGCGGCATCCTGCAGCCGCGCCAGCGGCGGCAGGTTGAACATGCCCTGCGCATCGCCGAGCAGCTTGGGCGCCAGGTAGATCAGCAGCTCGTCGGCGCAGTGTTCGCGCACCAGCGAGCCATTGAGCTTGAAGCCCGCTTCGACGTGCAATTCGTTGATGCCGCGCCGGCCCAGTTCCTGCAGCATCCGGGGCAGCTCGACCTTGCCATGCGGGTTGGGCAGGACCACCACTTCGGCGCCGCGCGCTTCCAGCGCCCGCTGGCGTTCGCGGTCTTCCACCGCGCAGAACACCAGTACCGGCTTGGCGAACTCGCCGGCGTCCGGGGTCAGGATCTTTGCGTCGAGCGGCACTTCCAGCCGCGAATCGACCAGGACCCGCTGCGGCTGGCGTGGGGTGGCGAGCGCGCGCACGGTCAGCGCGGGGTCGTCGTCGCGGACCGTGCCGATGCCGGTCAGGATCGCGCAGGCGCGTGCGCGCCAGGCATGGCCGTCGTCGCGAGCCGCCTGGCCGGTGATCCACTGGCTGGTGCCGTCATGCAGCGCGGTGCCGCCGTCCATCGACGCCGCCACCTTGACCCGCACCCACGGCAGCCCGCGTGTCATGCGCGACACGAAGCCGATATTGAGATCGCGCGCTTCCTTTTCCAGCAGGCCGCAGCGCACGTCGATGCCGGCATCGCGCAGCCGCTGCAGGCCGCGTCCGGATACCGAGGGGTTTGGGTCTTCCATGGCCGCCACCACCCGCGCCACGCCGGCGCGCACCAGCGCATCGGCGCATGGGGGCGTGCGGCCGAAGTGGCTGCACGGCTCGAGCGTGACGTAGGCGGTGGCGCCGTCCGGATCCAGCCCGCGCGACAGCGCGTCTTTCATCGCCTGGATCTCGGCATGGTCCTGTCCGGCCGGCTGGGTGTAGCCCTGGCCGATGACCTTGCCGTCCTTGACCAGCACGCAGCCGACGCGCGGATTGGGCGTGGTGGTGAACATGCCCCGCGCGGCGAGCGCGAGGGCCTGTTGCATGGCGGCGTGGTCGGTATCGGAAAACATGGCGCCTGTAGCTCGTGGCCGGTTTGCGGTGGATGGAGGAGAGTCTGTCCGGGGGTCCAGGGTTACGGCGGCTCAGGGCCGTCCGCCGCGTCGCAATCGCTGTCGCGGCCCGGCGTGCAGAGCCGGATGCGGCCCTGGGCGCCAAGCCGCACCTGGCGCTGCGCGCCGCGGCAGCTGAGCGCGAAGGTGGCGGCCTGGAAGCCGCCTTGCTCAGACCGAGAGTATCCCACAGGCAGGAATTTCAGCCCATTGGTGCCACGGGCGGTCTGGCGCAGGGTGACTGACAGGCAGGCCATGCCGGGCTCCACGACGGACAGTACGGTGCGTCCCTTTATGGCGCCGGGGTTCGCGACCAACTGCCAGCCATGATCCAGCGTAGTCTCCCCCGCCAGCGGTTCAAGCATCACTTCCGTGCGCCGTCCCAGCGCCGTGGCCCGGGCCAGCGCCAGCGACGCCGCCAGGCGGTCGGCGGCGAGTGCGACCTGCTGGCGGGCGAGCAGGTCCTGGAATGTCGGATAGGCCGCCGCGGCAAGGATGGCCATGACGGCCAGCGCGGTCAGCAGCTCCGCCAGGGTCAGGCCGCACTCGCCGCGGTGGATGCGGTGGATGCTGGCAGGGCGGGCGGTCATCAGCACTCCGGGGGTCTTGCCTGTGCCGTGGCCTGGCCGGCGGGCAGCACCAGCCATTGACCGGTGCTGCGCAGGATCAGCACACCACATTGCGGGTCGGGCTGCCGGGGCTTGGCGCGCAATTCGACGCAGGCATCCAGTGTTTCCTCCGCGCACGCACCGGCCGTCAACGTGTGTCGGACGGTGCCGGTGGCGGGTATCTGCCGCGGCCATTGGCCGGCGGGGACGTCTGCGCCAGGTTCCGCGGCGAATGTCATGGCGCCTGCGGCGTGGCGCTCCAGTTGCAGCATCGCCTCGGTCAGCGCCGCGCGGGCCTGTGCGCGCCAGCCCCGCTGCAAATAGTGGTGCCATGCCGGCAAGGCAATGGCCGCGAGCACGGCAACGATCGCCAACGCCGTGGCAAGCTCGATCAGGCTGAAGCCATGTCCCTGGCGGCAATGTTTATAGGCAAGGCTCATGGCTTGTCCTCGGTTGCCGGTCCGATGATCTCGCGCCACCGCAGCCTGCCGGTCCGACGGCTGGCCAACGTTTGCGTCAGCAGCGTGGCCCCCTTGCCGTCGGCCGCCCACAGCGACAGTGCGTACGCCTCGCTCGCGGACAGGCCCGGCGTTGTGGCTCCGCCTGGCACTGGCGTAGTGTTGACGAAGACGGTTGCCCCCGCCGGCAGCACCTGGCCTGTTGCCATGTGCACGGCTTGCCCACGGCTGTCCCGAACCACGGAGTCGCCGGTCGCGGCAAGTACGAGGTAGCCACGCCGGACGCCGTCAGGCGTGCGTGTCACAAACATCAGGTGGCCGGGAAACACGGATTCGAGCTGCTCGACCTGCTCGCCGGGATGGAGCAGCGTCAACTGCCAGCCGGCGTATGGCGCGGCGTCGGCCTTTGCCGCGGGCGCGCGCAGGATGTAGCCGCCGTCGCTGGCTTGTATTGCGATCTGCGCAGGCACAGCGCCCGGCGTGCTGCCCTGCGCCGGGTCCGGAACGGCCGACAGGCCGTTACCACCGCCATAGACCACGACCGGCGCCGTCGGCGAACCGAGCAGCACCGGTGCCTCGTCCACCGGAGGCTGGGCCTGGCCCGGCGTGCTGTGCAGGCAAGCGGCCACGCCCGCGCCCGCCAGCGGGAATCGCCACAGCTGCCCGGCGTCGTCCGTGGCATAGGCAGCGACTGCCTGGCCTGCCATGTCGGCCAGCACGCTGACGGCGATGAGGTCGGCCATTGCCGGCTTGTCCGCGCAGTCGCGCTCGGGCAGCGGCAGCAAGCGAGGCGCGTACTTCCCCGCCCATGCCGCGCCCGCGGGCTTGTCCAGGGGCAGCAGCAACAGGCCGGAGCGGCCATAAAGCGCCCGGTCCAGCGTGACGACGGCATGCCAGCGCACGCCAGCCGTATCGGGAATGCCCGCCGCACGTATCGGGCCGCGCGCGGAGATGGGCAGCGTGTCGGAGGCGGTGGCTTCCCACAGCATGCCGAAGGGCTGCAGTGCCTCCGGATCTGACACGTCGAGCGCCAGCACCGCGGCCGGGTTGCCGGTGGCAGGGCTGCCGACGATGCCGCAAAGCAATACCGTGCGCCATTCGCCGCGCACGGTCACGTCCTGCGCTTCGGGGCGTGGGCAGGGCGCCGGCAGCAGCGGCGCACCGGCCTGCGGCAGTGCGAGGGCATAGGGCAACAAGGTCCGCGGCAGGTAGGCCGCGCGCTCGTCGCCGGTGACCGCATCGAAGGCATGCAGCAGGCCGTCGGCGGTGCCCAGCCAGGCCATGTGCCGGCGCAGCCCGTAGCGCACGCGAAAGGCGGTGTGCCCGGGTTTGCCGGGTGCCCATGCCGGTGGCGCCACCACGCGCACGCGGGCCCCCGCGGCATGGCCGAGGGCTGTGTCGCGCGGCCGCAGTCCCGACACGGACTGTGCGCCGCGCAGCCAGTCCAGTCGGGCGCTCTGATCGCCGTTGCCGCTCGTTGCCGCGGCTGGCTCCACCAGTTGTTCCGGTGCTTCATCGGTGGGCGCCGACGATGTAACGATGCGACGCGATGCCGGGGGGCGCTGGTCCAGCAGGTTGCCGGCTTCCCAAAGGTAAGACGCCGGCGAAGCGCCTGCCGCCCCCTGCCAGCCGAGCGCGAACAGGCGGCCGGTCCATGGGTAGGCCCCCTCTGTGGTGCGGTAAGCGAGCGGCAACCGCCCGGCATCGGTGTCGGCAGCGGCGGCGCTCAGCCAGGTGAAGGCAAGCACAATCACGGCAAGGTGTCTCATGGCTGGACCTCGCTCTGCACGACCGCGCGTACGGCCCGGCTGCGCCCGAAGCCGATGGCCGTGATCCGGATCCTTGGGCCCGGCTGGCTGGTGGCCGGACTGTCCGCTACCGCATGGCCGGCCGGCGCCTGGTCCAGCAGCTCGGCGACGTAGCGGGGCAAGTCGCGCGTCCCGGCGGTGCCTGGCGGCAGCACGGGCAGCGTCGCGCCGGTGAAGCGGCCCAGCGGCACGCCGACCGCATCGGCGTCGGCACCGTCCAGCAGCCATGGTTGCCAGACCGGCGTGCCGCCTGCAGCAGGCAGGCAGATGCCGGCCTGCAGTCCGGTGCCGCAGTGGCCGGGTTCGGGCATGGGGTCAAGACGGCCGCTTTGGCCCTTGCCTGCCGCCGCCGCCAGCAAGTCGGCTTCGCCATCGAGCAGCGCGACCTCGGCCGCCCGGAATGCGATCTCGCGATCCAGTTGCATGACCGTGAGTTGCCGGCCGGCCATCAGCATCTGCAGCGTGGCGGCGGCCAGCAGCAGGACCAGCAGCAGCATCGTGCCGCATAGCAGCAGCGTGGCGGCGCCTGACTGGCGCGCGGGCAGCGGTTGTCGGGTCAGCATAGCGTGTCCTGGCAGCGTGGCAGGTTGCGCAGCCGTACCGTGGTGGCGAAGACGCGGCGGGCGGTGCCTGGCACGCCCGGGCCGGCGGCATCCAGGTCGGCGGCGGCGCTCCCGGCGGGTGGCGGCGGCTCGGCGTTCTCCTGGCCCGCCGCCGAGCCGGGCCGGTCGCCACGCACGGCCAGCGCGACCTGCACGGCCAGTACGCGCTCCCATGCCGCTGCGCCCTGCGCCTGGATCGTGGCGGCCGGTTCATAGCGGTCGGCCACGCCGTCGCCGTCGGTGTCCAGGCCGTAGCGGAACTGCAGCGACTCGACGCCGCGGACCAGCGCGCCGGAAGTCCAGCCGGTGCCATCGATCGTTCCCTGGCGGCGGGTCGGGTAGCGGCACAGCAGCTGCGGCACGCCGTCGCTGCCGGCTGCGACGTAGATCAGGTTGGCCGCGACGTAGTCAGGCGTCCCGTAGGGACCGGCCTGTTGCGCGGCGACGCCATAGCCGCTGCAGTCGGTCATGGTCTGGTCCGGTTGCGCCAGCGCTCCCGGCAGTCCGCTGCCGTCGAAACGCACCAGCAGCGCATCGCTGCGTCCGACCCCGGCCCTGGCGCAGGACGGCAGGGGACCGATGGCTGGCTGGCCGCAATTGTCGGCACCGCTGACGGCAGGGAATGCCGTCACTGCGGCGGTCGCCGCGCCCGCCGGTGCCATCCGCCAGCCGGCCTGCCGCAGCAACAGCGTGATGACGGCCAGCGCGCGCTGGCCGCGCTCTTCGAGCAGGATGCGGTCGGCGATCACGAGGTATGCCGCCTGTGCCGCGAGGAATGTCGATACCGCGGCTGCGGCAATGACCAGTCCGAGCGTCATGCCGACCAACAGCTCCACCAGCGTGTATCCCGGCATGGTGCGAAGTCTCAAGGCCGCACCCACAATGCCATGCCTGACAGGCCATCCGTGCCGCCGCTCCATGTTGCGGTAACCAGCTTGTCAGCTTCCGCGCAAAGGCGCAGCGTCGGCGTTCCGGCGCACCGGTCAGGTATCGCCACGGCAGCGTCGGTCTCGGCGAACTCAAGCGCAAGGCGCGCTGACCGGTTGATGGTTTCCTGCTCGCGCAGATGGCCCATTGCCTGGGGCGCGAGGCCCATCAAAGGCAGCAGCCCTGTGCCCAGGACGAACAACGCGCAAAGCGAATCGTGCAGCGTGAAGCCATCTGGTCCACGGCGGGTACTGGCGAGCTGTGGCGTGGACGTACGGTAGCGATGCAGATGCGGCATGGGGAGTCACCGTGGCTGGCAGGGACCCCCAAGATAGCTGCCGGACGTGCGCGGCTACGTTTCCGAGCGTGAAGAATCTGCGGAATGTTGTGTCGGTTCAGCGCCGGCGAGGGCTGGCTGCAACTCGCCTCACTGGCACGCTGTCGTCTGCGTCGCCTGCGGCCGGCGGACACGCACCCGGCCGAGCTGGCTGATGTCGACCAGCCGCTGGTTGCCGTTGCCCAGCGTCAGCAGCAACTGCGCGGATTGCATGACATCCGCCAGCGTGCGCGTATAGCCGACTGGCAAGAGTCGGTCCACTGCGTGTAGACCGGGAAGCCGTCCTTGTAGGACGCATAGCTCGAAATCGCTTCCGGCGTCGGCTGCTGGCCTTGCAGGTAGCGGATGCTTTCGTAGTACAGCTCGCTGACCGGGTCGAGCGACTTGTACACGCCGGAGCGGCCAAACTGGTTCAGGTAGTTCTTGTCGACCGTGGACGCGCCGACATACGAAAAAGGCGTTCCGACTTCGTTATCTTGTTATTTCGGACTGCTTATTTCAGCCTGCATTCCGGCCCTTTTTGTGTCTTTGCACGGGCTCGAATGGAATGCAACGGGGATTAAACAACTAGTAATTCGTTACTTTTGCTACCCCTTCCGAGGGGTGGACGCCGCGAACTCGTCCAGTACGTCGCGGAATTCCGACACATCCTCGAAACTCCGGTACACCGACGCAAAGCGGATATAGGCGATCTTGTCGAGCTTGCGCAGCTCGCGCATCACCAACTCGCCGACCTGGCTGCTGGCGATTTCTTTCTCGCCCAGCGACAGCAGTCTTTCCTCGATGCGGGTGATGGCTTCATCGATGGCTTCAGCCGAGACCGGACGCTTGCGCAACGCCAGGCGCATCGAATCCTTCAGCTTGGCGCGCGCGTAGTCGACGCGCGAACCGTTTTTCTTGACGATGGCGGGGAAGAACAGCTCGATCCGCTCATAGGTGGTGAAGCGGCGGTCGCAGGACTCGCAGCGGCGGCGCCGGCGTACGGCATCGCCGTCTTCCGACATGCGCGTGTCGAGCACCTGGGTATTGGAATGACCGCAAAAGGGGCATTTCATGCCTGACCACCTTCAGTTGAATTCCGCCGCCTGTTCCGCGTGGGTGTTCCGCGGAGGCGGGGCGGGTTGGCGAGGCCCGCAAGCCGGACCGCCTGTGTCATGTGACAGGGCGCGGCTTGCGGGGCTGCCGGCCACCCTCGCGGGTGGCCTGGAAGCATCAGCCGTAGACCGGGAAACGCTTGGTCAGGGCAGCCACCTGCTCGCGCACGCTGGCGATGTTGGCGGCGTCGTGCGGGTTCTCCAGCACGTCGGCGATCAGGTTGCCGACGATGCGCGCTTCTTCTTCCTTGAAGCCGCGGGTGGTCATGGCCGGCGAGCCCAGGCGGATGCCCGAGGTCACGAACGGCTTTTCCGGATCGTTCGGGATGGCGTTCTTGTTGACGGTGATGTGCGCCTCGCCCAGGATGCGCTCGGCGTCCTTGCCGGTGATGTTCTTGGCGCGCAGGTCGACCAGCATCACGTGGCTTTCGGTGCGGCCCGAGACGATGCGCAGGCCGCGCGCGATCAGGGTCTCGGCCAGTACGGCGGCGTTCTTCACCACTTGCTGCTGGTATTCCTTGAACTCGGGCGTCAGCGCTTCCTTGAACGCCACCGCCTTGCCGGCGATCACGTGCATCAGCGGGCCGCCCTGGATGCCAGGGAAGATCGCCGAGTTGATGGCCTTCTCATGCTCGGCCTTCATCAGGATCACGCCGCCGCGCGGGCCGCGCAGGCTCTTGTGCGTGGTGGTGGTGACAAAGTCGGCGTGCGGCACCGGGTTCGGGTAGACACCAGCGGCGATCAGGCCGGCGTAGTGGGCCATGTCGACCATGAAATAGGCACCGATCGACTTGGCGACGCGGCTGATGCGCTCGAAGTCGATGCGCAGCGCGAAGGCCGAGGCGCCGGCGATGATCAGCTTGGGCTTTTTCTCTTGCGCCAGCTTTTCCAGCGCGTCGTAGTCGATGTCTTCCTGCGCGTTCAGGCCATAGCTGACCACGTTGAACCACTTGCCGCTCATGTTCAGCGCCATGCCGTGGGTCAGGTGGCCGCCTTCGGCCAGGCTCATGCCCATGATGGTGTCGCCCGGCTTGAGCACGGCGAAGTACACGCCCTGGTTGGCCTGCGAACCCGAATTGGGCTGCACGTTGGCGGCTTCGGCGCCGAACAGCTGCTTGACGCGGTCGATGGCGAGCTGCTCGACCATGTCGACAAACTCGCAGCCACCGTAGTAGCGCTTGCCGGGATAGCCCTCGGCGTACTTGTTGGTCAGTTGCGAACCCTGCGCGGCCATCACGGCCGGCGAGGTGTAGTTTTCGGAGGCGATCAGCTCGATGTGGTCTTCCTGCCGCTGGTTTTCCTTCTGGATGGCGGCAAAGACCTCA
This sequence comes from Cupriavidus phytohabitans, assembly GCF_017815025.1. Lineage (NCBI taxonomy): Bacteria > Pseudomonadati > Pseudomonadota > Betaproteobacteria > Burkholderiales > Burkholderiaceae > Cupriavidus > Cupriavidus phytohabitans. The sequence goes on from NZ_JAGIQB010000005.1 coordinate 39,575, forward strand.
GGGTCGATCTGGTCGATCGTGAAACGGCTGCGTTCGAACATGGCGAGACTCGTCTGAAAAAAGGGAATCCGATTCAAGCATCGGGAGCATCGGTTAGGGCGCGCGGGGAAGGCTAGCGGCGACCGGCGCTGGCGGCACTTTGCAGCCGTCGGCGCAGGGCGCACCCTGCTTCCCATTCGCTGCCCAGGCGAGCGGCAGGCGTGTGAAACGACACGCCAGAGAACTTGCGCTTCCTCGTGGTAGTGCCCACTGACTTCGCCAGTCGCGCAAGGTGGAATGGTTGCGCGCAGTGTAGCGCGTAGAGTGCGCCCGCCGCAAGCCGTCAACCCGCCAGCCAAGGCTGGTCAAGGGCTGGCCAGCAACTTGCTGTTGCAAACTCGTACCGCGGGTTTACACGAAACCGCGTTCGCTCTCCGTTACAATCGCGGCCATGACAAACTTTGTCTGGACCCTGCGGGTGTACTGGGAAGACACCGACGCGGGTGGCGTAGTGTTCTACGCCAACTACCTCAAGTTCTTCGAACGGGCCCGCACCGAGTGGCTGCGTTCGCTCGGTATCGAGCAGCAGGCGCTGGCCGACGAGGCCGGCGTGGTCTTCATCGTCCGTAGCACGGCGGTGGACTACAATGCGCCCGCCCGCCTCGATGACCAGCTCGAGATCCGAACGCGCATCGACCGGGTCGGCCCGGCCTCGGTCCAGTTCACGCAGGAAGCCTGGCGTGACGAGTTGATGCTTGCATCCGGCGCCATCCGCGTCGGATGTGTCGATCGAAGCACTTTCCGTCCCGCCCCGATCCCCGCCCCCGTCCTAGCTACCATCAAGTCCGCCCGATGAATCCCGTGACCGTCACGCAAGACATGTCGATCGTAACGCTGGTGCTCCACGCCAGCCTGCTGGCACAGGCCGTCATGGCGCTGTTGCTCGTCATGTCGCTGTTTTCGTGGACCTATATCTTCCGCAAGCACCTGGCGCTGCGCTCGGCGCGCACCCAGACAGAGGGGTTCGAGCGCGACTTCTGGGCTGGCGGCGACCTGCAGGCGCTATATAACAGTGCCGTCAACAACCGCCACAACACCGGCGCGCTCGAGCGGATCTTCGAATCCGGCATGGGCGAGTTCCTGAAGGCGCGCGAGCGCGGCAACGATTCCGGCGCGCTGCTCGACGCGGCCCGCCGCGCCATGCGCGCCGCCTACCAGCGCGAGATGGATGTGCTCGAGTCGCACCTGCCGTTCCTGGCCTCGGTGGGCTCGGTCAGCCCGTACATCGGCCTGTTCGGCACGGTGTGGGGGATCATGAACGCGTTCCGCGGCCTGTCGAATGTGCAGCAGGCCACGCTGGCATCGGTGGCCCCCGGCATTGCCGAGGCGCTGGTGGCCACTGCGATCGGCCTGTTCGCGGCGATCCCGGCGGTGATCGCCTATAACCGCTATGCCACCGAAATCGACCGCCTCGCGATCCGTTTCGAAAGCTTCATGGAAGAGTTCCTGAACATCCTGCAACGGCAGGCGCGCTAACCGAATCCAGCACGGGTGGCACAGGCGAGCGGCCTGGTTCCCGTCGTTTCCAGGAGTCCTGCAATGGCAGCCATTCAGCGCCGCGGCGGTTCGCGCCGCCGGGCAAGCGCCGACATCAATGTCGTGCCATATATCGACGTCATGCTCGTGCTGCTGGTCATCTTCATGGTGGCAGCGCCGATCGTGAGCCCCGCCACCGTGGACTTGCCCACCGTGGCCAACGCCACGCCGCAGCAGAAGGCGCCCCCGATCGTCGTCACCGTGCACGAGAATGGCGACCTGACCGCGCGCGGCAAGGACAACGCCGGCAATGCCTTCGAGCGCAAGCTCGACAAGCAGGGCCTGCTCGATTTCGTGCACCAGCGCCAGAACGAGAACCCGGACCAGCCGGTGGTGATCGCCGCCGATCGTTCGGTGAAGTATGAAGCCGTGCTCGATGTCATGTCGGTCCTGAAGGCCGACGGCATCAAGCGCGTGGGCCTGATGGTCAAGTCCAAGACTTCCTGACGCGTTGAACCCGTATAGAAGCCGCATTGATGCGCCCGACTGACAGCCTTTGCGATTGCCGTTGCGCCCGATGAATACCGTCGCCGCCTATCCCTACCAGCCGGTGAAAGAGCGGGGAACCATGCGTTCCTTCACGCTCGCGCTCGTCATGCACCTGCTGCTGGGCATCGTGCTGTACTACGGCGTGCACTGGCAGAGCAGCACGCCGGTCGGCGCCGAGGCCGAGCTGTGGGAAGAGATTCCCGCCGCCACCGCGCCGCCACCGCCGCAGCGCGAGCCCGAGCCCGAGCCGGTGGTGCAGCCGCGCCCCGTGCCCGCGCCGCCGGCGCCGCAGGTGAAGAGCAAGGTCGAGGAAGACGCCGACATCGCGCTCGAAAAGAAGAAGCGCCAGGCCGAGGCTGCCGCGCGCGAGGAAGCCGAGCGCAAGGAAACGGCCCGCAAGGAGGCCGCGCGCAAGGAAGAGGCCCGGAAGGAAGAGGCCCGCAAGGAAGAAGCGCGCAAGGAAGAAGCGCGCAAGGAAGCCGAGCGGAAAGAGGCCGAACGCAAAGTGGCCGAGCGCAAGGAAGCTGAACGCAAGGAAGCGCAGCGCAAGGAAGACGCGAAGAAAAAGGCCGCGCAGCAGGAGCAGGACCGCAAGGAACAGGCGGAGCGCGAGCGCAAGGAAGCCGCCGACGCCAAGGCCAGGGCGCAGGCCGACGCCAAGGCGAAGGCCCAGGCCGAGGCGAAGGCCAAGTCACAGGCCGATGCCAAGGCCAAGGCGCAGTCGGAGGCGGCTGCCAATGCACAGCGCAAGAGCGAGCTGGCGCGCCTGCAGGCGCTGGCCGGTGGCGGCGCCGGCGGCGGCGGCGTGGGCAGCACGACCGGCGCGGGCGCCGGTGGCGGCGGCAAGGCGTCGCCGGGCTATGCCGACCGCGTGCGCCGCCGGGTGAAGCCGAACATCGTGTTCACGGAAGACGTGCCAGGCAATCCGAGCGCGGTGGTATCGGTGCGACTGGCACCGGACGGCTCGCTGATGTCTGCGCGGCTGTCCAAGTCCAGCGGCAATTCGGCGTGGGACAACGCCGTGCTGCGCGCGGTCGAGCGTTCTGACCCGCTGCCGCGCGACGAGGACGGCAAGGCGCCGGCCAGCTTTACTATCACCTTCCGGCCGAAGGACTGAGTGACCGGCACGCCATGATTTGCAACATAATGCAACCTTCATCGCCGGCTTTTAGTCCCAACGCTACGATGGCAGGTTGCCTGACGCAGCCGGCAGTGTGCAGACCGCACGCACAACGGGGATGCGCCATGCGCGGTCCTGCCCGTGTTGCCGTCTGCCTGATTCCTGCCGTGCCCGACGAATCTTGAAATCGACTGAGGAGCAGCATGCGAAAGCTTTGGGCCCCCAACTGGCTGTCCGAGAGGCGGCACCATGCAAACCAACGAGCCGCCCGCCGGGCGGGACGCCGCGCGCTGATGGCGTGGCTGGCCGCGGCACTGACCGTGGCCGCCGGCGCCGCGCACGCGCAGCTCAACGTTGAAATCTCCGGGGTCGGCTCCAGCCAGATCCCGGTCGCTACCGCCAATTTCCAGGGCGAGGCCCAGGCCCCGCAAAACCTGACCGCGATCATCCGTGCCGACCTGGCGCGCAGCGGCCGCCTGCGCAATGTCGACCCGGGCGGCGCCACGGTGGCGGAATCCGCCAATGTCGACCTGGGCAGCTGGAAGTCGCGCGGCGCCGACGCCTTCGTCGCCGGCAGCGTGACCCCGGCAGGCGGCGGCCAGTACGAGGTGCGTTTCCGCCTGTACGACACGGTCAAGGGCCAGAGCCTGGGCGGGCTGGCCTTCACCGTCAACCAGGCCCAGCTGCGCGTGACCGCGCACAAGATCGCCGACTACATCTATGAAAAGCTGCTGGGCGAGCGCGGCGTGTTTGCCACGCGCCTGTCGTACGTGTCCAAGGTGGGCGGCAAATACCAGCTGCTGATCTCGGACTCGGATGGCCAGAACTCGCAGGTGGCGCTGACCAGCAACGAGCCGATCATCTCGCCGTCGTGGTCGCCGGACGGCCGCCGCGTGGCCTATGTCTCGTTCGAAGCCAAGAAGCCGGTCGTGTACGTGCACGATCTCGCCAGCGGCAAGCGCACGCTGGTGTCGAACCAGAAGGGCAACAACAGCGCGCCGTCGTGGTCGCCTGACGGCCAGCGCCTGGCGCTGGCGCTGTCGCGCGACGGCAATACCCAGATCTACCAGGTGAACGCCGACGGTTCGGGCATCCGCCGCCTGTCGCGCAGCAGCGCCATCGACACCGAGCCGCAGTACTCGCCCGATGGCCGCAGCATCTACTTCACCAGCGACCGCGGCGGTGCGCCGCAGGTCTATCGCATGCCCGCCGGCGGCGAAGAAGCCGGCGCGGCACAGCGTGTCACCTTCAAGGGCAGCTACAACGTGAGCCCGCGCGTCTCGCCGGACGGCAAGTACCTGGCGTACATCTCGCGCGCGGGCGGCTTCAAGCTGCAACTGCAGGACCTGAGCAACGGCGACGTGACGTCGCTGACGGATACGGCCAACGACGAGGCCCCGAGCTTCGCCGCCAACGGCAAGTACATTCTCTATGCCACCCGCGTGGGCGGTCGCGCGGTGCTGGCGGCGGTGTCCACTGACGGGCGTACCCGGCAGGTTCTGTCCCTCCAGTCCGGCGATGTTCGCGAGCCGTCCTGGGGTCCTTTCATGCAATAACAGGAGTCATTCACCATGCCCCAACTGATGAGCAAAACCCTTGCCGTCGCCGCACTGCTGGCCCTGGGCGCCTGCAGCTCCGGCGTCAAGCTGGACGACACCGCCAACGGCGCCGGCAAGGCCGGCACGGGTGCGGACCCGCGCGCCGTCACGCCGGTGACCGCTGCCGATCCGTTGAACGACCCGAACAGCCCGCTGGCCAAGCGCAGCGTGTACTTCGACTTCGACAGCTACACCGTCAAGTCCGACTACCAGGGCATGCTGACCGAGCACGCGAAGTACCTGGGCGGCAACAAGGGCCGCAAGATCCTGATCCAGGGCAACACCGACGAGCGTGGCACCAGCGAGTACAACCTGGCGCTGGGCCAGAAGCGCGCCGAAGCCGTGCGCCGTTCGCTGGCCTCGATGGGCGTGCCCGACGGCCAGATGGAAGCCGTGAGCCTGGGCAAGGAAAAGCCCAAGGCCACCGGCCACGATGAAGCCTCGTGGGCGGAAAACCGCCGCGCGGACATCAACTACTGATCTGCGGACTGACCCTCCATGAAAGCACGCGTATCCACCCTGTTGTGGCTTGCCGCCGTCGCCGGCGGCGGCATGCTCCCGCTCACGCAGGCGCAGGCCGGTGTGTTCGACGATGACGAGGCCCGCAAGGCGGTCATCGGCCTGCGCGACCAGTTCAACGGTTTCCAGGCGACCGCCACGCAGCGCATCGAGCAGAACAGCCGCACCACGCTCGACATGCAGAACCAGCTCGAGGGCATGCGCCAGGAAGTGGCGCGGCTGCGCGGCCAGAACGAAGTGCTGCAGAACACGGTGGACACGCTGCAGAAGCAGCAGAAAGACTACTACGCCGACCTCGATGCGCGCCTGAAGAAATTCGAGCCGCAACAGGTCACGGTCGAAGGCCGCGAAGGCGTGTCGCAGCCGGGCGAAAAGCCCGAATATGACGCCGCGCTCAAGCAGTTCCAGGCGGGCGACTTCAAGAGCGCAGGGAATTCGTTCTCGGCGTTCGTCAAGAAGTACCCGCAGAGCCCGTACCTGCCGCTGGCGCAGTACTGGCTCGGCAACTCGCTGTATGCGCAGCGCGACTACAAGGGGTCCACCTTCGTGCTGCAGAACATGGTCAACGCCAGCCCGACGCACCCCAAGGTGCCGGACGCGATGATCGCCATTGCCAACAACCAGCTCGAGTCCGGCCAGAAGGCGGCCGCGCGCAAGACGCTGGAGCAGGTGGTGGCCAAGTATCCTGGCACCGAAGGCGCACAGGCGGCGAGCAACCGGCTCAAGACGCTGAAATAAGCGTCGGCGGCGGCGCGCCGCCCGCTGCTGCAAGGCCCGCTTCGGCGGGCCTTTCTCGTTTGTCGCGCTAGAATATGCGATTCGCCTGAATGTTCTTGCGCGCCGCCCCGGTGCGCCTCCCGCACCATGACCAAACGCGCCATCGTCCTGCTTTCCGGCGGACTCGACTCCGCCACCGTACTTGCCATGGCCCGCGCCCAGGGTTTCGAGACCTATGCGCTGTCGATGCGCTATGGCCAGCGCCACTCTTCTGAACTGGAGGCCGCGAAGCGCGTGGCTGCGGCGCTGGGCGCCACCCGCCACGAAATCGTCGACCTCGACCTGCGCCGCTTCGGCGGGTCGGCGCTGACCGACGACGCGCTGGAAGTGCCCACCGACGGCGCCACCGGCGGCATCCCCGTCACTTACGTGCCGGCGCGCAACACCATCATGCTGTCGCTGGCGCTCGGCTGGGCCGAGGCCGTGGGTGGTCGCGACCTCTTCTTCGGCGCCAATGCGGTGGACTACTCCGGCTACCCCGATTGCCGGCCCGAGTACGTCGCCGCCTACGAAACCCTGGCCAACCTCGCCACCAAGGCGGGCGTCGAGGGCGACCGCTTCCGCGTGCACGCGCCCATCATCGACATGACCAAGGCCGAGATCATCCGCGCCGGCATCGGCCTGGGCGTCGACTACAGCCTGACGGTGTCGTGCTACCAGGCCGACGACGACGGCCGCGCCTGCGGCCTGTGCGACTCGTGCCGGATCCGCCGCGCCGGCTTCGAGGCCGCAGGCGTGCCCGATCCGACCCGCTATCAGGGCGCCGCCTGAACATACCGAACTGAACGCCGCCAGAAGCCGTCCCCCTCCCAACGACATGCCTGAAATCGACCTTGCCGCGCTCTCGCGCACTGTGCTGCTGAGCACGTTCGTCCTGACCTTCCTGTTCGGCGCTGTCCTGCAGCGCACGCACTTCTGCACCATGGGCGCAGTCTCCGACGTGGTCAACATGGGCGACTGGACCCGCGCGCGCATGTGGGGCCTGGCCATCGGCGTGGCCATGATCGGCACCGGCGTGCTGGCCTGGAGCGGCGCAGTCGATCCGACCAAGACCATCTACGCCGCCAGCAAGCTGGGATGGCTTTCGGCGCTGGCCGGCGGGCTGATGTTTGGCTTCGGCATGGTGCTGGCATCGGGATGCGGCAGCAAGACGCTGGTGCGCATCGGCGCGGGCAACCTGAAGTCGCTGGTGGTGTTCGTGTTCCTGGGGCTGTCTGCCTACATGACGCTGCGTGGCCTGTTCGGCGTGGTACGCGTCAATACCGTCGACGCGGTGGCGGTCACGCTGCCAACCACGCAGGACCTGCCGTCGGTGCTGGCGCAGGGCACGGGCATGGGGCGCGGCGTGCTGCAGCTCGGCCTCGGGCTGCTGCTCGGCGGCGTGCTGGTGGTGTGGGCGCTGGCGGGCCGCGGCTTCCGCTCGTTCGACAACCTGCTCGGCGGTATCGGCGTCGGACTGATCATCGTGGCGATGTGGTACGTATCCGGCCACCTGGGCTACGTCGCCGAGGATCCGAACACGCTCGAAGAACTGTTCATGTCGACCAACTCGGGCCGCATGGAAAGCCTGAGCTTCGTCGCGCCGTACGCCTATACGCTCGACTGGCTGATGATGTTCAGCGACAAGAGCAAGGTGCTGACCATCGGCATCGTCAGCGTGTTCGGCGTAATTGCCGGCGCGGCGGTCTATGCGCTGGCCACGCGCACGTTCCGCTGGGAAGGCTTCGGCAATGCCGAGGACGTGGCCAACCATATGGTCGGCGGTATCCTGATGGGAGCGGGCGGCGTGACCGCGCTGGGCTGCACGGTGGGGCAGGGGCTGTCAGGCGTGTCGACGCTGGCAATCGGGTCCTTTATCGCGCTGGCCGGCATCCTTCTGGGTGCAGTGCTGGCGTTCCGCTACCAAATGTGGCGGTTGGAGCGCATGGTGTGAATGGCGAACGCTTGACAGTCGGGAAGCTGTGTCACTATAATCGCGGTTCTGTTTTTTCGGGTCGTTAGCTCAGTCGGTAGAGCAGCGGACTTTTAATCCGTTGGTCGCGTGTTCGAGTCACGCACGACCCACCAGCATTCGAAGTACACGAAGGCCTGCGCAATGCGCAGGCCTTCGTCGTTTTCAGGTTGCAAAACGCATCCTCCAAGGGATCCGGGTCTCCGTCTCCTCGCGTTGCGCAAACCACACGCGATGCCGCCGCAGCCGCCGGCGTGCAGATTCCAGCGCAAAAGCCCGCGAAATCATTGGTTTAACCAGATCGAGTTAGAGACTTGTTGTCTTATCCACATGAGAATGAGCAGCGGACCTGCCATGGCAGGCGCGGCGGGAGACCCAGATGAATTGAGCCGGGCCACCACCCGGCAGGATTCCATATGCGGCAAGCGGGTGAATCGTTACCAGCCAGTGGCCACGTGCTGCGCATCATCTGGCCGTTCGTTCCGGTTGTGGTCGCGCTGGCGTTGTTCAGCATCGCCAGCCTTGACCTGTTCTCGGCCGCGCGCGCCTTCGTCGCCGGCGAGAGCCAGTGGTCCAAGGGCCAGAAGAATGCGGTGCTGCATCTGCTGCGCTACGGCGAAGACCGCAATCCCGCAGATTTCACCGCTTATCTGGCCGCCATTGCGATTCCGCTGGGCGATCATCGCGCCCGGCTGGAGCTCGACCGCGACGAGCCGGGCCTGGAACGCGTGCGCGAAGGGCTGCTTGCAGGCGGCAACCACCCGGAAGACATCCCGCGGATGGTCCGGCTTTACCGCAATTTCCGCCATATCCACGAGGTCGATGCCGCGATCCGCGTGTGGGCCGCCGGCGACGAAGAGATCGCCGCGTTGCACGAGCAGGCGCTGGCACTGCGCCGGCTGGCCGACCGGCCTGGCTGCGACGACGATTGCGTGGCGCCCGTGCTGCGCCGGATCGCGCAGATCGGTGCCATCCGCGACGGCGCGGACGGGCTGAGGCGCAAGCGCGAGCCTCAGGGAACGAGCGGGTCGCGGAAGCCGGTGTCGGCCGCAGCCGCGCCCGGCGAGGGGGAAGCCGTGGTGTCCGGCGCGGTGGCAGGCGGAATCGCCTGCCGCTTGGCGTCACGCCAGGTGTTGTAGACCCAGTACGCCGCGCCGGCCGCCAGGCCGACCTTGGACAGCTTCCAGGTCCAGCGCAGCACCGGCGTGCGCCGGAGCAGCGGCAGCGCCAGCGTGACGGCGGTGCTCAGCAGCGGGTAGTCCTTGGTGATGCCCGCCACTTTCATCAGCGAGCCGGGCCGCGCGATGCGCGGCAGCCAGCTGGCAAAGTTTCCCAGCCGGCGCGCGCCGCCGCGTACCTGGTGCAGCGCCTGCAGGCAGTCGTGGCGTTCCAGCGCCGCGCGCGTGAGCAGCAGTTCCTTGCGCACCTCCAGCGGCAAACGGACTTCCTGCGTGAAGCGGACGGGCCGTGTGTGCTCGCGGCGGTTGCGCTCGTTCGCGCCTTCTTCGGGTTCCAGGGTGGTCATCGGCGCAGGATCTCCCGGTCTTTGTCGATTTCGGCGAGCGTGGCCTCGAACATCGGCGGGGCGTTACGCACCAGGTTGCGCGCGTACGCCAGGCAGCCGGCGCACAGCAGCAGGTAGACGATCACCAGCACGCCCAGCGCCTGCCAGCCGTAGCTGTTCCAGAACAGGATGGCGACGAGCGCGGTAAAGGTGACCAGCGCGATGCCGAAGAACACCAGCCCGAAGCAGGCCAGCAGGGCGACCTTCATCAGGCGCGTGCGTTCCTCGGCGAATTCGACGCTGGCAAGTTCCAGGCGGGTCTGGACCATGGCAACCACCGAGTTGAGGAGGTTGCGCACGGATTCCAGCAATTTGGGAGAGGGGGTGGGTTCGCTCATGGATTCGCTCGGCGGCTCCGGCGTGAAAGCGGCACGCCGGCCTGGCCGTGCGCGCCTTTCTGCGGACGGGGCCGGGCGCCGCTGTGCGGGCCCCCGGGCCTCTGGCAACCCGTGCCTCGCGCAGGTTGCCGCTCTGGTGCGGCACCTGGAGCCGCACCGGGACTACAGCCGCTTACTTGCGGTTCAGCAGCAGACCGACCAGCAGGCCCACGCCGGCCGCCACGCCCACGGCGCGCCACGGGTGGTCGTGCACGTAGTCGTCGGTGGCGCGAGCTGCCGCCTTGCTCTTGGTCACGACGGCATCCTGCAGGTCCTGGGCCTTTTCTTTGGCTTGCTTGAGCAGACCCATGCCGCGCTCGCGCAGTTCGGCGGCTTTTTCGCCGGTGGTCGAAGCGGCTTGCTTCAGCAGCTCCTCGGCGTCGGACAGTACGGTCTTGACATCGCTCATCAGTTTCTCCTGTTTGCGGGCGGTTGGTTCGGTTTGTGCGGATTCTGACATTTTCTACGCTCCGAGGCTAACGGCATTGTCTGTCTGATACTTAGCATATGTGGCGGGCGACGGTGGTTTCAAGGCCACGTGCGTCAACGCCGGTATCGGCGAGGCCATTGCCAGCATGCCCGAAAGCGCGTGAAAAGGCTGTCAGAAAATGTCTATATGACTACGAGTGATTTTGTCGTGACTTTATATTCGTTTGGGTTGGATATCAATCGGGATACGCTGGTTCCACATCGAAATCAGGAGATCTGAACATGGCATTGCGTCTCGGCGATATCGCCCCGGACTTCGAGCAGGATTCGAGCGAAGGCCGCATCCGCTTCCATGAGTGGCTCGGCGACGGCTGGGGCGTGCTATTTTCGCACCCGGCCGACTACACGCCGGTGTGCACCACCGAACTGGGCCTGACGGCAAAGCTGAAGGAAGAGTTCGCGCGCCGCCGCGTCAAGGCGATCGCGCTGTCGGTCGATGGCGTGGAATCGCACCACGGCTGGATCCGCGACATCAACGAGACCCAGTCGACCACGGTCAATTTCCCGATCCTGGCCGACGGCGACCGCAAGGTCTCGCAGCTGTACGACATGATCCACCCGAACGCCAGCGAGACCCTGACGGTGCGCTCGCTGTTCATCATCGATCCGAAGAAGAAGGTGCGCCTGATCATCACCTACCCGGCAAGCACGGGGCGCAACTTCAACGAGATCCTGCGCGTTATCGACTCGCTGCAGCTGACCGACAACCATAGCGTGGCCACGCCCGGCAACTGGCAGGACGGCGACGACGTGGTGATCGTGCCCTCGCTGAAGGACGAGGCCGTGATCCGCGAGAAATTCCCGAAGGGCTACACGGCCGTGCGGCCGTACCTGCGGCTGACGCCGCAGCCCGACAAGGCATGACGATCAAATGAAAGCGGCCCCGCAATATGCGGGGCCGGCGTCCAGAACAGGTGTTTTATCGACGGGGGCAGCCTCGTCGTCTCCTTGGTAGTGTGCTTGGCCCGGCTTTGCAGCCGGGCTTTTTTCATCTCAGGAGATCCTGTCCGTAAGGGCCTGGTTCCGGATGCTTCAGAAGAATGCCTGGAGGCCGGTCTGGGCGCGGCCCAGGATCAGCGCGTGGATGTCGTGCGTGCCTTCGTAAGTGTTGACCACTTCCAGGTTCACCACGTGGCGGATCACGCCGAATTCATCCGAGATGCCGTTGCCGCCCAGCATGTCGCGCGCCACGCGGGCGATGTCCAGCGACTTGCCGCACGAGTTGCGCTTCATGATCGAGGTGATTTCGACCGCGGCGGTGCCTTCGTCCTTCATGCGGCCCAGGCGCAGGCAGCCTTGCAGGCCCAGCGTGATCTCGGTCTGCATGTCGGCCAGCTTCTTCTGCACCAGCTGCGTCTGGGCCAGCGGGCGGCCGAACTGCTTGCGGTCCAGCGTGTACTGGCGCGCGGTGTGCCAGCAGAACTCGGCGGCGCCCAGCGCGCCCCAGGCGATGCCGTAGCGGGCCGAGTTCAGGCAGGTGAACGGGCCCTTCAGACCCTTCACGTCCGGCATGATGTTCTCTTCCGGCACGAAGACCTGATCGAGGACGATTTCGCCGGTGATCGACGTACGCAGGCCGACCTTGCCGTGGATAGCCGGAGCGCTCAGGCCCTTCCAGCCCTTTTCCAGGATAAAGCCGCGGATGTCTTCCTTGCCGTCTTCGCCCGCCAGCTTGGCCCAGACCACGAACACGTCGGCGATCGGCGAGTTGGTGATCCACATCTTGGCGCCGGTCAGCTCGTAGCCGCCGTCGACCTTTTTGGCGCGCGTGACCATTGAGCCCGGGTCGGAGCCGTGGTTCGGCTCGGTCAGGCCGAAGCAGCCGATCCATTCGCCGGTGGCCAGCTTGGGCAGGTACTTCTGCTTCTGCGCTTCGGTGCCGAATTCATAGATCGGCACCATCACCAGCGACGACTGCACGCTCATCATCGAGCGGTAGCCCGAATCGACGCGCTCGACTTCACGGGCGATCAGCCCGTAGCTGACGTAGTTCAGGCCGGGGCCGCCGTATTGCTCGGGGATGGTGGGGCCGAGCAGCCCCAGTTCGCCCATCTCGCGGAAGATCTCGACGTCGGTCTTCTCGTTGCGGAACGACTGCAGCACGCGCGGCATCAGCTTGTCCTGGCAGTACGCCGCGGAGGCGTCACGCACGGCGCGTTCGTCGGCGGTCAGTTGCTGGTCGAGCAGCAGGGGATCGGCCCAGTGGAATTCGGCGTTGGCAGCCATGCAGGTCTCCTTCGGTGGCGCGGTGGAAGCGGGGCGACTTGCGCGGGTGCTTCCGGAGTATCGGGTTCGGTAATCTTGCGGAGGATTTTGCGGTTCCGCATTGCGGAACTGTGTTCCGTTGAATTAGTATATCGCAATGGATCTTCCGTGCAACAGGCAAAACCCCGAGTCACCGATGCCTTGTGCGATGAGCGGACAACCGCCGACCTGAGAGGAGCACATCTTGAACAGTCCGTCACTTTCGAACGACGCACCGGCGCCGGACACACCGGTACGTGAGAGCGATCCCAATTTCGTCACGGCGCTGGCGCGCGGGCTGGAGCTGCTGCGCTGTTTTCGTACCGGCGAAGCGATGCTTGGCAACCAGGAGTTCGTGCGCCGCACCGGGTTTCCCAAAGCCACTGTCAGCCGGCTGGCCGGCACGCTGGTGCAGCTGGGTTACCTGCGCTATGACGACAGCCTTGGCAAGTACGCGCTCGATGCCGGCGTGCTGGCGCTGGGATATGCGTACCTGTCGGCGTCCGACGTGGTGACGCTGGCGCGGCCGCATATGCTGGCGTTTGCGCAGTCGTATGGCGTGTCGGTATCGCTTGGCAAGCGTGAGCGGATGGAGGTGATTTACCTCGAATCGATCCGCAATGACGCGGGCGTGATGCTGGGCCTGGGGGTGGGCTCGCGGCTGTCGCTGGTGTCCAGTTCGATGGGACGGGCGTATCTGGCTGCGCTCCCTGCGCCGCGGCGGGACCGGGTGCTGGCCGAGTTCAGCCAGGCGTTTCCGGAACAGTGGAAGCAGCAGGAAGGGGCAATGCGGGTGGCGCTGGCCGAAGCGCAGCAGCGGGGCTATGCGTCGTCATTCCGGGATTGGCATCCGGCGATTCATGCTTGCGCGGTGGCGTTTCGGCCCGTCGGGGAGAAGGATCTGCATATGTTGAGTTGCAGTGCTTCTTATGGGGCGGTGGAGGAAGAGGTTTTTCACCGGACGCTTGCGCCGGCAATGGTGGCGTTGGCCGGGAGGTTGTCGGACGGGGTTTAGGGGTTTCCCGTTGGTGTCTTTGCCTTGCGGCCGGGCATTTGGTGGATGCCCGGCCGCAGGCCGCCGCAAATCCCGGAATGCGGGGCACCAGGGCTTAAAGATCCGTCCTCAGCTTCCAAAGCTCCGGAAACAACACCACGTCCAGCATCTTCCGCAAATAGCTGACACCTTCGGTGCCGCCAGTGCCACGCTTGAACCCGATTACGCGTTCAACCGTAGTCACATGCCGGAATCGCCATTGCCGGAACGAATCCTCCAGGTCGACGAACTTCTCGCCAAGTTCATACAGCTCCCAATGCGCAGAAGGATTGCGATAGACCTCAAGCCAAGCCGCCTCAACCGAAGCGTTGTAGGCGGTAGGCTGGGTCCAGTCGCGCTCGACGCATTGCGAATCGATGGCAAACCCACGCCGCGCCATCAGCCGGATCGCTTCGTCATAAAGAGAAGGCGTCTTCAACGCGGTCTCCACCAGCGCCAGATGCTCGGCCCGATGCGCATGCGGCTTCAACATGGCCGCATTCTTGTTGCCGAGGATGAATTCGATTTCCCGATACTGGTACGACTGGAAGCCAGACGACATCCCCAGATAAGGCCGCATCGCCGAATACTCTGGCGGCGTCATCGTCGCCAGCACGTTCCACGCCTGCACCAGCTGGTCCATGATCCGCGATACGCGCGTCAGCATCTTGAATGCCGGCGGCAAGCTGTCGGTCTTGACCGATTCCCGCGCCGCGCGCAGCTCATGCAGCATCAGCTTCATCCACAGCTCGGTGGTCTGGTGCTGCACGATAAACAGCATCTCGTTATGGTCCGGCGACAGCGGGTGCTGCGCGCTCAGGATCTGGTCCAGGCCCAGATAATCGCCATAGCTCATGTCCTTGGCGAAATCCATCTGCGCGCCATGCCAGTCATCGCCCTGCGATGCCGTTTGCGATACGCTCGCCGCGCCCGAGAACGGGCATCCCTTGATTTCACTCATGATGGAACTCCCGATCAGGTCACCTGGCCGCGCACCTGGAAGCGCGCATCGCGATACGTGCCGCTGTCCAGCACATCACGCAGGATTTCCACCGCATCCCAGACTTCGGTAAAGCTGGTGTACAGCGGCGTGAAGCCGAAGCGCGCAATGCGCGGCTCGCGGTAGTCGCCGATGACGCCGCGCTCGATCAGGGCCTGCACCACGGCATAGCCTTCCGGATGCTCCCAGCTCACCTGGCTGCCGCGGCGCGCGTGCTCGCGCGGCGTGACCAGCGTAAGCGGATGCTGGCCGCAGCGTGCTTCCACCAGTTCGATAAAGAGGTCGGTCAGAAGCAGCGACTTGGCGCGCAGCACTTGCATGCTGGTCTGGGCATAGATGTCCAGCCCGCATTCGACCATCGCCAGCGACGTGACCGGCTGCGTGCCGCACAGGAAGCGGCGCACGCCTTCCACCGGGCGGTACTGCGGTTCCATCGCGAACGGCGCGGCATGGCCCCACCAGCCCGACAGCGGCTGCCAGAACGCATCGCGCAGCGCCGGCGCGACCCACACGAACGCGGGCGAGCCCGGGCCGCCGTTCAGGTACTTGTAGGTGCAGCCGATGGCGTAGTCGGCGCCGGATGCCTTCAGGTTGACCGGCACGGCGCCGGCGGAGTGGCACAGGTCCCAGACGGTCAGCGCGCCTCGGGCATGGGCCAGTTCGGTGAGCGCGGCCATGTCGAGCATCTCGCCGCTCTTGTAGTTGACGTGCGTCAGCATCAGTACCGCGGTATCGGCGCCGACGGCGGCGTCGATCTCGGCCGGCGAGTCGACCAGTCGCAGCGAGTAGCCCTGCTGCAGCAGGTCGGCCAGGCCCTGGGCGATATAGAGGTCGGTCGGGAAGTTGCTGGATTCGGAGACGATCACCTTGCGCGCCGGATCGCGCGTCTGCTGCACGCGCAGCGCGGCGGCGAGCACCTTGAACAGGTTGATCGAGGTGGTGTCGGTCACCACCACTTCATTCTCGCCGGCGCCGACCAGCGGGGCGAGCTTGTTGCCCAGCCGCTGCGGCAGTTCGAACCAGCCGGCGGTGTTCCAGCTGCGGATCAGGCCATCGCCCCATTCCTCGGCCACTACCTGGGCAGCGCGCGCGGCGGCGGCGCGCGGGCGGGCGCCGAGCGAATTGCCATCGAGGTAGATCACGCCCTCGGGCAGGGCGAACTGCTCGCGCAGGGGGCGCAGCGGGTCTTGCTGGTCGAGCTGTAGACAGTGCTCGCGGTCAATGGTCGTCATGTCTTGATAGTGGGTAGGCGTGAAATTCTGAGGCGTTCAGTCCAGGCTGCGCAGCACGGCGCGCACCGGGCTGGCATCGAGCCCGGCAAAGCGCAGTGGCAGCGCGATCAGTTCGTAGTCGCCTTCGGCAACGTCGTCCAGCACGATGCCTTCCAGGATCGCCAGGCCATGCCGGCGCACGGCGCGGTGCGCGTCCATGGTCTTGGATTCCTGCGGATCGAGAGACGGGGTATCGATCCCGACCAGCTGCACGCCATGCGATGCGAGCAGCGCGATGGTCTCGGCGGCAACGGCGCAGAAAGCGGGATCCCAGTGCGCCAGCGGCGCCTGCCGGTAGGTGCGCAGCAGCACGCGCGGCGGCAGGTCCTGCAGCGCGTGTTCGACATGGCGCGGCTCCACCACCGGCGCCGCGCCGATGCAGTGGATCACCCGGCAGGTGCCGAGGTAGGGCGCCAGCGGCACGTCACCGATCGGTGCGCCATCGGCGGCGTAGTGCAGCGGCGCGTCGGCGTGGGCTCCGGTATGTGGCGACAGCGTGATGCGGCCGACATTCACCGGGCAGTGTTCGTCCATCTGCCAAGCGGGCGCTTGCTGGAATGGGGTGTCGCCAGGCCACACCGGGGTGGCCGGTGACAGCGGCGGGCTGATGTCCCACAGCTGGCGCGGGTCTTGTCTGGGGGCGATCATGGAATGGGGCGGCGGTGCCGTTTATTGTCTGCCTCGATGTCGGCATATTAGACAAATTCCCCGGGAAGAGGCTTGCGAAATGAGCGGTCCGGTACGTCATCTTTCGCATAAAATTCTAATATCACACAATTCATCGCAGGAAATTCGAATGACCCTCGATCCTATCGATCTGCGCATCCTCGCGTGCCTGCAGGAGAACGGCCGCATCAGCAACCAGGATCTTGCCGACCGGGTGGCGCTGTCGCCTTCGGCATGCCTGCGCCGCGTGCGGCTCTTGGAAGAGTCAGGGGTGATCGGCGGCTACCGCGCCTGGTTCGTTGCCGAGCAACTCGGGCTGGAGCTGGAGGCCATCGTGCAGGTGTCGATGCGCCATGACGTGGAGGGCTGGCACGACACCTTTATCGCCGCGGTGCAGTCCTGGCCCGAAGTGCTGTCGGCCTACATCATCACCGGCGACAGCAATTACATCCTGCGTGTGCAGGCGCGCAACCTGAAGCACTACTCGGACTTCATCGTGAACCGGCTGTACCGCACCAAGGGCGTGATGGATATCCGCTCGAACATCGTGCTGCAGCGGATCAAGACCGACAGCTCGCCGCTGGCGATCCTGAAGGCGGGCGGGGAGGAGGCCTAACGCCGCGTGTGCAGCGCGATCAGCTGCCGCAGCGTTTCCTTGAGCTGCGCCCCCTGGTCGGGGCCGAAATCGTTCAGCACCGCGCGTTCATGCTGCGCGGCGCGCTCCAGCAGCGGCCCGGCCAGCGCCAGCCCGCGCGGCGTGATCGAGATCAGCGCATGGCGGCGGTCGGCGGTGCCGGCGGTGCGCCTGACCAGCCCCTCGGCGGCCATGCGGTCGACCAGCTTGGTCAGCGTGGGCTGCTTGGTCAGCGTGATTTCGGCCAGCGCGCCGATGGTGCAGTCGGCGCGGTCGGCCAGCGTCGCCAGCACGCGCCATTCCGGCACGGACAGGCCGCGGGCTTCGACCTCGCGGTGGAATTCGCCGGAAATCAGGTGGCTGGCGCGGGCCAGCAGGTAGGCCAGGTAGCCGTCGACAAAAGGCTGGTCCGCCATGATGGAGCCGCGCTCGCTCAGGGCTCGATCGGGGTGGTGGTGGAAAACTGCCCGCCCTGGAACACCAGCGGTCCGTCCGGGCCTTCGAGCACGCCGCAGCGCTCTACTTCGCCGACGAAGATCACATGGTCGCCCTCGTCGTAGCGGCTGCGGTTATGGCATTCGAACCACGCCAGCGCATTGGCCAGGATCGGCAGGCCGGTGGCCGACAGTCGGTAGTCGACGCCCGCGAAGCGGTCGCCCTTCAGCGTGGCGAAGCGCTGGCACAGGTCCAGTTGCGATGCCGACAGCACATTGATGATGTAGTGGGTGCCGTCGCGGAACATCGGCAGGCTGTTGGCGCGCGTGGCCATGCTCCACAGCACCAGTGGCGGATCCAGCGACACCGAGTTGAACGAACTGGCGGTGATGCCAATGAACGGCGGCGCGCCGGCCGCGACCGATTCAGCGCTGGCACGCGTGGTGATGACCGTCACGCCGGTCGCGAACTGTGACAGCGTGCGGCGGAAATGCTGCGTATCGAAGTCCGGTGCGGCGGCGACGCTGGCGATCCGTGGCTGGGCCTCAGGCATGCCCATGGGGGCTCCACTGGAGTTCATGAAATTTCATATATATTATTCGCGCCAGGGACTTCAACCAAGTCCGCTGATACGCCGCCTGCGGCGGGTGTCGGTCGAGGCGCAAAAAACAGCGCGGCGCATGCCGCCAGGATAACAAGCAGGAGACAAGACATGCTCATCGAGCAGATCGAACACCGCTGGCTGGCGGCGTTCCGGCGCACTCTGGAACTCTGTGCCCTGCAAGGCGCGGAAGTCGTTGGAATTGTAACGGAGTCGCAATCCCGCCCTGTCAACGTGGCCTTGGCCGAATTGGCGGTGCACTCGCTGGGTGCCACGCCGGTGCGGATCCAGGTGCCGACACCGGCACTCAGTGCGCCCGCCCCGGTACGTTCGACCGGCGCCAGCGATGCCCTGCAAAACCTCGCGCCGGTCGTCGCCGCGCTGTCCCGCTGCCACCTGGTGCTCGATTGCACCGTCGAAGGCCTGCTGCACGCCCCCGAACTGCCGCTGATCCTGCGCGGCGCCGACGGCGTCATGCCGCGCATGCTGATGGTCAGCAACGAACACCCGGAGATCCTGGAGCGCTGCCAGCCCGACCCCGCGCTGGAAGGCACCGTGCGCGCCGCGATGAAGCGTCTGCGCGGCGCGAAGGAAATGCGCGTGCATTCCGCGGCCGGCACCGAGCTGCGTATCGGCCTGGCCGACGCCCGCGTGGGTGGCGTCTGGGGCTTCTGCAACAAGCCGGGGCAGGTCTCGCACTGGCCGGGCGGCCTGTGCCTGGCGTTCCCGGCCAGCCGCCAGGTCAACGGCACGCTGGTGCTGGCACCGGGCGACGTCAACCTGACCTTCAAGACTTACCTGCGCGACACCGTGGTCTGCCATATCGAGGATGACTACATCGTCGCCGTGGAAGGGCAGGGCGTCGACGCCGACATGATGCGCGGCTATTACCAGGCCTGGGCCGACCGCGAGGGCACGCGCGACGCCTACGCGGTCTCGCACGTCGGCTGGGGCCTGAACCGGGCGGCGCGCTGGGATGCGCTGACCTTCTACGACAAGCGCGACTGCAACGGCACCGAGCTGCGCGCATTCGGCGGCAACTTCCTGTTCTCCACGGGCGCCAACGAGGTGGCGGGCCGCCATACGCTGGGCCATTTCGATTTGCCCCTGCGCAACTGCACGGTCTCGCTCGACGGCCGCAATGAAGTCGAGGCAGGCCAGCTGGTGGAGGTGCCGGCATGAGCGTGCCCACCCTCCATAAGCACCCCAATGGCATCGCCACGCTTGATTGGGGCGACGGCCCGGTGGTGGTGGTGATGCTGCACGGCATCGGCGGCGGCAAGGCCGCGTGGCCGGCGCAGGGCGAAGCGCTGGCGCAGGCGGGCTACCGCGCGCTGGCGTGGGACATGCCCGGCTATGGCGACAGCGCCATGATCGATCCTTACGATTTCGACGGCCTGGCCCGCGCTTTGGCGCCGCTGTTACAGGCCGAGCGCGATGCCGGCCGGCGCGTGGTGCTGCTCGGCCACAGCATGGGCGGCATGGTGGCGCAGCAGGCGTATGCCGCCACGCCGGCCTTGGTCGACGGCATGGTGCTGTCGGGCACCTCGCCCGCGTTCGGCAAGGGCGACGGGCCGTGGCAGCGCGAGTTCGTCGCCGCGCGCACCGCGCCGCTGGATGCCGGCAAGAGCATGGCCGAGATGGCGGCAGGGCTGGTGCGCACCATGGTCGCGCCGGATGCTGATGCGCCCGCCGTGGCCTTCGCCACCGCGGTAATGGCTGCCGTGCCCGCGCCCGCCTACCGCGCCGCGCTGGGTGCGCTGGTGCGCTTCAACCAGCGCGACGCGCTTGCGCGCATCGCCGTGCCGGTGCTCGCGCTGGCCGGCCAGCACGACACCAACGCCTCGCCGGAAGTGATGCAGCGCATGGCGCAGCGCATCCCCGGCGCCGAATACCACTGCCTGCGCGATGTCGGCCACCTGGCCTGCATGGAGCGGCCGGCGGCCTTCAACGCTCCCGTACTCGCTTTCCTCCAACGGCATTTCCCGGTGCGCTGACGCGCGCGCCGGTCCCGAAGTCCCTGAAAACCAGATCAACGGCGCAGGTTCATATCGACCGGCGCCAAGGAGACCGCGACATGCCATCCGGCCAGCTCGACTTCATCCCTGCCGTCGGTACGGCGGATTTCACCCCGCGCCAGGCGCGCCTGCTGGCGCTGGCCAACCGCCTGGGCCGCGAACGCTTCGCCGCGCGCGCCGCCACCTGGGACCGCGAGGCCAGCTTTCCCTTCGCCAACTACGACGACCTGCGCGAAGCCGGCCTGCTGGGGCTGTGCGTGCCGGAAGCCTTCGGCGGCGAAGGCGCGGACTTCGCCACCTATTGCATGGTGGGCGCCGAGATCGGCCGCTTCTGCGGCGCGACCGCGCTGACGTACAACATGCATATCTGCTCGACCATGTGGACCGGCACGCTGTCCGATGGCATCGAGATGACGCCCGGACAGCGTGCCGAGCACGAGGCCCGCCGCGCCCTGCATTTCGCGCGCGTGGTGCGCGACGGCGCGGTCTACGCGCAGCCGTTCTCGGAAGGCTCGGCCGCGGCCGCCGGCAAGGCGCCGTTCGGCACCGCCGCGCGCAAGGTCGAAGGCGGCTGGGTGCTGAACGGCCGCAAGATCTTCGCCTCGCTGTCTGGCGCCGCCGACTACTACGGCATCCTCTGCACCGAGGACCGCGGCGACCAGCATCCCGACATGCGCGATACCCTCTATATCGCCGTGCCGGGCAAGGCCGACGGCCTCACCGTCACCGGCGAATGGGATCCGATGGGCATGCGCGGCACGGTCTCGCGCACGCTGCTGCTCAAGGACGTGTTCGTGCCCGACCAGGAGCAGCTGATGCCGCGCGGGGTCTACTACCGCGCCGCGCAGACCTGGCCGGCCATGTTCTTCACGCTGTCGCCGACCTACCTCGGCGTGGCGCAGGCCGCCTACGACTTCACCGTGCAGTACCTGCGCGGCGAGGTGCCGGGCCAGCCGCCGGTCAAGCGCCGCATGTACCCGACCAAGCAGATCGCGGTGGCGCAGATGCGCATCCAGCTCGAGACCATGCGCTCGATCTTCTGGCGCGTGATCCATGAAGCGAAGCCGAACCCCTCCAGGGACGAGCGCCTGCGCCTGTACGCCGCGCACTACACCGTGATGGAAGGCGCCAACGATATCGCGCGGCTGGCGATCCGTACCTGCGGCGGGCAGTCGATGCTCAAGGACCTGCCGCTGGAGCGCCTGTACCGCGATTCGCGCTGCGGTGCGCTGATGCTGCCCTGGACCGCCGAGCTGATCCTGGACCGCATGGGCCGCGAAACGCTGTACGAATCCGGCGAGCGCGACGAATGAGCGGCGCCAGCACTGGCCCGTCCCGTTGCGGCGCCGCCGGACCCGGCGCGCTGCCATCCCTGCTGTGGGCGCACGCCGACGCGGCGCCGCAGCGGCCCGCGCTGCATTACCTCGGCCGCACGTTGAGCTACGGCGAGCTGTGGCGCCGCGTGGAGCGCGCCAGCGCCCACCTGGCGGCGACCTGGGGCATCCGCGCCGGCGACCGCGTCGGCACGCTGTGCCTGAACCATGAATTGCAGCTGGTGCTGCTGTTCGCCTGCGCGCGGGTCGGAGCGATGTTCGTGCCGTTGAACTACCGGCTCGCCGCGGCCGAACTGCACGCCATCGCCGGCCATGCGCAGCTGGCGTTGCTGTTCCACGACGACGCGCATGCCGCGCTGGCGCAGGAAGCCAGCGATGGCCAGTGCCGGCTGGCGCATCTGGAACGCATCGTCGATCACCCGGCGCCGCTCGTTGCCAGCTTCCCGCACGTTGCCGGCGCCGTGCCGCTGCTGCTGGCCTATACCTCCGGCACCACCGGCAAGCCCAAGGGCGCGGTCCATACGCAGGCCGGGCTGCTGGCCAATGCGCGGGCCAGCTGGTGGGCGCACGGCATGACGCGGGACGACCATGTGCTGTCGGTGCTGCCGACCTTCCATGTCGGCGGCCTGTGCATCCAGACGCTGCCGGCGCTGCTGGCCGGGGCGCAGGTGACGCTGCATGACCGCTTCGCGCCCGGCGCATGGCTGGCGTCGGTCGCGCAAGCGCGACCGAGCCTGTCGCTGATGGTGCCGGCCACGCTGCGGGCGGTGCTGGAGCATCCCGGCTGGGACAGCGCCGACCTGTCGCCGCTGCGCGGCGTGATGGCCGGTTCGTCGACGATCCCGCTGTCTTATATCGACGCTTTCCACGCGCGTGGGGTGCCGCTCGGCCAGGTCTATGGCGCCACCGAGACCGGACCGGTGTCGGTGGTGCTGAAGCTGGAAGACGCCATGGCGCGGCCAGGCTATGCCGGCTGGCCGGTGCCGGAGGTGACGGTGCGGCTGGCCGGCCCCGACGGCGCCGAGGTAGCTCAGGGCGAGGTCGGCGAACTGTGGGTGCGCGGCGCCAACGTCATGGCCGGATACTGGAACCAGCCTGCCGGCGGACTGCCCGGCGGCTGGTTCCATTCCGGCGACCTGGCCCACCGCGATGCCGACGGCTGCATCGAAGTGGTCGGCCGCAGCAAGGACATGATCATTTCCGGCGGCGAGAACATTTATCCGGCCGAGATCGAAAACGTGTTGCTCGGGCTGCCCGGCGTGCAGGAGTGCGCGGTGGTGGGGGTGGCCGACGCGCGCTGGGGGGAGGTGCCGGTGGCGGTGATCGTGCCGGCGCCGGGCGCCGACCGCGCGCCGCTGGCCCCGGCGCCGGTACGCGAGGCGCTGGCCGCCCGCATCGCCCGCTTCAAGCTGCCGCGGGAGGTGGTGCTGCTCGATGACTTGCCGCGCAGCGCGCTGGGCAAGGTGATGAAGCCCCAGCTGCGGGCGCTGCTGGAATCGCAACGGCAACCCGGCTGACGCGGCAGTCCAGCCGCATGGCCGATGCGCGCGCGCCCGACTGCGCTTATGCTTGAGGTCCGTGACACCGGACAATCACGACATTGACATAGACCAGCCAAGGGGGCGGCGCAACATGGAACATCGATATGAAACGGCCACGCTGGGGGGCGGGTGCTTCTGGTGCCTGGAGGCGGTCTACCAGCAGGTCAAGGGTGTAGTCGCGGTGGAGTCGGGCTATACCGGCGGCCATGTGGATCATCCGACCTACCAGCAGGTGTGCGAAGGCGATACCGGCCACGCCGAAGTGGTGCGCGTCACCTTCGACCCGTCCGTGATCACTTTCCGCGAGATCGTCGAGATTTTCTTTGCCATCCACGATCCGACCACGCCGGACCGGCAGGGCAACGACGTCGGGCCGCAGTACCGCTCGGTGATCTTCACGCATTCGGAAGCGCAGCGCGCCGTTGCCGAGTACGTCATGCGCGAACTGGCCGCGGCCAAGGTCTACGATGCCCCGATCGTGACCCAGGTCGAGCCCGAGCAGCCGTACTGGCGCGCGGAAGAGGGCCACCAGAACTACTTCCAGGACCATCCGAGCCAGGGCTACTGCGCCTTCGTGATCTCGCCCAAGCTGGCCAAGTTCCGCAAGCAGTTCGCCGCCAGGCTGCGGGTGTAGCCGGCGCCTACAGCCGTGCGGCGATGGCCTCGGCCAGCCGCGCGATGCTCAGCGGCGCGCAACCTTCGGCATTGTTGCTGACGATGACGATGGCGGGCTGGCCGGCGCGCACGGTGCGCGCCACCACGTCGGCGATGGCGTCGCGCGTGCCGGGATCGTCGTCGACGATGCGGTCGAACGGCGTGTACAGCTTCTCGGCATACGCGTATGGCCGGCCCGCGTGCAGCATCCAGCGCAGCAGCAGCGGCCCTGGGCCGGCTTCATCCATCAAGGCCTGCGCCGCGGCCTGGCGCGGCACCGCCGGCAGCCGGTCGCGCGCCGACAGGCAGAAGCGCGCGCCATGGCGGCGCAGCAGCTTGATATAACGCGGCGTCAGTAGCGCCGGGTCGCGCAGCTCGACGGCATAGCAGGCATGCGGGGTGATGGACGGGTCCAGCGGCGGCAGCGCGCCCAGGAACGCGTCGAGCTGCTCCAGGAACATGCCGCTGTCCGCCAGGCTGCCCATCGGCGACAGCTGGAACAGCAGCGGCCCGCATTTGCTGCCGAGGCCTGCGGTCGCCGGGGCGATGAAGTCGCGCACCGCAATCTCCGTGTCCAGGAACGCCGCATTGGCGAGCCGGCCTGCGCCGTCCGAGCCGCGCAGCCAGGCGTCGCAGACGCTGGCCGGCGCCTTGACCACGAAGCGGAAACCGTCCGGCACTTGCCCTGCGTAGAAAAGGTAGTCCGCCAGCGGGATCGGCCCGTAGAAGCCGCGATCGATGCCCGCCGCGCGCAGCAGCGGATGGCGCGAGTACGCGGCCAGCCCCTTGCGCGACAGCATGCTGTCACCATACTCGCCGTCGTAGACCAGCTTGTCCCAGCCGGGGTACGCCCACGACGAGGTGCCGAAGTAAAGGTTGGCGGGCAGGCGCGCCGACAGCGCGCGCAGTGCCTCGTCCGGCGGCGCGGGTTGCACGCCCTGGGCACGGACTGCCTTTGCGGGAGGGGCGGGAGCTTGTTGCGGGGCGGGCACGGGCAGCCCGCCAAAGAGGTCTTCGGTCAATCGGTCAATCGGTCAATCGGTCAATGTCGGGTTCGGTATCGTTCAGCCGTTGCCCCCGATGGGCTGCTCATAGATATAGCGGCGCGACCACGGCACCATGGCCGACGACATCCCCGCCTTGTGGCAGACCACCTGGTAGATCGACATCTTGTCGGTCTCGAAGGCATGCGAACAGCCGGCCAGGTACACGCGCCAGATGCGGTACTTCTTCTCGCCGACCATATCACGGATGGTCTCGCCCTTTGCCTCGAAATTATCGGCCCAGTGGCGCAGCGTCTGCGCGTAGTGGCGGCGCAGCAGTTCCACGTCGAGCGCTTCCAGGCCACCTTGCTCCATCGTCTTCAGCACCAGCCCGATGTGCGGCAGCTCTCCTTGCGGGAACACGTAGCGGTCCATGAACTCGGCGCCGTCCATCGGCGTATGGCCGTTGTCGGGGTCGGGCGAGGTGATGCCGTGGTTCATCGCATAGCCGTCATCGGCCAGCAGTTCGCGCATGCGGCGGAAATACCCGGGCAGGTTGTCCTTGCCCACGTGCTCGAACATGCCGACGCTGGTGATGCGGTCGAAGGTGCCAGAAGTGTCGCGGTAATCCTGCAGCCGGATCTCGATACGGTCGGACAGCCCTGCCGCCTTGACGCGCTCGGTGGCCAGGTCGAACTGGTTCTGCGACAGCGTGATGCCCACGCAGCGCGCCCCGTATTTCTGCGCGGCGCGCAGCACCAGCGCGCCCCAGCCGCAGCCGATGTCCAGCAGTGTCTGCCCGGGCTGCACCTGGATCTTGGTCAGGATATGGTCGATCTTCTTGAGCTGCGCAGTGGCCAGGTCCTCGTCGCCGTTCTCGAAATAGGCGCACGAGTACACCATGTTGGGATCGAGCCAGAGCTTGTAGAAGTCGTTCGAGACGTCATAGTGATACTGGATCGACTTCCTGTCTTCCTGCCTGGTGTGCGAGAAATGCTGCGCCACCTTGGCCAGCGCGCCGCCGGCACGCCGCGTGGCGGCCGCCGACAGGCCGTAGCCGACCTTGATGATGTCGGCCAGCCTGCCGTCAAAGTCGATCTTGCCCTGCACGTAGGCCTCGCCCAGGTTGTCCAGGCTTGGCGTCAGCAGCAGCGGCAGTGCTGCGGCCTCGCGCACGGTCAGCGTGACCTGCGGCTTGTCGAAATGGCCAAGGGCATATTCGGTGCCATCCCACAGGCGCAAGCAGACCGGCAGGTTGGCATTGTCACGCAGGTCGGCGATCCAGTTGTCGAGTTGCTTTTCCAGGGCTTGCTTGAAGAACATGCGTTTCACCTCCCGATGGTTGCGGCACACGCTCGACCGATCCTCCGGACAAGGCAGGTACTGCCCCGAGCCTTGACCCGAGTCCGTCGCGAGCGCTTGCGTAAAAATCACCAAGCGACGCCAGTCCCACTTTAGTCGAATTCTGCGGGCAGTGCAGCGCACCCTCGGGAAGCCCCCGGGACAGACCCGTTCGGACCTCCGCGGCCAGCGCGTCAGGGCGAGAGGCGCACGATCTGCCAGGCGCCGCCCGGGTGGACGCGATAGACGATGCGGTCATGCAGGCGCGACGGACGCCCCTGCCAGAATTCCAGTGCGGTCGGCACCAGCCGGTAGCCGCCCCAGTGCGGCGGGCGCGGCGGGTTGTCGCCGAACTTGCTGCGGTATTCCAGCTCGCGCTGTTCCAGCACGTCGCGGCCGGGTACTTCGCGGCTTTGTTCGGAAGCCCACGCTCCCACGCGCGAGCCGAGGGGGCGCGAGGCGAAATAGGCGTCGCTCTCGTCGTCGGCAACTTTTTCAACGATGCCTTCCACCCGCACCTGGCGCTCCAGCTGCACCCAGTGGAACAGCAGCGCGGCGCGGGGGTTTGCCGCCAGGTCCAGGCCCTTGCGGCTCTCGTAGTTGGTGAAGAAGGTGAAACCGCGGTCGTCGATGCCCTTGAGCAGCACGATGCGTGCCGAGGGCTGGCCATCGGCGCTGACGGTGGCCAGCGTCATGGCATTGGGTTCGGGCAGCTTGGCCGTGACCGCCTCGTCGAACCAGCGCTTGAACTGGCTCATCGGGTCGGGGGCCACGTCGGTTTCGGACAGCGAGCCCAGGACATAGGTACGGCGGAGGTCGGCGAGTTGAGTCATGTCGCAATCATCAAAGAATCGGTCGGGGTGCGCGGCGTGCCCGGGGGCGGGGGCGCAGGTCCGGCTGATTCGAGTATAGCGAATGCATCGGGGGCCGCATTTGCGCGCCGGCAAGGCGTGCCGGCGGCGTCACAGCGGCCAGGGGGCGCGCCGGTGTTCACGCCGGTGGCAGCGTCCTGCGTCCCTGGCGCCGCGAGTAGTAGCCGGCCGCGCCCATCGCGCCGGCCATCGACAGGAAGATCGGCAGCATGCCGAGCGCCGTGCCGACCACGCCGAAGGTCAGCGGCCACACCACCTGGCTGGTATTGAGCACCGCCGAGCGCAGGCCCAGCGCCTCGCCGGCGCGTCCGTGCGGCGACACCGTGTGCAGGATGTTCATGACATTGGGCTGGGCGCTGCCCAGCGCCAGCCCGAGCACGAAGGCCAGGCCGCACATCAGCCAGAAATGCGTGATGAAGGGGTAGGCCAGGTAGGCCAGCGCGCCCACCAGCAGCGCGGTGCGGATGATCTTCCACTCCGACAGGCGGCGCGACACCACCGGCATCGCCACGCGGATGATCAGGGTTGCCATGGCAAAGGCGCCCAGCACCCAGCCGATCGACGACGGCGACAACCCGATGCGCGAGCCCTGGATCGGGATCAGGAAGGCATGCAGGTCCCAGGCCGCCGACAGCACCGCGCTGGCGACAAAGACGGCGCGCAGTTCGGGATACTGCAGCAGGCCCAGCGTGGAACGGCGGGTGCCGTCCTCGATGGCGATGCGGCTGGCATTGCCGCCCTGCGCCGGCAGCCGCGGCCGCACCCACTGCAGGCCGGCCTGGCCGACCAGCGCCACCGCGACCAGCACGGCAAAGGCGGGGCGGAAGCCGGCATGCTCGATGACATAGCCCATCGCCACCGGTCCCAGCGTGCCCGACACCGACAGCCCGAGCGCGTGCCAGGTGTAGTTGCGCAGCCGCGTGTCGTTGGTAGAGACCTGGCCGATCAGCAATTGCATGGCCACCTGGACCAGCATGAAACCCACTCCGATCAGTGCGCACGACAGGTACAGCGCATCCAGTTCATGCCACACCGCGGGCAGCAGCGTGCCGGCCACTACCATCAGCGAGCCGGCGGTCATCGGCTTGCGCGGGCCGATCTCGTCGATGCGCTTGCCGGCGCGAATGGCCAGGAGCATCGGCAGCAGCGCGTACAGCGACATCAGCACGCCGAGCGTGACGGTGGAAGCCTTGAGGGAAATCGCGAACAGCGACACCACCACGCGGCTGGCGTTGAATGCCACGTGGTTGCACACCGTCAGCGCGATCAGCCAGGTGATCGGCGGGACGGCGGCGTGCGGCAGCGACATGGGGGCGGGCGAGTGGCGTCGTGGGACCGCGCTCGCGGGTGGCCGGCGGCCGCGCCGAGGCGGACAACAAAACGGAAAGAAGCGGAAACAAAGGGCGGCCGCAGCCGCGCCTTCCGAAGGATGCGGACGGGCGAACCCGCATCGCATCCGATGCTTGCCATGCTTAAACTTCTTGTAAATGGCCGTTTAATTATGCGCCGCATGTGGGCGAGTTACAACGGCAAACTGCGACGGGATGTCGCAGCCAGCGGAAGTGTTGCGGTTTCGCTTCAGACAACTGCAGACATGTCGCCACGCGGCGACATTCCCGGCGAGGAGCCGGTGGTGGCGTCTGCTCAACCGCCCTTGTACAGCGCCGCCTCGTTGTCCGGGCGCAATGGCTTGCGCGCTTCGCGCTCGGCCGGGCGTTCCGGGCGTTCCGGGCGTTCAGCGCGGCCGGCCTGCGCCTCCGCCTGTGCGGCAGTGCCGGGCGTTTCCGGCGGAATCGGCTTGCCGGCGGTCATGCCCGCGGTGCCGCCTGTCTTTGGATCCTTATAGGTCTTGCCGGGAGGCGGCGCGACCGGGCGCTTGCGCAGATCAGCCAGCAATGCGGCGCATTTGCTGCTGTCGCCGCCAGGCGACAGGTCCACCAGCGGCAGCACCGCGGTGGCGACCGGCGCCAGCAGCGCCAGCGACAGCGCGCCGCCGGCGCGCAGCGCCAGCACGCCGATGTCGGGGCTGACCGTCGGCTTCTTCATGGTTCCGCCCACGTACAGCGGGGAGCGCAGGGAAAAGACGCGCAGGCCCTTGGAGTCCGGGTGGATGGTCAGTGCCAGCCGCTCGCTGCGCAGGTCGATGCCGCCGGTGGTCTCGATGACTGCGTCGTCGGTATCGAGCACGAAGGTGCGCGCGCGCGCGATGCCGTTGGTAAAGGCAAAGTCGCTGACGCCGCAGTTGATCTGCACCGGCTTGTCGCCGAACAGCTTGTTGATCACCAGGCTGCCCACGTTCAGGCCGATCGCTTCCAGGATGAACTTGCTGACGGTGCCGTTCTCTACCAGCAGCTTGGCCTCGCCATTGGACGACCCTAGCAGCGCCCCGACCGAATTGCCGGTCGCCGTCAGCTTGGCGCTGCCATTGAGTTCACCGATGCTGGCGCGCATCAGGTCGATGGTGGGGAACAACTGCTTGAGCTTCATGTGGCGCGCGGTCATGTCGAGCACCGCGCCCATCGGCTCGCGCTTGCCGTCCAGGCGCACGGTCGACACCAGGTTGCCGCCGGCCACGCCGAAGTTGAGCGGATCGAGCAGCAGCACGCCATCCTGCATCTTCAGGTGGGTGACCAGGTTGGTGATGGGCAACTCCGCGTCGCGGATGATGCGCTTGCCGGCAAAGTGCACATCGGCATCGATCTTGTCCCAGCGTTCCGTATGGAACGGCGCCGCCGGCAGTGCCTTGTCGGGCGGCTGCCGGACCGCGCTGTCCTTGGCCGGGCGCCCGGGCTTGGCGTCAGCGCCGATCAGGGGCGCCAGGTCGACGAAGCGCAACTGGTTCGACAGAAGGGTGCCGGCCAGCAGCGGGCGCGGCTCGCGCTTGGTGAAGGTCAGCGTGCCGGACAGGTCGCTGCCGCCGACACGGCCAGTGAACTTCTGGTACTCGTAGATCGAGCCTTCCTTGCGCAGCGTGGCCATCAGCCGGCCGCGGGTTTCATAAGGCGGCGTCGACGGCAGCACCACGCCGGTGAGCGCGTACAGCCTGGCCATGCTGTCGCCGGCCAGCGTCAGGTGTACATCGACAGCGGCCAGGTGGGCGGGATTGGTCACGGTGCCTTCAATGAGCGCGCGCGTGGTGCCCACGCGCACATCGGCCAGGAACGGGAACGGCACATCGGTATTGCGCAGGCTCAGCACGGTGCCTGCCTTGCCGCTGGCATTGATGGTGGCATCGTTGTAGCGGCCGGTGGCTTTCCAGCGCAAGCCGTAGCGGTCGGTGCCGGCAGTGGCCGAAGCCGGCGGCCCCGATGCGGATGGGGCCGACGCGGACCGCGCGGATGCCGCCGCCGCGCTGGCCGGCGGCCCGGGCGGCACGGCGGACGCCTGCGGCCCGACCAGCGCGCCGTCGCGCGCCTTGTCATAAAGCGGGTTTTCGCCGATGGTATCGAGCTGGGCCTGCAACTCGATCTTCTTGAGCTGGTCGGACAGCGCCAGGTTGCCGCGCGCCAGCACTATCTCGCCGATATCCAGCTCCCATTTCGACGGGCCTTTCTTGGGGCCGAACTCGAGCGTCCAGTTGTTGCGCGAATCGGCCAGCCGCTCCAGCCATACCGCCGGGCTGTCGACGACGATGGTGGGCACGGCGATCTGGTGCGCCAGCAGCGGGATCGGGCGCAGTACGAAGATCAGTTCGCGTACGGTGGCGAGGTTGGGTTGGCTGGCCCAGTCGGTATTGGCGATGGTGATGTCGCGTGCCGACAGGCGCGGCCACGGTACCAGCGTATGCCAGCCGGTCTCGCCTTCGCCGCGGCGCCAGGTCACGGTCAGGTCGCCGTTGATGGCAAAGGGACGGCCGATGGCCTCGGAAACCTTGTTGTTGAGCCAGGGCTTGGCGCGGTTCCAGTCAAAGGTCAGGAACAGGACCAACAGCAGCGCGATCAGCGCGATCGGTGTCAGCACACTCCACAGGACGACCTTGCGGCGCACGGGCATGAGGCGGGCTCCTCTATGGCGGGGCAGGTCCGCTGGTACCGGCCGGCCCTCAATGGGCCCTCAAAGGCTTGCCTGGGCTTGCGTGGGGCGGCGAACGGAACACTGCAGGTCTATTGTATAGTTGCGCGCTTCCCGTCTTTGTCGGGGATTGGCTGACATCGCCGCCGGATAATGCCGGATTTTTTCGCCGGCGCGGCCCCGGCCGCGGCCGCCTCGTCCCCCACGCTCCGAGCCCTCAGCATGAACGATGCCGCACACCCCTTGCCCGGCGATCTCCCCGGCCATCTGCCTGGCCTGCCCGAGCCGCTGACCCATGAAAGCCCGGCCGACGACGACTACCACCGCCGCTTCGGCGGCGTCGCGCGGCTGTATGGCGCCGCGGGGCTGGCGCGGCTGGAAGCGGCCCATGTGTGCGTGGTCGGCATCGGCGGCGTGGGCAGCTGGGCCGCCGAGGCACTGGCGCGCAACGCGGTCGGGCGCATCACCCTGATCGACCTCGACCATATCGCGCTGTCCAACACCAACCGGCAGATCCACGCCCTGGGCGATGCCTACGGGCGCGCCAAGGTCGAGGCCATGGCCGAGCGCATCGTTGACATCAACCCGCGCTGCCGGGTGACGCAGGTCGACGACTTCGTCACCACCGACAACGTGCCCGCGCTGCTCGGTGCCGGCTATGAGTACGTGATCGACGCCATCGACGCCGTGCGGGTCAAGACCGAAATGCTGGGCTGGGCGCGGCGCCAGGGCGTGCCGGTGATCACCTGCGGTGGCGCCGGCGGCCAGCTCGATCCCACGCGCGTGCGCATCGACGACCTGGCGCGTACGATCCAGGATCCGCTGCTGTCCAAGGTGCGCGCCGGGCTGCGCAAGCAGTGGGGTTTCACCCGCGACCCCAAAAAGAAGTTCGGCATTGCCGCGGTCTATTCCGACGAGCCGCTGCAATATCCGGAGCCCGGGCAGCAGGCCTGCGAGATCGACGAGGCGCCGCCGCACGATGGGCACGCCGGCCATCCGGCTGCGAGCGGGCCGCAGGGGCTGGCCTGTGCGGGCTTCGGCTCGTCGGTGGCGGTGACGGCCGTGTTCGGTTTCGTGGCGGCGTCGGCGGCGATCGGCGCGATCGCGCGCGGCTGAAGCCGGGCCGACGTTCAGGCGCTCAACGCGCGCAGCAGGCCGTCGACCTCGGCCTCGCCCGGCGCCAGGTTGTCGAAGAAGATCAGTTCGGGAAATTCGTCCGCGCTCGGCATGAAGCGCCGCGTGCGGTACGCGTCCCAGTGCTGCAGCTTGTAGGCGTCGTTAGGGTTGCCGCGCCGGATGATGCGCGCGTGCGCCTCGTCTTCCGGCAGGTGCACCCACACGATGCGGACGGTGGTTCCCTGCGGCACCTGCAGCCATTCCGGGTCGCTCAGCAGGTGCGAGCGAATCTCGCGCGACAGCGGGCCGATCACCAGCACGCTGATGCCCAGCGCCAGGTTTTCCCGCGCGGTATCGAGCAGGCCCTGGTATTCGGGGTCGCGCAGATTGTCCAGGTAGGCCGGGCTGTCGCGGTCGTTGGGGTCGCCGGTGATGGCGGCCATGGCCGCGGCACTGTAGCGGCCGTACAGCGTGTCCTTGTCGAGCAGGCAGAAGGGCTCGCCGGTGGCCTGCATCAGCGGGCCGATCAGGCGGTGGGCGAGGGTGGTCTTGCCGGTGCCGGCATGGCCGCAGAAGAAGATCAGTCGTGGCATGGGCGATAGAGGTGGCGGGCGGGGCGCATACCCCACAGCATACCCGCCCGGCTTGCGCAAGATCAGGTCCGGGCCGCGTCGATTCGGTATCCTTGCCGTTTTCCAACGATTGCCGCCGCTCCCCATGGACGCCAAAGACCAGCTCTCCTCCGCCGGCCTGCCCGAAGACCTCCATCTCGGCGAACCGGTCACCGATGCCACCCACGCCGAGTTCGTGCAACTGCTGGCCGCAGTGGCCAGTGCGGACGATGCCGGCTTCCTGGCCGCGATGGACGAGTGGATCGACCATACGCGCCACCATTTCGCGCAGGAAGAACAGTGGATGGAGGCGATGGGCTTCGGCCCGCGCCATTGCCACGCGGGCGAGCACAAGCAGGTGCTGGCCGTGGCCGTCGCCGTGCGCGACAAGGTCCATACCGACGGCGAATTCGGGCTGGGCCGCCGGCTGGTGTCCGAGCTGTCAGGCTGGTTCGACCATCACGTCAAGTCGATGGACACGATGATGGTCGAGCATATGCGCGAGCACGGCTTCACGCTGGTGGAAGGGCCGGCCGCGGCCTGACGCCCGCGAAGCCAGCCGGGATCAGGCAGGCCGCGCCGCGTCGCGGTCGATCACCACGAAATACTTGCGCACCGGCTCCAGCACCTGGAACAGGCCGGTGAAGCCCACCGGGATCACGCAGGCGTCGCCCGGGCCGAATTCGCGGGCCTCGCCCGCCTCGTCGCTGATGCGGATGCGGCCGCTGATCACATGGAAGAACTCTTCCTTGCCTGCCGGGAAGGCGATGCGCCACGCGCCGGGCTCGCAGGCCCAGATGCCGCAGTCGAAATCGCCTTGTTCGGCGCTGTAGTGTGTCCAGGTGGTGCGGTCGGGGTTGCCCGACACCAGCCGGTCGGGCCGCGGGCGGTCGTGGGTCGGGGCGGGTTCGGTCTTGAAATCGACCAGGCGGGGCGTGGACATGGCGATTGGCTCCCCGCTCAGTTCAGCGACGTGCTTAGCTGGCGGCGCCAGCGCGACACCACCTCGGGCCGGTCGGCCAGCATCTCGAATACCGACAGCATGGTCCTGCGGCCGATATCGTCCTCGAAGCCGCGGTCGGTGCGTACGATCGCCAGCAGCTGCTCCAGCGCCGGCTCGTATTGCTGGCGCGCGATCATCAGCCGCGCCAGGTCCATCCGCGCCGCGAGGTCGCGCGGATCGGTGTCGATGCGGCCGGCAAGGGTGGCTTCGTCGGGCAGGCCGGCGGCGTTTTCCATGGCTTCGATGCGCGTGCGCAGTGCGCCGTAGCCATCTTCCTGCCCGGCGCGCGGCGACAGCGCCGCGAACTCCGCCCTGGCCCGGTCGACGGCGTTGCCGTCCAGCAGGAAGCCGATATACGCCAGCCGCGCGGCGTCCGATTCCGGATCCGCGGCAATCGCGTCGGCGAACAGCGTCTCGGCGCCGTCGCGGTTGCCGGCGGCGGCCAGTTCCTGCGCCTCGGCCAGCGGCGACCTGGCCTGGCCGGACGCCAGCCGGTCCAGGAACTCGCGCAGCCCCGACTCCGGCAGCACGCCGGTGAACTGGTCCACGGCCTGGCCGCCGGCGATCGCCACCACATGGGGGATGCTGCGCACGCCGAAATGCGCGGCCAGCTCCTGGTTCTCGTCGACATTGACTTTGACCAGTTTCCAGCGGCCTTCCGCTTCGGCCTCCAGCCGTTCCAGCATCGGGCCCAGCGTCCGGCAGGGGCCGCACCAGGGTGCCCAGAAATCGACCAGTACCGGCGCCTGGTGGGAGGCGTCGATCACTTCGGTCTCGAAATTCTGCAGGTTGACGTCGCTCATGAACAGTCCTGGAAAGAGGCGGAGATCCTTCTATTGTGAGGGCGGAGGCGCCAAATACAACGGCTGCGCGCAGTCGCCGCACACCTGGCGTTCGGGAAAGCCACCGGTTGAAAATAGAACGATCGTTCGGTTATAGTCCTTGACCATACCGACAGACCCGGTCCGAAGACCGACGCACAGGAGACGTTTCATGCAGAACCCAGCCCGCCCGCATTTGCAGTTCTGGCCAAAGCGCCTGCCGACCGCCATTGTGCTGCCCGAAACGTCGCTCTGGTACAACCTGGAAGTGTCTGCGCTGCGCTATGCCGACAAGGCGGCGATCCGCTATTTCGGCAACGCCATCACCTTCCGCGAACTGGAAGCGCAGGCCACCGCGCTGGCCGGCTGGCTGCAGCAGAGGGCTGGGGTGAAGAAGGGCGACCGGGTGCTGCTGTACATGCAGAACTGCCCGCAGTTCATCGTCAGCTACTACGCGATCCTGCGCGCCGATGCGGTGGTGGTGCCGGTCAACCCGATGAACCGCACCGAGGAATTCAAGCACTACGTCACCGATGGTCAGGCGCGCGTGGCGATCTGCACGGCCGACCTAGCCGCCGGCGTGGATCAGGCCGTGGCGGAACTGGCGCCGGCCGAGCGCCTGCAGCACCTGCTGGTGACGCAGTACGCCGACGCGCTGCCGCCCACGCACGAGCATCCCGAAGACGCACCGCCCGCGTGGCTGGCCACGCCGCACGCGCTGCCCGCCGGCGCGACCGCATGGGCCGAAGCGCTGGGCGCCGGCCTGCAGCCGGGGCCGCATACCGCCGGGCCTGACGACATGGCCGTGATGCCGTACACCTCCGGCACCACCGGCTTTCCCAAGGGCTGCATCCATACGCATCGCTCGGTCATGCACAACATCGTCGGCGGCGCGACCTGGTCGGGCTCGGGCGCCGAGTCGGTGATCCTGTCGGTGCTGCCGCTGTTCCACGTTACCGGCATGCAGTACGGCATGAACGGCCCGATCTACAGCGGCGCCACCGTGGTGATGCTGCCGCGCTGGGACCGCGAGGTGGCCGGCCGCCTGATCTCGCGCTACCAGGTCACGCACTGGACCAATATCCCGACCATGGTCATCGACTTCCTGGCCAGCCCCAACCTGGAGCAGTTCGACCTGTCCAGCCTGCGCTATATCGGCGGTGGCGGCGCGGCCATGCCGCAGGCAGTGGCCGAACGGCTGCGCGAGCAGTTCGGGCTGAGCTACCTGGAAGGCTACGGGCTGTCAGAAACCATGGCGCCGACGCACAGCAATCCGTCGGACCGGCCCAAGCTGCAGTGCCTGGGCGTGCCGACCTTCAACACCGACGCGCGCGTGATCGACCCGGTCACGCTCAAGGAACTGCCGCCCAACGAGATCGGCGAGATCATCGTCTGCGGCCCGCAGGTGTTCAAGGGTTACTGGGGCAAGGAAGACGCCACGCGCGAGTCTTTCATCGAATTCGAGGGCAAGACCTTCTTCCGCACCGGCGACCTGGGGCGCATGGACGAGGAGGGCTACTACTTCATCACCGACCGCCTCAAGCGCATGATCAACGCGTCGGGCTTCAAGGTATGGCCGGCCGAGGTGGAGAACCTGCTGTACAAGCACCCCGACGTGCAGGAGGCCTGCATCATCGGCACGCGCGACCCGTACCGCGGCGAGACGGTCAAGGCGGTGGTAGTGCTGCGCGCCCATGCCAGGGGCAAGACCACGCCGGACGAGATCATCGATTGGGCCAAGGAGAACATGGCCGCGTACAAGTATCCGCGGGTGGTGGAACTCGTGGACGCGCTGCCAAAGTCGGGAACCGGAAAGGTGATGTGGCGGCAACTGCAGGAGAGCGAAAACGCTCGGGCTGAGGGAGAGCAGAAGCCCGCAGCGGCCTGATCTATGCTGCCAGCCTATGCCCGGGGCGGGTTCCCATCGCATGCGAACCGCCCAGGGCAAGGCTCAATGCCCCCGCACCCGCATCAGCATCTTCACCATGGTCTTGTACCCCCGCTCGCGCGCGTGGCGAGTCGGGGTCACGCCTTCGCGGTCGGCCAGGTTGGCGTCGGCGCCGGCATCCAGCAGCAGCTGCACCGTTTCCTCGTAGCGCGTGCTGCCATCGCCCAGCACCACCGCCTCGAGCAGTGCCGTCCAGCCGAGGTTGTTGACGTGGTCGACGGCAATGCCCGCTTTCAGCAGCAGCTTCACCACTTCCACATGGCCCTGCTGGCTCGCGCCGATCAGCGCGGTGCCGTCGTAGCGGTCGGTGCTGGCCAGGTCCGCGCCATGCGCCAGCGCCAGCCGGACGATCTCGGCCTGGCCACTGGCGGCGGCCAGCAGGAAGGGGCTGTTGGCGTCGGCGTCCTTGTGGTTCACGTCCGCGCCGGCCAGCATCAGCATCCGCGCGACTTCGACGTGGCGGCTCTGCACGGCGGCCAGCAGCGCGCTGCGGCCGCGTTCGTCGGCAGCGCGCGCGGTGGCGCCCGCGGCCAGCAGGCGCGCCACCATGTCCTGGTCGCCGATACCGGCGGCGGTGATCAGGTTGCGGTCGAGTGCGCTCAGGCCTTCACTGCGCACGGGGGCGCGCGCCGTGCCGCGCGGCCGCGCGGCGCCGGGCTGGCTGGCGGCGCCGGCCCCGGGGCGTGCCGCCAAAGTCTGGCCGCCCTGTGCCGCCAGCAGGCTGCCCCCGACCAGCAAGCCCATCAGGCCCAGCATCTCATTGAGTGCTTGTCTGCGGCTGCGGGTGGCGGGGCGCGTCATGGCGGCAGCTCCTGGGCTCAGGCGGTTTCGCGAGGCCGGGCCGGCAAGGGCGGGGTATCGTCCGCGCGGGTGCCGGCGGGGCCAGTTTTGGCGGCGGCACTTTCGGCGTCGGCGGCATCGCCCGCCTGGAGCTGGCGCCACAGCCGTCCCAGGTAGGGATCGTCGACGCCGTTGGTGGCCAGCCCCAGCAGGGTTTGCTGCAGGTATTCGCGCGCCGGGCCGTACAGTCCGGCGGCGTGGCGCAGCCGCTCGACCACGCTGGTGTCCGGCAGCCGGCCGGCGTAGGACTCGTGCGCGCGGTTCATGACGAAGGCCAGGGCGCGTTGCTCCGGACCCTCATCGCCATCACCATGGCCATCCCCGCCGGTGCGGATGCGCAGCCAGCGCGGGTGGTAGGCGCCCGTCAGCATCTCGCGGCGCCATAGCACGCGGAACTCCTGCTCGACCACGTGGCTGGGGATCCGGAACACCATGCCGTGGCAGCAGCCGCCCCGATCCAGGCCCAGCACCAGCCCCGGGTTGTCCCACGTGCCGCGGTTGATGCGGGAATAGAGGTAGAAGCCGCGGTGGTAGCCATGCACGGTTGCGCGCCGGCGCTCGGTGTGCACCACCATCGGGTTCCAGATCAGCGAGCCATAGCCGAACACCCAGACATCGCCGTCGAGCGCGGGGTCGTCGGGCTTGCGTGCCAGCGCGTCGCAGAGGGACTGCTCCAGCACGTGCTCGGGCAACAGCGAGGACGCGACCGGGGTACTGCACAGCGAGGTGCGCAGCCGGTCGGATTCGAGGTCCTGTCGCGTAATGGCCATGCTGCAAGCATAAATCAAAGCAGCGTCCCGGGCAGGTGGGGAAAATGACATAAGTGCCAGTTTTTCCCGGAAATGCCTGAGCCGGCGGCATCGGTGTGGGTGTTAGGCAACGGTCGCCGCCGCACGGCGGCCTTGCCACTCTTGCCACCCCGCGCGATGCCGGGACCGATGCGTGCCCGCGCAAGCTTGTCCGCGGTCAGCCCGGGGCGTTTTGCTGGCACGCGGTGGCGGGCAGTCTTTACAATGGGAGCTTCATCCGACCAGGAGGAACCTGCGATGACGCGTACGCTTACGGTGGTGTTCGGCAGCGGCAAGGAATATGACTTCACGATCGGCGCGGACGAGCTGGCCGCGGTGGCCGAGGATGCGGCGTGGCGCTGGTTCGACCGCGAGTACACCGAGCTGGATTGCCAGGCGTCGAGCCCGGTCGGCAAGGTGCTGGTCATCGACAAGATCCTGAACGTCGCCAAGTTTTCCGGAGAGTCACGCTTCTCCGGCGATCCTGCCTGGGCGCAGGAATATGCGCGCCATGCGGCGCGGCTGCTGGACCGCGACAAGGTCCGCGTCGACGTCGGCAACGCCGCCATCGGTTTCTGAGGGGGCCTGGGCAGGCCCCCGGATCTGACAAGACCCTTGGTTGTGGCTCCCGCCTTCGCGGGAGCCACAGTCGTTAAACCGCCAGCAGTTCCACTTCAAACAGCAGCGTCGCGTTCGGCGGGATCACGCCACCGGCGCCGCGCGCACCGTAGCCGAGATCGGCCGGGATCACCAGGCGGCGCACGCCGCCGACCTTCATGCCCTGCACGCCTTCGTCCCAGCCGCGGATCACGTGGCCGGCGCCCAGCGGGAACACGAACGGGTCGTTGCGGTCCTTGCTCGAATCGAACTTGCGGCCAGCCTGGCCGTTCTCGTACAGCCAGCCGGTGTAGTGCACGGTGACGTGCTTGCCGGCGGTGGCTTCGGCGCCGGAGCCGACGGTGGTGTCTTCGTATTGCAGGCCAGAGGGCGTGGTTTGCATGGTGATTTCCTTCCGATAAAGACTGGCAGGGACCAGTCGAGGTGAATCGGGAGCGCGGCGGTGGCCGCCTCGTTCAATCCTGGGCGCGCTGCAGCACGTCCAGTTGCAGTTGCACGTTGCGGTCGTCGTCGGCGACCCAGATATCGCCGTCCTGGATCGTCACCGACAGGCGCATCGCGCGCTGCGCCAGCGCGGCGAGCGCGTCGACCGCTTCCGTCGGGACATTGTAGACGGTGACGTTGCGCAGCTTGCCGGCCTTGCCCGCCATACCTTTCCACCACTCGCGCGCGCTGGCGCCGCTGTAGGTGTAGACGGTCACGCGCTCGGAGCGGGCGGCGGCGCGCTTCAGGCGCGCTTCGTCGGGCTGGCCCAGCTCGACCCAATGGGCGATGTCGCCGGTCAGGCGCTTGTCCCACAGGTCGGGCTCGTCCGGCTCGTCCAGGCCGCGGGTGAAGGCGAGCGTCTCGGTGGCTTCGCAGGCGAAGGCGAGCAGGCGCACCATCATGCGCGCGTCGTTCTCGGACGGATGCTGGGCAATGGTGAGGCTGTGGCTGCCGTAGTAGGGCCGGTCCATGTCGGAGACGGCCAGCTCGGCTTTGAAGATGGTGGACTTGAGCGCCATGAAGTGAGGTCTGCGGCTGCGTCCGGCACGGCGGCGCGGAACGCGAAAGGCCGCATCATACGCGATTCGGCGGCGCCGCCGTACGCGCGTGGGCAGGGCAAGGTGGGCCAGCCGGCACAAACGGCCGGCCGGAGACGCCTCAGCGCTTGCGGTATTCCTTCAGGTAGAAGCGCAGCAGCGCCGACAGCAGCAGCGTGGTCAGGAAGCCGGCTGCCACCACCAGCGCCTGGCCGGCATCGGTATCGAGCTGGCCGGCCACGCCCAGGCGGAACAGCCAGGTCCCGACCATCATGGCCAGGAACGGCATCAGCAGGGCACCGCGGCCATAGGTGCGCACCGCCCACAGCGGGAAGCGGCGCAGGAAATCGCCCGGAATGCTGCACAGCAGGCAGGCGCCAGCGGCAGCCAGGGCGGCCGCGACGATGTCGCCGGAATGGATTTCGAACATGGTCTCTGTCTCGCGTTGCCGCACACGCGGCGGGCGTGGCAGGGATTCGACAAAGCGCTGATTCTACAAGAGAAATCTGTCCGGCAGGTGACGCATTGGGCTAGCGCGCGGCGTTGCTCGCCGGCGATGCCTCGACCGCCACATGGAGCGTCACGATGTCGCCCGCATCGGGCACGAAGCGGGTCATGCCGAAGGCACTGCGCGGCACTTCGGCGCGGAAGTCGCCGCCGCACACCTGCCGCGTCACGCCGAACAGCGTGACCTCGCCGCAGCGGAAGCGCTCGGCCTGCAGCCGGACCGGACGGGTGACGCCGTGCAGGCTCAGCTCGCCTTCTACCGCCACAAGCCGGCCGCCGTCGCTGATAAAGCGATCGGCGCGCAGCCGCGCCTGCGGAAACTGCGCGATATCGAAGAACTGTGCCGAACGCAGCACGCCGTCGAGCGTGCGGTTGCCGGTGTCGACCGAGGCCAGCTCGACGGTCACGTCGATCGCGCCGGCGCCGCTGTCGGCGTCGTAGACGATGCGGCCGTCGATCTTGCCGAAGCGCCCGCGCACCGAGCTGCGCTCGAAATGGCTGGCGCCGAAATAGACGGAGGTGTGGACCGGGTCAAGCGTGTATTCCACCGGCGCGGCACTGGCGCTGCCCAGCATGGCGATCGCAACGGCGGCCAGAAGACGAACGGGTGCCGCCATGGCTCAGTGCACGAACACCGGCAGCAGGAAAATCCCCACCACCGACAGGTACCCGATGGTCCAGCACAGCGTGCGCAGCGTGGCCCGGTCAGTCACGTAGCACGCGGTGTAGAGGATGCGGGTGAGGATGAAGACCATCGACAGCTCGTCGATGCGCGCCTGCGGCGCCTGCAGGAAACTGGCGGTGAGCACCGCTGCGGCAAAGAAAGGGAAGGCCTCGAAATGGTTGCGGTGCGCCATGTCGGCGCGCCGCGCGCGCCCGGACTGCTTGTCGAGCCAGCCGCGCGGGTCGTGGTTGTCGAAACCGGGCGCGCTGGCCTTGGCGATGGCTACCGTGGCGAGCGGCAGCACGCCGGCCAACAAGACGCACCAGAACGCGATCGGCATGGTTTCGGTCCTCTCCGTTACAGCGCCGGAGCGGCTCAGCTGCCGCTGCGGCCGGTAGCGCGGTCAGGCGGCGACCACGCGAATCTCGATGCCCGCCAGGCCTACCACCTGTCCGGCGCGAATCTTCGCAGTCTTGCGCGATTCGGGCGCGCCGTCCACCGAGACTTCACCGGCGGCGACCAGCGCCTTGCCGGCGCCGCCGCTGTCGCACACGCCAGCCAGCTTGAGCAGGTCGTTGAGGGCGATGAACTCGCCCTCGAGCGGGAAGGTGATGGTCTGTACCGGAGTTGCCTTGCCCATCACTTGCCCCAGCTGTCCTTCAACCCGACGATGCGGTTGAAGACCGGCTTGCCCGGCTGCGAATCATTGCGGTCGGCAACGAAGTAGCCGTGGCGCTCGAACTGGAACCGGTCTTCCGGCCGCGCCTCGCGCAGGCCCGGCTCCAGGTAGGCGGTGACCACCTTCTTGGAGTCGGGGTTGAGCGCATCCAGGAAGTTCTTGCCGCCAGCGTCCGGGTTGGGGTCGTTGAACAGGCGGTCGTACAGGCGCACCTCGGCCTCGTAGCCGTGAGCGGCGCTGACCCAGTGGATCACGCCCTTGACCTTGACGCTGTCGGCGCCCGGCGTGCCGCTCTTGGTGTCGGGCAGGTAGCTGGCGTGCACGGCGACGACGTTGCCGTCGGCGTCCTTGTCCACGCCGGTGCACTCGATCACGTAGCCGTACTTCAGCCGCACCTTGTTGCCCGGGAACAGGCGGAAATAGCCCTTGGGCGGGGTCTCGTTGAAGTCCTCGCGCTCGATCCACAGTTCGCGCGACAGCGGGAACACACGCTTGCCCAGTTCCGGCTTCTTCGGATGGACCGGGGCCGAGCATTCCTCGCTCTGGCCTTCGGGGTAGTTGTCGATGATCAGCTTGAGCGGGTCCAGCACGGCCACGCCACGCGCGGCCCGGCCGTCCAGGTCGTCGCGCACCGCGCCTTCGAGCGTGCTCATGTCGATCCAGCTGTCGGCCTTGGCCACGCCGACGCGGTCGCAGA
The DNA here is from genome assembly GCF_017815025.1 of Cupriavidus phytohabitans. NCBI lineage: Bacteria > Pseudomonadati > Pseudomonadota > Betaproteobacteria > Burkholderiales > Burkholderiaceae > Cupriavidus > Cupriavidus phytohabitans. The sequence goes on from NZ_JAGIQB010000005.1 coordinate 81,986, forward strand.
ACAGCTGGATCGACTCCGGCGTATAGCCGCGGCGGCGCACGCCGACCAGCGTGGGCATGCGCGGGTCGTCCCAGCCGTCGACACGGTTCTCGTCGACCAGCTGCTTGAGCCTGCGCTTGCTGGTGATCGCGTAGGTCAGGTTCAGGCGCGCGAACTCATACTGGTGCGGCAGCGGGTCGCGGAACACGCCGGCGTCGCGCAGGTGCTCCAGCACCCAGTCGTACAGCGGGCGGTTGTTCTCGAACTCCAGCGTGCACAGCGAGTGCGAGATGTTCTCCAGCGCGTCGGAGATGCAGTGGGTGAAGTCGTACATCGGATAGATGCACCACTTGTCGCCCGTGCGGTGGTGATGGGCGTGCCGGATGCGGTAGAGCACCGGGTCGCGCATCACGATGTTGGGGGCGGTCATGTCGATCTTCGCCCGCAGCACGTGCTCGCCGTCGCCGTACTTGTCCGCGCGCATGTCGCGGAACAGCTGCAGGTTTTCCTCGACAGTGCGGTCGCGGTAGGGCGAGGGCTTGCCCGGCTCGGAGAAGTTGCCGCGGCTGGCGGCGATCTGCTCGGCCGACTGGCTGTCCACGTAGGCGGCGCCGCGCTCGATCAGCGTCTCGGCAAAGGCGTAGAGCTGGTCGAAGTAGTCGCTGGCGTAGTACAGGTGCGGCTGCTTCTGGCCGTCCTTGCCTTCGCTGTCCCAGGAGAAGCCGAGCCAGTGCACGGCGTCGATGATCGAATCGACGTATTCGGTATCTTCCTTGACCGGGTTGGTGTCGTCGAAGCGCAGGTGGCAGCGGCCGCCGTAGTCGCGCGCCAGCCCGAAGTTCAGGCAGATGCTCTTGGCATGGCCGATATGCAGGTAGCCGTTGGGCTCCGGCGGGAAGCGGGTGATGACGGTCGGCAGCGGCTCGCCTTGCTTGTCCTGGCGGCCGGCGTAGGTGCCGGCGGCGAGGTCCTGGTCGATGATGCTCCGCAGGAAGTTGGAGGCGGCTGGGGTGCTGTCGGTAGGCTTGTTGTCGTGGCTCATGGTGGCGCCGGTTGGCCGGCCGGATGGATCGATGGTAGGGATCGATACGGTGGCCGGTCGGGTCGTCAGATTGCGTGGCGGAATGCCAATAAGGGGATTTTACCGTGCCGGCGGCGCCGCACGCCGTGAGCCTCGGCTCATTTATGGTCTTGTCCGCCGCCGGCACAGGTTGGCCGCACCGAAAGTGATGTGTCGGAGTAGCATGGAGACCCGTGCCGGCCGGCTACGGCCACCAGTCACCCATCGCTGCAGGAACGCCCATGAACGCCCACCCCGATGCGGCACAAGTGCCGCCCATGCCCCACGATGTCGTTGCCGCGCTGTGGCGCGATGCCGGCCTGCCGGCCGAGGCGCTGTCCCACCTGCGCCTGGACGGCGCCGATCCGGTGCTGCCTTCAAGCTTTGCCGTGGGGACCGCTGCGCAGGCCAGCCTCGCCGCTTCGGCGCTGGCCGCCGCCACGCTGTGGCAAGGCCGCGGCGGCCGCTGGCAGGACGTCAGCGTTGACATGCGCCATGCCATCACCGAGTTCCGCAGCGAGCGTTACCTGCGCGTCGACGGCGGTCCAGCGCCCGAGCTGTGGGACAAGATCGCCGGCATCTACCGCTGCGGCGACGGCCGCTGGGTCCGGCTGCACACCAATTTCCCGCACCACCGTGACGGCGTGCTGCGCTTGCTGGGCTGTGCCTATGACAAGGCGGCGGTGCAGGCGGCGCTGGAAAAGTGGGAAGCCGAGACTTTCGAAACCGCCGCGTCCGACGCCGGCCTGGTGGTCGCCGCGCTGCGCAGCTTCGACGAATGGGACCGCCATCCGCAGGCCGCGGCGCTGCGCGGCTTGCCGCCGGTGACGCTGGAGCGTATCGGCGACGCACCGCCACAGCCATTACCACCGCCCGCGTCGACCGATGCGCAACCGCTGTCAGGCGTGCGCGTGCTCGATTTCACCCGCATCATCGCCGGCCCGGTCGCCGGGCGCACGCTGGCCGCGCACGGTGCCGATGTGCTGCTGGTGACCGCCGCGCACCTGCCGTCGATCGCGCCGCTGGTGATCGACACCGGCCGCGGCAAGCGCAGCTGCCAGCTCGACCTGCGCGATCCCGACGACAAGCGCACGCTGCACAAGCTGCTGCACGGCGCCGACGTGATGGTGCAGGGCTACCGGCCTGGCGGGCTGGCCGAACTGGGCATCGGCCCGGAAGCCGCGGCACGGGCGCGGCCGGGCATCGTTTATGTGTCGCTGAGCGCGTATGGCCACGTCGGGCCGTGGGCGCACAAGCGCGGCTTCGATTCGCTGGTGCAGACCGCCACCGGCTTCAACCAGGCCGAGGCGGAAGCGGCCGGCGGCGACACGCCGCGCCCGTTGCCGGCACAGGTGCTGGACCATGCCGCGGGCTATCTGCTGGCATTCGGCGCGATGGCCGCGCTGCACCGGCGCGCGCTGGAAGGTGGCAGCTGGCACGTGCGCGTATCGCTGGCGCAGGTGGGGCAGTGGCTGCGCGGGCTGGGGCGGGTGCCGCAGGGGCTGAAGGCGCCCGAGCAGAAGATCGACGATGTCGCCGACCTGCTCGAAGCGGTGCCGTCCGGCTTCGGCATGCTGACCGTGGTGCGCCACGCGGCGCAGCTGTCCGAGACGCCGGCGCGCTGGACGCTGCCGTCCGAGCCGCTCGGCACCCACGCGCCGGAGTGGCTGCCGCGTTAGTAAAGCGTGTTGCGCTGCCGCTCGGGCAGTTCGCGGTCGTAGGCGGCACCGTCGATGGCGTTCTCGCTCAGCATGGCCAGGATCTCGCCATTGCTTGGCAGTGTCTGCCGTGCGACCTGCGCATCCGCGGACCACAGCCGCGAGCGGATCAGCGCCCGGGCGCACTGGAAGAACACCGACTGCACCGTGATCACCAGCACCGTGGTCGGCGCCTTGCCGTTGGCCACGCAGCGCGCGATCAGCGCCGGCTCGACGCTGATCTGCGCGGTGCCGTTGACGCGGATGGTCTCGTTGACGCCGGGGATCACGAACAGCAGGCCCACGCGCGGGTCGACCACGATATTGCGCAGGCTGTCGATGCGGTTGTTGCCGCGCCGGTCGGGCAGCAGCAGCGTGCGCTCGTCCAGCACCTGCACGAAACCGGGCGTGTCGCCGCGCGGCGAGCATTCGGCCCAGCCCGCGGCGACGGTCGACAGCAGGCAGAACGGGGCGGCCTCGATAAAGGCGCGGTAATGCGGGTGCAGGTAGTCGACTTCCTTGGACAGCGACGGCGCCGCGGGTTGGGCGTAGAGCGCTTCCAGTTCGGCCAGGGAGGTGATGGCGTGCGAGGTCATGGCGGATCGGGGCGATGGGCGGGGAGATTGGCGGGGCAAGCCGACAATGTAGCGCAGCCGGCAGGGCTGCGCAGGGCCCTCAGAGTGTCACGGTGCCGCGGCCAATCTCGAGCACGCGCCCGCCCACGCGGATCGCGCCGTCCGAGCCGACCGACAGGCGCAGCCGGCACGGGCGGCCGACGGCCTCGCCCTGGTCGATGATGTATTCCGCCGGCAGCGCGCGGCTGGTGGCCAGCAGCCAGCCACCCAGGTTGGCGCAGGCCGAGCCCGTGCCGGGATCCTCGGCCACGCCGCCGCCCTGCTTGGTGAAGAAATAGCGCGACAGGATGCCGCCCGGCTGCTCGGGATCGAGGGCGAACACGTACGCGGTCTTGCGGCCGAGGCTGCTCTGCGGCCAGATGTCGAGCCGCGCGCTGTCAGGATTGGCGCGCCGCACGGCATCGGTGCTGCGCACGGCCACCAGCAGCTGGTCGGCGCCGGTGTCGACCCACATCGGAGAAATCAGCAAGTCGCTTTCGTGCAGGCCGAGCAGGGCTGCCATGTCGGCATCGGGGAGGCCGGCCGGCGCGGTCTTCGGCTCGCCGCTGTGCGGCGCGGTGAAGGTCCAGACATCGCCCTGCGCCGTCACAGGGACCACGCCGGCGAGGAATTCGAGCGTCAGCGCATCGCCGGTGCCGGCCAGTTCGCGGACCACGTGCGCGGTGCCCAGCGTCGGATGGCCGGCGAAACGCATCTCATAGCCAGGCGTGAAGATGCGCACGCGCGCGCTGGCATTGTCCGACGGCAGGACAAAGGTGGTCTCCGACAGGTTGAACTGCAGCGCCAGCGCCTGCATGGTGGCTTCGTCCATGCCGCGCGCGTCTTCGAACACGCACAGGGGATTGCCGCCGAAGGTGGATTCGGCGAAGACGTTGAGCAGGCGGAAGGCGTAGGTGGTCATGGTGCGGGCTCCGGAGGCTTGTCGGCGAACCAGTGTACGGAGCCGTGGCGCCCGCGCCATGCACAGTTGCTGCGATCGCGAGCGGGCCAGTTGTGGGATGGGGGGCGGAAAGCAAGAACGCCCCTTTCGGGGCGTTCCGCATGTCGCTGGCAGCGCAGGCCCGGCGGGCTCAGAACCCCACCGCCTGCCCGTCGCGCCGGCTGTCGCTGGCTGCCACGTACCCTTGCTCGGGATCGTCCGACAGGCGCCAGATGAACTGGCCCGACCCAAAGTCCATGTATGGATCGTCCACCGACTTCAACTGGTGCCCGCGCGCCTTCAGCCCCTCGACCGTGGCCGGGTCCATGGTGCCTTCCACGTCCAGCGTGAAATCGCGGTTGACCTTCCAGCGCGGCGCGCAGCATGCGGCCTGCGGCTGCTGGTTGTAGTCCAGCATGCGCACCACCGTCTGCAGGTGGCCCTGCGGCTGCATGTCGCCGCCCATCACGCCGAAGCTCATCACCGGGTGGCCGTTCTTGGTCAGGAAGGCCGGGATGATGGTGTGGAACGGGCGCTTGCCGCCGGCCACAGCGTTGGCAGACCTGGGATCCATCGAGAAGCCGACGCCGCGGTTCTGCAGGCTGATGCCGGTGCCCGGCACCACCACGCCCGAGCCGAAGCCCATGTAGTTCGACTGGATGAACGACACCATCATGCCATTCTCGTCGGCGGCGGTCAGGTAGATGGTGCCGCCCACCTTGGGCATGCCGAAGTTGAAGTGCGTGGCGCGCTGCATGTCGATCAGTTTGGCGCGCGACTTGAGGTAAGCATCGTCCAGCATCTGCTCGGGCGTGACCTCCATGCTGCGCGGATCGGCGACGTAGCGGTACAGGTCGGCGAAGGCGAGCTTCATCGCTTCGATCTGCAGGTGCTGCGAATCGACCGAGTCGACCGGGATCGAGGCCATGTCGAACTGGCTGAGGATGCCCAGCGCCACCAGCGCGGCGATGCCCTGGCCGTTGGGCGGGATCTCGTGCAACTCGTAGCCGCGGTAGCTCTTGCTGATCGGCTTGACCCAGTCGGGGCGGTAGTTGCGCAGGTCGTCCAGGGTCATCGCGCCGCCGCACTGCTTGCTGAAGGCGGCGATCTTCTCGGCGATTTCGCCTTCGTAGTAGGCGCGGCCGCGCGTCTCGCCGATCTTGCGCAGCGTGTCGGCGGCGGCCTTCATCGTGAACTTCTCGCCGACCAGCGGCGCGCGGCCCTTGGGCATGAAGGTCTCCGCATAGCCCGGCTGGTCCTTCAGTTCGGGCACCGCGGCGGCCCACTTGTGCGCCACCACCGGCGGCACGGCGTAGCCGCGCTCGGCGATCTCGATCGCCGGCTCCATCAGGTCGGCGAAGGGCAGCTTGCCGAAGCGCTCGTGCATCGCCGCCCAGCCGGCGATCACGCCGGGCACGGTGACCGAGTCCCAGCCCCGGATCGGGCGGTTGGCCAGGCCGTTGGCGTCGGTGCCGTACTTGTTCTTGAAGTACTCCGGGTTCCAGGCGGCCGGGGCCACGCCAGAGGAGTTCAGGCCATGCAGTTCCTTGCCGTCCCACAGGATGGCGAAGGCATCGCTGCCCAGGCCGCACGATACCGGCTCGACGATGGTGATGGCGGCCGCCGCGGCGATGGCGGCATCGACGGCATTGCCGCCCTTGAGCAGCATGCGCAGGCCGGCCTGAGCGGCCAGCGGGTGCGAGGTGGACACCACGTTGCGCGCAAACAGCGGGATGCGCACGGAGGGGTAGGGGTTGGTCCAGTTGAATTTCTGCATGGCTTTGTCTTCGTTTCAGGAAGCGGCCGGGGCCATTGTCGGGGCGGCCGCATGGGCGCACGCGGCGCCGTTATTCTGCCGTGATCTTGCGATCCTTGATCAGCTTGCCCCAGCGGGCGCTGTCCTTCTTTACCATGGCGGCGAACTGTGCCGGCGTGCCGCCGACTGGCTCGGCGCCCAGCTTGCCCAGGCGCTCCCTGACTTCCGGCGACTGGATTGCCTTGTTGAACTCGGCATTGAGCCGGCTGACGATATCCGCCGGCATTCCCTTGGGCCCGTAGATGCCGAACCAAGTATCGGACTCAAAGCCAGGCAGCCCCGACTCGCTGGCCGTCGGGATCTCCGGTGCCAGCGGCGAGCGCTTCGCGCTGGTCACGGCCAGCGCCTTGAGCTTGCCGTCCTTCACGTGCGGCAGGCCCGAGACGATGCTGTCGAACAGCACCTGCACCTTGCCCGAGATCAGGTCGGGCACGGCCAGCGCGGTGCCGCGGTACGGGATATGGGTGATGAACACGCCCGCCTGTGCCTTGAACGCCTCGGCCGTCAGGTGCACCACGGTGCCGTTGCCACTGGAAGCGTAGTTGAGCTCGCCGGGATGCTTCTTGGCGTAGTCCACCAGCTCGCGCACGTTCTTCACCGGCAGGCCGTTCGGCACCACCAGCACGTTGGTGGCGATCGCCACCTGGCTGATCGGGGTGAAGTCGGTCTCGGTGTTGTACGGCAGGCGGGTGTTGATGTACGGGCCGATCGCGTGCGTGCTGGTGGTCGCGATCAGCAGCGTGTAGCCGTCCGGCGCGGCCTTGGCCGCCATGTCGGAGCCGATCGCGCCGCCGGCGCCCGGGCGGTTGTCCACCACGATCTGCTGGCCGATGTCGGTGCCCACCTTCTGGGCAATGGCGCGCGCCAGCAGGTCGGTCGCACCGCTGGCCGGGAACGGCACGATCAGGCGGATCGGCTTGCCGGGATAGTTGTCGGCCAGTGCGGGCGTGGCGGCAAGGCACATGCCGCAGGCGGCGGCGATGCCGGCGAGGCGCAGCCAGGATTTCATGCTTGTCTCCGGAGTCAGGCTTGGGGCGGGCAAGGATAAGCGGGCAGGAATTGATGAGCCGGCTTAATTATTCCGCGCCGTCGGTCACAAAGAAAGCTAATATTTCTTTCCGATGTCACAAGAAAAATTTAAGTATCGGCGCGGCTTCGCCGGCGTTGCGCACGAACACCGATGAGCACTATCCGATTCCTCCGCACCTTCGTCGCCGTAGCCGAGCAGGGCTCCTTCGCCGCGGCCGCCGGGCAGGTGGCCCTGACCCAGGCCGCTGTCAGCCTGCAGATGCGCGCGCTGGAAAGCGAGCTGCGGCGTGAACTGTTCGACCGCAACGGCCGCGTTGCGGTACTCAATGCCGATGGCCGCGCGCTATTGCCGCAAGCGCGGCGCCTGCTCGCGCTGTACGACGAGATGCGGCTGCCGCTGGCATCGGACCAGGCCATGGCCGGTGCCGTGGCCGTGGGCGCGGTGGTTTCGGTGATGGGCGGCCTGTCGCACGCGGTGGCCCGCATGAAGCGCACCTACCCGGCGCTCGACGTGCGCCTGGTCGGCGCCAAGTCGATCGAGCTGGCGGCACAGGTCGAGGCCGGCGAACTCGATGCGGCGATCCTGGTGGAAGGCGCCACGCGGATTCCCGGCACGCTGCGCTGGACGCCGCTGTACCAGGAGCCGCTGGTGGCGATCGCCGCACGCGGCAGTCCCGGCCGGGACGCGCGCGAGGCGCTTGCGCAGAACCCATACCTGCGCTTCGACCGCAGCCAGCGCACCGGCGTGCTGGTCGAGCGCGCGCTGCGCCGCGCGCACGTGAAGGTCAACGAGTTCCTGGAACTGAACGCCATCGAGGCGCTGGTCGAGCTGGTGCGCCAGGAGGTGGGCGTGACGGTGGTGCCGCTGCTGCGGCGCGCGCGCTGGCACGACGACGAGGCGCTGCGCATCCTGCCGCTGCTGGTCAACGGCGAGCCGGTCATGCGCCACATCGGCATGCTGGAGCGGCGCGACCACGCGCGCGGGCAGGTGACGGCTGCGGTGCGGGCGGCGTGCAGCGAACTGTTTGGCGCCTGAATGCACCGGAGTGCCACCTGAGCAGGTCGCCCTGGCGCCATAAGCACGGTCTATCGGCCAGATAGACAGAATCGCATTCTCCTCGGGCCGGGCTGTGCGTATATTTTGGTTGCGGACAGCTGCCGCGGAAGTCAGTCAGACCATTGCGGCTTCGCCCTGCGCGCGCCCGGATCGTCACGCCGGTGCGCGCCCGCGCGCGTCCGCGCACCGGCGGCAACCAGCCGGGCTGCATTGCAGGAAGGTCCGGCAAGAAGCGAAGCGCCGGAGCGGGATCATCGAAGTCAGGCAGCTATCGGGCAACAACAAGCAATCGAGCGACCGCTGACGCCATCGCGGCAGGCGTATGCAGTACGTCCCCACCAAGGAGAGAACGTATGTCTAACGAAGCAAAGTGTCCCTTCACGCATACCGCTGGCGGCGGTACGACCAATCGCGAGTGGTGGCCGAAGCAGTTGCGGCTGGACCTGCTCTCCCAGCACTCCGGCAAGTCCAACCCTCTGGGCGCGGACTTCAACTACCGTAAAGCGTTCAAGGACCTGGACCTCGCCGCGGTGAAGAAGGACCTGGCGGCGCTGATGACCGACTCGCAGGACTGGTGGCCGGCGGACTTCGGCCACTATGGCCCGCTGTTCATCCGCATGGCGTGGCACGCCGCCGGCACCTATCGCATCGGCGATGGCCGCGGCGGCGCCGGGCGCGGCCAGCAGCGTTTCGCGCCGCTCAACAGCTGGCCGGACAACGTCAGCCTGGACAAGGCGCGCCGCCTGCTATGGCCGATCAAGCAGAAATATGGCCAGAACATCTCGTGGGCGGACCTGCTGGTGCTGACCGGCAACGTCGCGCTCGAGACCATGGGCTTCAAGACCTTCGGTTTCGGCGGTGGCCGCGAGGACACCTGGGAGCCTGACGGCGATGTGTACTGGGGCGATGAAAAGACCTGGCTCGGCGGTGACCTGCGCTACGGCAAGGGTGCGGCGGGCAAGTACGATGACGCCGGCGTGCTTGTCGCCGACGAGGATATGCATGGCGCCGAGGCCAGCCGCACCGATCAAGGCCGCAACCTGGAGAACCCGCTGGCCGCGGTGCAGATGGGGCTGATCTACGTGAACCCGGAAGGCCCGGAAGGCAACCCGGACCCGCTTGCCGCGGCGCACGACATCCGCGAGACCTTCGCACGCATGGCCATGAACGACGAGGAAACCGTCGCGCTGATCGCCGGCGGGCATGCCTTCGGCAAGACGCACGGTGCCGGACCGGCGGACAACGTCGGGGCCGAACCGGAAGGCGCGGATCTCGAACTGCAGGGCCTGGGCTGGTCGAGCAGCTTCCAGACCGGCAAGGGCGCCGATACCATCACCAGCGGGCTGGAGGTCACCTGGAGCAAGACGCCGACGCAGTGGGGCAACAGCTACCTGGAAAACCTGTTCGGCCATGACTGGGAGCCGACCAAGAGCCCTGCGGGCGCCAACCAGTGGGTGGCCAAGAATGGCGGCGAAACCATCCCGCATGCGTTCGATCCGTCGAAGAAGCTGCGGCCGACGATGCTGACCACGGACCTGTCGCTGCGCTTCGACCCCGAGTACGAGAAGATTTCGCGGCGCTTCCTGGAACATCCCGAGGAGCTCACCGATGCCTTCGCCCGCGCCTGGTTCAAGCTGACCCACCGCGACATGGGGCCGATCGCGCGCTACCTGGGCCCGGAAGTCCCGCAGGAAGATCTGCTCTGGCAGGATCCGGTGCCGAAGGTCGACCATCCGCTGGTCAACGACCAGGATGTCGCCGCGCTCAAGCAGAAGGTGCTGGCATCAGGCCTGCCGCTCTCGCAACTGGTGCAGACCGCCTGGGCGTCGGCATCGAGCTTCCGCGGTTCGGACAAGCGGGGCGGGGCCAATGGCGCCCGCATCCGGCTGGCGCCGCAGAAGGACTGGGCCGCGAACGAGCCCGAGCAACTGGGCAAGGTGCTCAAGGCGCTTGAAGGCATCCAGGCCGAATTCAACGGCGCGCAGTCGGGCGGCAAGAAGATCTCGCTGGCGGACCTGATCGTGCTGGCCGGCGACGCGGCCATCGAGCAGGCGGCGCAGAAGGCGGGCCACAAGGTCACAGTGCCGTTCTCGCCGGGCCGCACGGATGCCTCGCAGGAACAGACCGATGTGGAGGCGATGGCGTCGCTCGAGCCGAAGGCGGACGGGTTCCGCAACTTCGTCAAGGCGAAGTACAGCATTCCCCCCGAGCACCTGCTGATCGACAAGGCCCAGCTGCTGACGCTGACCGTGCCCGAGATGACGGTGCTGATCGGCGGCCTGCGCGTGCTGAACGTGCATACCGGGCCTGATGCGCATGGCGTCCTCACCGACCGCCCGGAAACGCTGACCAACGACTTCTTCCGCAACCTGCTCGACATGCGACTGGAATGGAAGCCGCTGTCGGACGAGCGCGACCTGTTTGAAGCGCGCGACCGCAAGACCGGCGACAAGAAGTGGACCGGCACGCGTGTCGACCTGGTGTTCGGTTCGAACTCGCAGTTGCGAGCCCTTTGCGAGGTCTATGCCAGCGAGGATGCGCAGGAAAAATTCGTCAGGGATTTCGTCGCGGCCTGGGCCAAGGTGATGAACCTCGACCGCTTCGACCTGCTCGATTGACGCCCGCTGTTTGAGCGCAGCGCGACCCTGTCACGGTGTCATGCCGTGGCGGGGTCGGCGCATGCGCGCCGTCATCAACAGGCGGCGCGAAAAAAAACGGCCGGCATGCGCCGGCCGCGGTGGTGTGGCATTGCCCTACATCATCCTGTGCGCGAAGTGGCCGCGCTTTGCATCGGCCATCAGTTCCATGAACTGGTCGGTGCTCATGTGCACCAGTTCCTGGTGGTCGCCCGCTTCGAAATAGACGTCGGCATGCGTCAGCAGGCTGTCGTCAAGCCAGGTCTGCGTGCCATACGCCATGGCGACCGGCGGGATCGCGCCGTGGTCGCAGTCCCTGAACACTTCGCGCACGCCATCCTCGTGCGCCAGCGAGAGGTTGCGTCCGGTCTGCTCGCGGATCTCCGCCAGTTTCAGGTGGTGCGTGGAAGGAATCACCGCAGCGACATAGCCGCTGTCGTCTTCCAGCAGGACGGTTTTGGCCAGGCGGTCTCCGGGAATGTGTGCAGCGTGTGCAGTGGCCATGCTGCTCAGGCTGTAGGGGTGCCGAACGGTGTCGAACTGGCTGTGCCTGGTGCTCAGGCATTTCGCCAGCGTACTAGCCATGGTCATGATCTCAAACCTCCGACGCGCTCATCGCGACAGTTGTCCGGGTGCTAATACTATAGGTCGCTGCGGGCCCGGTGGAGGCGTGTCGCCGTGTCCATTCCGGGCAACAAAAAAAGGGCACCATGCGGTGCCCTCAGTGTTGCATTGCGAGCCGGCCCACAGGCCGGCGGCAAGTCCTGCTTATTCTTCCTGGAACGCTTCTTCGCGCTTGGCCTTGATCGAAGGCAGCGCCACGATCACCACCAGCACCGCGGCGGCGATCAGCAGGCCCATCGACAGCGGACGCGTCACGAACACGCTGAAGTCACCCCGCGACAGCAGCAGCGAGCGGCGGAAGTTTTCTTCCATCATCGGCCCCAGCACGAAGCCGAGCAGCAGCGGAGCGGGTTCGCAGCGCAGCTTGATGAACAGGTAGCCCACCACGCCGAAGGCGGCGGTCTGGAACACGTCGAAGGTGGTGTTCTGGACCGAGTACACGCCGATGCAGCAGAACGTCAGGATGGCCGGGTACAGGTAGCGGTAAGGCACCTTCAGCAGCTTCACCCAGATGCCGATCAGCGGCAGGTTCAGCACGATCAGCATCAGGTTGCCGATCCACATCGAGGCGATCAGGCCCCAGAATAGCGCCGGATTGCTGGTCATCACCTGCGGGCCGGGCTGGATGTTGTGGATGGTCATCGCACCCACCATCAGCGCCATCACCGCGTTGGGCGGAATGCCCAGCGTCAGCAGCGGGATGAACGAGGTCTGCGAAGCCGCGTTGTTGGCCGATTCCGGACCCGCCACGCCTTCGATCGCGCCCTTGCCGAATTCCTGCGGGAACTTGGAGGTCTTCTTCTCCAGCGAGTACGCCGCGAACGAAGCCAGCGAGGCGCCGCCGCCCGGCAGGATGCCCAGCGCCGAACCCAGCGCGGTGCCACGCAGCACGGCCGGGATCATGCGCTTGAAGTCGTCCTTGGTCGGGAACAGGTTGGTGATGTGGTCGGTAAAGGTTTCGCGCTGCTCCTTCTGCTCCAGGTTGGCGATGATTTCAGCAAAGCCGAAGATACCCATTGCCACCGAGACGAAGTTCAGGCCGTCGGTCAGTTCCGGCACGTCGAACGAGAAGCGCGCTGCGCCCGAGTTCACGTCGGTACCCACCAGGCCCAGCAGCAGGCCCAGCACGATCATGGCGATCGCCTTGACCAGCGAGCCCGAGGCCAGCACCACGGCGCCGATCAGGCCCAGCACCATCAGCGAGAAGTACTCGGCGGGGCCGAACTTGAAGGCCAGTTCCGACAGCGGCGCGGCAAACGCGGCCAGGATCATGGTGGCCACGCAGCCGGCGAAGAACGAGCCCAGGCCGGCGGTGGCAAGCGCCACCCCCGCTCGCCCTCGTCTTGCCATCTGGTAGCCATCGATGGTTGTCACCACCGAGGACGATTCACCCGGAAGGTTCACCAGGATGGCAGTGGTCGAGCCGCCGTACTGGGCACCGTAGTAGATACCGGCCAGCATGATCAGCGCGGCCACCGGCGGCAGCGTGTAGGTCACCGGCAGCAGCATGGCGATGGTCGCCAGCGGCCCCAGGCCCGGCAGCACGCCGATCAGGGTACCCAGCACGCAGCCCAGGAAGGCGTAGGCCAGGTTCTGGAAGGTCAGGGCGGTGGAGAAGCCCAGGCCCAGGTTAGTGAGTAGTTCCATGTTGGCGGCCTCCTTAGCTTGCCAGGAAAGCCGGCCACACCGGCATCTGCAGGTTGATGCCGTACACGAACGCGCCCAGGCTGATCAGCACCAGGATGATGGCGTTCAGGATGGCGCCCTTCCAGCTGAACTCGTGGCTGGCCATCGACGACACCAGCACCAGCACCAGCACCGACAGCACCATGCCCAGCGGCTTGAGCAGCAGGCCGAACAGCACGACCGAGCCGAGAATCCACAACAGCGTCTTGATGTCCCAGCGGGCCAGTTGGTCTTCCTCAGCCTTGGAAGACAGCGAGCCCCACAGCACCAGCACGCCCAGCAGGGCGAGCACGATGCCGAGCCAGAACGGGAAGTATCCGGGTCCCATTTTTGCGGCGGTTCCCATGGAATAGCCGCGTGCGACCCAGGAAAAGCCGAATCCGACCAGGATGAACATCAGGCCGGAGGCGAAGTCCTTTTGGCTACGTATGCGCAAAGTGAATCTCCTCGAAAAGACGCTTGAAATCTGCGGTTGACCCTTTGTTGCGCCGCATCAATGTGGTCTGCAACGAAGGGCCCTCCTGCGGGCAGGGTGGAAGTTAAGGGGGCGACCTTTCAGCGACCTTTCAGATGTCTGCAAACAGGGTCATGGTTCGGGTATCCCCTAGTGAGATGGCGCTTAAAAGGCGCCTCGCCGGTTCGCAAAGCCAGTCTGGAGGCGGGCTGGCGGGTGAGGTGGCGGAAGTGCTGCGCTATCATCCGGAGCAGCCCGCGCCTTCGCATGGCGGTCTCCGCGGGAGCGCCGGCCTGAAAGCCCTGTAAGGTTTGAAAGGTTTCGGCAAGGACACATAGGTGAGGCAAGGAGCAGCTTGGAGAGCATCGACCACGTCATCCTGATCGGCGGCATCGTGATGTCGCTGGGCATCGTGCTGGGGGCGTTTTCGGCACGCTTCGGCGTGCCGTTCCTGCTCGTGTTCCTGGCCGTCGGCATGCTGGCCGGCGTGGACGGCCCGGGTGGCATCCGCTTCAACGACACCTGGCTCAGCTTCCTGGTCGGCAACCTGGCGCTGGCGGTGATCCTGCTGGACGGCGGCCTGCGCACGCGCTTTGCCACCTTCCGGGTTGCGCTCAGGCCGTCACTGTCGCTGGCGACCGTGGGCGTGCTGGTGACGGCGGGGCTGGTGGGCGTGTTCGCGGCGTGGCTGCTCGGTATCGACTGGCGGCTCGGGCTGCTGCTCGGTGCCATCGTCGGCTCGACCGATGCGGCGGCGGTTTTCTCGATGCTGCACAGCAGTGGCATCCGCCTCAAGGACCGGGTCGCGAGCGTGCTGGAGATCGAGTCGGGCATCAATGACCCGATGGCGATTTTCCTGACCCTGACGCTGATCGAATGGGTCACCGCACCTGGCGGGCTGACGCCGCTGGGTCTGGTGATGAGGCTGCTGGTCCAGTTCGGCGTGGGCGGTGCGCTCGGGCTGGCGCTGGGATATTGCCTGGCGCATGTGCTGGAGCGCATCCAGGTGGCCGAAGGCCTGCAGGCGATCCTGCTGTGCGCAGGCGGGGCCATGGTGTTCGCGCTGGTGCAGACCGCCGGCGGCAGCGGCTTTCTGGCGGTGTACCTGACCGGCATGCTGATCGGCAACCGCGAGCGCGCGGTCACCGCCGACGTGATGCGCGCGATGGACGGCATGGCCTGGCTGGCGCAGTCGGCGATGTTCCTGCTGCTGGGCCTGCTGGTGGCGCCGCATCGGATCCTGGAAGTGGCCGGGCCCGCTGTCGCGGTCGCCGCGTTCCTGATGCTGGTGGCGCGCCCGGTGGCGGTGTGGGTGGCGCTGCTGCCGTTCCGCTTCAATGCGCGTGAAAAGGGCTTTATCGCGTGGATGGGCCTGCGCGGCGCGGTGCCGATCGTGCTGGCGCTGTTCCCGCTGCTGCGCCAGGCCCCGGAGGCTGGCCTGCTGTTCCGCATCGCCTTTGCCGTGGTGCTGGCCAGCCTGCTGTTCCAGGGCACCACCGTATCGGTCGCGGCGCGGCTGGCGCGCGTGCGCCGGCCAGGCTATCCGGAGCCGGTGGCGCGTTCGCGGCTGCGCGGCACGCGCGCGCCGATCCTGGAAGTGATGCAGTTCTGCGTGGGCCCGAACGCGCCAGTGGAAAACGTACGCGCCGACCAGCTTGAGCTGCCGCCGCGCAGCCGCCTGCTGACGGTGGCGCGCGACGACACGCTGGCCGAACCGGGCCAGACGGTATTGCGCGCAGGTGACGCGGTCTGCGTGCTGGCGCCGGCCACCTCGTTGCCGACGCTGTCGGCGTTGTTCCAGACCCCGGGCCGGGCGCCCACGTGGGAACAGGTGTCGCACGATTTCCTGCTGTCAGGCGATGCGCCGCTGCGCGACGTGGCTGCGCTCTATGGCACGCGCGAGCTGACGCCGGAGGAAGAGCCGCTGACGCTGGAAAAAGCGATGCAGCGCATGTTCACGTCGCCGCCGGTGGAGGGCGACAGCGTCGTGATCGCGGGGGTGCCGCTGACGGTCACGCGGATGGAAGGCGCGGAGATCGTGCAGGTGGGATTGCTGCTGCCGCGGCTGGAGGGGGATTCCGGCGGGAAACTGTGGGTGCGGCGGCGCAGGGAAGAAGCGGGCCGCGAGCGCACGTAATGCGCCGGTTGTCTCCCCTCTCCCGCCTGCGGGAGAGGGAGAGCGGCTGGGGGAGAGGGAGAACACCTTACCTTACTTAGGCAAGCTCGCGCGGCCTGGGAGCACCCCAAACCGTTGGTGCCGCGAGTGCTTGTCCTCAGTCGACCTTCGCCCCCGACACCTTCACGATCTGCGCATACTTCTTCAGTTCCTTCTGCACCAACGCGCCAAACTGCTCCGGCGTAGTTGGGGCCGGCTGTGCCCCGATGCGGGCCAGGCGCGCCTTCATGTCGTCCGTCTTCAGGATCGCCACGATCTCGTGGTTCAGCTTCTCCACGATTTCGCGCGGCGTATTGGCCGGCGCGAACACGCCGAACCAGGTCGAGATATCGAAGCCTTCGAGCCCCAGCCCCTTGCCGGCCTCGGCAATGGTCGGCAAGTCCGGGAACGCCGCCGCCCGGCCGGCGGTGGTCACGGCGAAGGCCTTTAGCTTGCCCGCCTTGATATTGGCCGATGCCGAAGCGAGGTTGTCGAAGATCAGGTCGGTCTGGCCCGACAGCACCGACAGCTGCGCGGGCGACGCGCCGTTGTAGGGAATATGGACCATGCTGATCTTCGCCATGCTCTTGAACAGCTCGCCCGAAAGGTGCCCGGCGCTGCCGTTGCCGCCCGAGGCATAGTCAAGCTTGCCCGGATTCTTGCGCGCGTAGGCAACCAGGTCGCGCACATTGTTGATATGCAGCTCGGCGGCCTTGCCGGGGTGCATTACCAGCACGTTGGGCACGTCGGCGACCAGCGTGATCGGCGCGAAGTCCTTCACGGGGTCATACGGCATCTTGCTGAACAGCGTCGGGTTGATGGCATGCGTGGCCACCGCGCCCATGACGATGGTGTAGCCGTCGGCCGGCTGCTTGGCGACGTAGTCCGCGCCCAGGTTGCCGCCGGCGCCCGGCTTGTTTTCCACCACCACCGGCTGGCCGAGGCTGTCGCGCAGCTTGTCGCCGATGGCGCGCGCCACGGTGTCGAGCGGGCCGCCGGCGGGATAGGGCACCACGAAGCGCACGGGCTTGGTGGGATAGGCGTTGGTGGCCGCCACGGCGGCGGCGGGCATCAGCGCCGCGGTCAGCGCGGCGGCAAGCAGTTTTTTCAGCATGTTATGGATGACAGAAGAATAGGGATTCCTAGCGGGCCCCGATGCCGCGCGCCATCATCACGGCGCACAGCGGCAGCAGGATCACCAGATGCGATTCGATCATGACCCAGCGCCGCGCCGCCTTGATCTCGGACGGCGGCGGCACGTAATCGGGCAGCCTGCGCGCCTGCTTGCGCCAGCGCGCGATGGCAAAGGTCGGCGGCAGCGAGCACAGCGCGATCAGCACGAACACGCCCATCTTGGCGTGGAACCACGGGTTGTGCAGGTAGAAGTCGACGCCCTTGGCGCCGTAGAACAGGCGCAGCAGGCCGGTCGCCAGTGCCAGCATCGCCGACAGGAAATAGAAGAGGTCGTACAGCGACAGGCGCCGCACGGTGGCCGGGTTGAGGTCCGGGCGCAGCGCCACGGCCTCGGCGGCCATCAGCGTGATCAGCACGAAGATCGCAAGGAAATGCAGGAAGGCCAGGATGGCGTCGGTCAGCATGGGTTCTCCTTTGCTTTGCGCAGGCCAGCGCGGGCGGCGCGGGCCCGGGGAAAGTACTTCAGTGGGAACTGAACTTCCGGAAAGCACTTGCGGCAGGGCTGGCCCGCCGCAGGCAGGAGGAGAATCTTACAGCACACCTTTTGCGCGAAGTGCGGCGATCTGCCCGGCGCTGTAGCCCAGGGTCCCGGCCAGCACCGCGTCGGTGTGCTCGCCCAGCAGCGGCGGGTGGCGCAGCGCCTGCGGTGGCGTCGCGCTCATCTTGATCGGGCTGCCGACCAGCTTGACCTCGCCGGCGCTCGGGTGGGGCAGGTCCACGCGCAGGCCGCGCGCCTTGACCTGGTCGTCCTCGAACACGTCGTCGAGCGTGTTGATCGGGCCGCACGGCACGCCCGCGGCTTCCAGGTCGCGGATCCATTGCGCGCGGGTGCGCGGGCGCACCATCTCGGCCAGGATCGGCACCAGGATGTCGCGGTTGGCCACGCGCTGCGGGTTCGTGGCAAAGCGCGGGTCGTCGGCCAGTTCGGGCTGGCCGCCGTCGGCGACGAACTTGCGGAACTGCCCGTCGTTGCCCACCGCGACGATGATCCAGCCGTCGGCGGCCTGGAAGGTCTGGTAGGGCACGATGTTGGGGTGCGCATTGCCCCAGCGGCGCGGCGCCTCGCCGCTGGCGAGGTAGTTGGTGTTCATGTTGGCGAGCATGGCCACCTGCACGTCGAGCAGCGCCATGTCGATGTACTGGCCCTCGCCGGTGCGGTCGCGGTGCGCCAGCGCCGCCAGCACGGCGATGGTGGCGTACTGGCCGGTCATCAGGTCGGAAATCGCCACGCCGGCCTTCTGCGGGCCGCCGCCGGGCAGGTCGTCGCGCTCGCCGGTCAGGCTCATGAAACCGCCCATGCCCTGGATGATGAAGTCATAGCCGGGGCGCGCGGCGTACGGGCCGGTCTGGCCGAAGCCGGTGACCGAGCAGTAGATCAGGTCGGGCTTGACCTGCTTCAGGGAGTCGTAGTCCAGGCCATATTTCTTCAACTGGCCGACCTTGTAGTTCTCCAGCACCACGTCGCTCTGCGCGGCCAGGTCGCGCACGATCTGCTGGCCCTCGGGCGTGCTGATGTCGCAGGTGACAGAGCGCTTGTTGCGGTTGGCGGCCAGGTAGTAGGCGGCCTCGGCGGTGTCGCGGCCGTCTTCGTCCTTGAGCCAGGGCGGGCCCCAGGTGCGGGTGTCGTCGCCGGCGCCGGGGCGCTCGATCTTGATCACATCGGCGCCGAAGTCGGCAAGGTTCTGGGCGCACCAGGGACCGGCGAGGACGCGGGTCAGGTCGAGCACGCGGAGATGGCTTAAAGCTCCCATGGCGGTAGAAGAAATTCTGAGGTGGTGCGGGGAAGAATCGGAAAACCGGCTGCCGGCGCCGCGGCGCGCAACGGGCCGGCGCGGGGTGCCTGCACTGTATCACCCGGGCCCGGCGAGGCAAGCCATGAGGTGATGCAAAAGCCTCTCCTCAGTATTTGATTTGGGCGATAGCCGGCCGGTGCCGGGGTATGGCGCCGGGCCTGCCCGGCATGCCCTGCTGGCGCTGCCTTGCCCGTATAATCAACGGTTTGCAAATCCAAAACTGACTCGTCGCGCCCGGCCCAGCCGCAGCAGCGTCCGCCATCCCATGAAAGTCTCAGACATTCGCAGCAAGTTCCTGCAGTTCTTCGAATCGAAGGGCCATACCGTGGTCCGCTCGTCCAGCCTGGTGCCGGCGAACGACCCGACGCTGCTGTTCACCAATTCCGGCATGGTGCAGTTCAAGGACGTGTTCCTGGGCACCGACAAGCGCCCGTACACCCGCGCGACCTCGTCGCAGCGTTCGGTGCGCGCCGGCGGCAAGCACAACGACCTGGAGAACGTGGGCTACACCGCGCGCCACCACACGTTCTTCGAGATGCTGGGCAACTTCTCGTTCGGCGACTACTTCAAGCGCGACGCCATCCTGTACGCGTGGGAACTGCTGACCAAGACCTACCAGCTGCCGGCGGAGAAGCTGTGGGTGACGGTCTACGCGGAAGACGACGAGGCCTACGACATCTGGGCCAAGGAAGTGGGCGTGCCGACCGAGCGCATCGTGCGCATCGGCGACAACAAGGGCGCGCGCTACGCCTCGGACAACTTCTGGCAGATGGCCGACACCGGCCCCTGCGGCCCGTGCTCGGAAATCTTCTACGACCACGGCCCGGACGTGTGGGGCGGCCCGCCGGGATCGCCGGAGGAAGACGGCGACCGCTACATCGAGATCTGGAACCTGGTGTTCATGCAGTTCAACCGCGACGAGCAGGGCAACATGACGCCGCTGCCCAAGCCGTGCGTGGACACCGGCATGGGCCTGGAGCGCATCGCCGCGGTGCTGCAGCACGTGCACAGCAACTATGAGATCGACCTGTTCCAGGCACTGATCAAGGCGGCCGCGCGCGAGACGCATATCGACAACCTGAACCAGAACTCGCTGAAGGTCATCGCCGACCATATCCGCGCGTGCTCGTTCCTGATCGTCGACGGCGTGATCCCCGGCAACGAAGGCCGCGGCTACGTGCTGCGCCGCATCGTGCGCCGCGCCATCCGCCACGGCTACAAGCTGGGCCAGAAGACCCCGTTCTTCCACGAGCTGGTGCCGGACCTGGTCGCGCAGATGGGCGAAGCCTATCCGGAACTGGCCGAAGCCCAGTCGCGCGTGACCGAAGTGCTGAAGGCCGAGGAAGAGCGCTTCTTCGAGACCATCGAGAACGGCATGTCGATCCTGGATGCCGCGCTGGCCGAGCTGAAGCTCAAGGGCGGCAAGACGCTGGACGGCGAACTGGCCTTCAAGCTGCACGACACCTTCGGCTTCCCGCTGGACCTGACGCAGGACGTGTGCCGCGAGCAGGAAATCGGCGTGGATGAAGCCGCTTTCGACGCCGCCATGAGCCGCCAGCGCGAGCAGGCACGTGCCGCCGGCAAGTTCAAGATGGCCGCCGGCCTGGAGTACACGGGCGACAAGACCGTGTTCCATGGCTACGAAAAGCTGGAACTGCCGCAGGCAACGGTTACCGCGCTGTATGTGGATGGCGCCGCAGTCGACGCCATGCAGCCGGGCCAGACCGGCGTGGTGGTGCTCGACAACACCCCGTTCTATGCCGAGTCCGGCGGCCAGGCCGGCGACCAGGGCGTACTGAAGGCCGCGAATGGCAATGGTGCTGTTTTCGCCGTGGCCGATACCACCAAGGTCCAGGCTGACGTGTTCGGCCACCAGGGCACGCTGGCGGGCGGCGCGCTGAAGGTGGGCGACGCCGTGTCGGCCCAGGTCGACGCGCTGCGCCGCGCGCGCACCGTGCGCAACCACTCGGCCACCCACCTGATGCACAAAGCCCTGCGCGAAGTGCTGGGCACGCACGTGCAGCAGAAGGGCTCGCTGGTGGATGCGGACAAGACCCGCTTCGACTTCTCGCACAACGCGGCGCTGACCGAAGACCAGATCCGCCGGGTGGAAGAGATCGTCAACGCCGAGATCCTGCGCAACGAAGATACGCACGCCGAGATCATGCCGTTCGATGACGCCGTCAAGAGCGGCGCGATGGCGCTGTTCGGCGAGAAGTACGCCGACGACGTGCGCGTGCTGTCGATCGGCACCTCGAAGGAACTGTGTGGTGGCACGCACGTTCACCGCACCGGCGACATCGGCCTGTTCAAGATCGTGGTGGAAGGCGGCGTGGCTGCCGGCATCCGCCGCGTGGAAGCGATCACCGGCGACAACGCGCTGCACTACCTGCAGAACCTGGATGCGAAGCTGAATGAAGCCGCCGCCGTGCTGAAGGCGCAGCCGTCCGAGCTGGTGCCGCGCATCGGCCAGGTGCAGGACCAGGTGCGCGCGCTGGAGAAGGAGCTGGAGCGCCTGAAGAGCAAGCTGGCGGCTTCGCAGGGCGATGAGCTGGCGGCACAGGCCGTCGACATCAAGGGCCTGAAAGTGCTGGCTGCCCAGCTCGACGGCGCCGACGTGAAGACGCTGCGCGAGACCATGGACAAGCTCAAGGACAAGCTGCAGAGCGCGGCGATCGTGCTGGCGGCCGTGGCCGACGGCAAGGTCAGCCTGATCGCCGGCGTCACCGCCGATGCGACCGGCAAGGTCAAGGCCGGCGAGCTGGTCAACTTTGTCGCCCAGCAGGTGGGCGGCAAGGGCGGCGGCCGTCCGGACATGGCGCAGGCCGGCGGCACCGAGCCGGCCAAGCTGCCGCAGGCGCTGGCGGGTGTCAGCGAGTGGGTGGCGGCGAAGGTCTGATGGCCTGAGCGTACCGCAAGCCGATGAGGAAGGGGCGCCAGTGGCGCCCCTTCTGCTTTTCTACTTCTTGGTGTTCTCCGTAATACTTCGCAACACCGTCAACAAATCGATCGGCATCGGAAAAACGATCGTCGAGCTCTTGTCCCCGGCGATCTGTGTCAGCGTCTGCATATAGCGCAGCTGCATCGCCTGCGGCTGCCGCGCGAGCATCTGCGCCGCTTCCAGCAGCTTCTCGGATGCCTGCAGCTCGCCCTCGGCGTGGATCACCTTGGCGCGCCGCTCGCGCTCGGCTTCGGCCTGCCGCGCGATCGCGCGCACCATCGACTCGTTCAGGTCGACGTGCTTGATCTCGACGTTCGAGACCTTGATCCCCCACGCATCGGTCTGCGCATCCAGCACCTTCTGGATATCGAGGTTGAGCTTTTCCCGTTCGGCCAGCATCTCGTCCAGTTCGTGCTTGCCGAGCACCGCACGCAGTGTGGTCTGTGCAAGCTGGCTGGTGGCCTCGAGGAAGTTCGCCACCTGGATGATCGCCAGCTCCGGATCGACCACGCGGAAATACACCACCGCGTTCACCTTGACCGAAACGTTGTCGTGCGAGATCACGTCCTGCGGCGGCACGTCCATCACCACCGTGCGCAGGTCCACCCGGACCATCTGCTGCACGGCGGGAATGATCAGCACCAGGCCCGGGCCCTTCACCTTCCAGAAGCGGCCAAGCATGAAGACCACGCCGCGTTCGTATTCGCGCAGCACGCGGAACGACGTGATGATGAGCAATGCCAGCAGGAAGATCAAACCGCCGAAGCTGAATCCGAATGCCATGTTCAAGCTCCCTTGTCTGGAGTCGATTGAGCAGAAGAGGGCGCGGCGACCACTTCGAGCACCAGCCCATGCCGCGCGGTCACCACCACCGGCGTGCCGCGCGCCAGCGGACTCGCGCTGCGCACGCGCCAGCGTTCGCCGCGCACCGAGGCCCAGCCTTCCTGGCCGGGTGCCCCAGGCATGTCGTCGAGCAGTTCGCCGCGGCTGCCGACCAGCGTGTCGGCGCCGCTGACCACCGGCCGCCTGCGCGAGCGCAGCAGCAGCGCCGACATGCCGAACACGAACACCGCTGACATCGCCGACAGCGCCGCCACCATCGACAGCGGCACGCCGAAGCCCGGCATGTCGGTGTCGATCAGCATCACCGCGCCGAAGGCAAAGGCGATGATGCCGCCGACGCCCAGCGCGCCGAAGGTCGGCAGGAACAGCTCGGCCACCATGCAGCCGATGCCGAGCACCACCAGCGCCAGCCCCGCATAGTTGACCGGCAGCATGTGCAGCGCGAACAGCGCCAGCAGCAGGCAGATCGCGCCGACGATGCCGGGCACCACCATGCCGGGAGTGGAGAACTCGAAGATCAGCGCGTAGATGCCGATCATCATCAGCATCAGCGCCACGCTGGGCTCGGTGATGACGGCCAGGAAGCGGTTGCGCCAGTCAGGTTCCAGCGTTACCACCGGCGCATCACGCGTGCGTAGTTCGCTGGCCTTGCCGCCAGCGGTGGCCAGCTTGCGGCCTTCGACCTGGCGCAGCAGCGCCGGCAGGTCTGGCGCGACCACGTCGATCACCTTCTGCGCCAGTGCTTCGTCGGCCGACAGGCTGACGGCTTCGCGCACGGCGCGCTCGGCCCATTCGACATTGCGCCCGCGCAACTGGGCCAGGCCGCGGATATAGGCCGAGGCATCGTGCATCTGCTTGCGGGCCATGGTGTCGGCCGCGGCGGGTTCGCTGGAGGGCGCCGAGGCGGGCGTCGCGCCCGGCAGGGCGTCCGGCTTCTGCGGCCCGCCGATGCCGATCTGCACCGGGCTGGCCGCGCCCAGGTTGGTGCCCGGCGCCATGGCCGCGATGTGGCTGGCGTAGAGGATGTAGGTGCCCGCGCTGGCTGCGCGTGCCCCGCCCGGATAGACGTAGCTGGCCACCGGCACCGGTGACGCCAGGACCGCCTGGATGATTTCGCGCATCGAGGCATCGAGCCCGCCCGGGGTGTCCATCTCCAGTACCACCAGCTGCGCGCCAGCCTCGCGGGCACGCGCCATGCCGCGCACGATAAAGCTCGCGCTGGCCGGGCTGACCGCGCCTTTGAGCGGGATCACGTAGACCGGCGCGGTGGCCGTGGCGGCGGGCGCAGGAGCGGAAGCGGGTGCGGCCCGCGCATGCAGGGCGGCGAAGCCGACGGCCAATGCAGCGCTGCACGCCAATACAAGGCCGGCCAGCAGCCGAATCGCCCGCATGGGCGCGGTGACAGGTTTCATCGCAAGGGCGGGGCACGCAGGGTGCCGGGGTGGCGCCACTTTCAGTGTAGGCCACCGGGCACATCTTGTATGGCGGCGATGCGTGACGGCCGATTCAGGCGGCGGCGAGTCCGGCCTCGCCCCGCGGCCCCGGCGCGGGAGCGGGCAGCATGTCGGCCAGCGCATGCAATGCGGCGCCGGCCATGGCCGGATGCCAGGCCAGCATGGTGCGCACACGGCCCGCGCGGCCCAGGCTGTGCTGGCTGATGGCGGGCAGGTCCCGGTAAAGGCTCAGCACCGAACGTGGCACGATCGCGGCGCCGATGCCGGCCGCCGCGCACGCGACGATGGCATGGTAGGAGCCCAGCTCCAGCACGCGGGGCGGCGGCGCGCTTCCGCCGCCGGCATACCAGGCCTCGACCCGCGCGCGGTAGTTGCAGCCTGGTTCGAACGCCAGCAGCGTCGGCACTTCCAGGTCGGCGGAGGCGTGGATCGGGCGATGGCCCGCACGCGCGATCACCACCAGCTCTTCCTCGAAGGCCGGAATGGCCTCCAGTCCGGCTTCGGATATCGGCTCGGCGACAAAGGCGCAATCGACCTCGAAGCGCGCCAGTGCATCGAGCGCCTGCCGTGTCGCCAGCGTCACCAGCTCGAGCTGCACCTCGGGCCACGCCTGGTGATACGCCGCCAGCACATTGGGCAGCCGGCTGGCGGCGGTGCTTTCCATCGAGGCGATGCGCAGGCGGCCGCTCGGCCGTGCCGGCAGCACCGCCTGGCGCGCCTCCTCGGTCAGCTGCAGGATGCGGCAGGCGTAGTCGAACAGGGTCTGTCCCGCCGGCGTCAGCACCATGCGCCGGCCGTCGCGCACGAACAGCTCGACCCCTAGCGACTGCTCCAGCTGACGGATGCGCGTGGTGACATTGGATTGCACCCGGTGCAGCCGCTCGGCAGCGCGGGTGATGCCGCCGGCTTCGACGACGGCTCGGAAGATTTCAAGTGCGGCAAGGTCCATGGCCACTGGCTCCGGAGCGTGAATCCGATATCCATCTCGACTCAGAATGCATTGCATCTACATAATTCATTTTTCGGGATGGTTTGCACAGCGTAGCATACAGGGACCGCAATGCAACCGCTGCCCCAACAGCCAGAGCCAATGTCCAAGCTCAACAGCCTCGACCCCGACCAGGCCGCCGGCGCGGCCAGCCCGATACCGGCCGCGCAGATGCGTCACGCTGGTCCGGTGGCGGTAGCGATGGCCGGCCTGGTGTCGCTGGCGGTGGTGATGGGAATCGGCCGCTTCGCCTTTACACCTCTGCTGCCGATGATGCTGCACGACGGTATCGTCAACCTCCATCAGGGCGGCTGGCTGGCGACGGTCAACTACATCGGCTACTTCCTTGGCGCCGCGCTGTGCCTGTTTATCCGCCCCGACGCCGTGCGCATGGTGCGCTGGGGCCTGGTGGCGACGGTGCTGCTGACGCTGGGGATGGCGCTGCCGGGCGGCATGCCGGTGTGGTCGCTGTGGCGCTTCGCCGCTGGCGTGGTCAGCGCGGTGGTGATGGTCTATACCGCCGGCTGGTGCCTGCAGCGGCTGGCCGAACTGGGCACGCCGGAACTGGGCGGGCTGATCTTCTGCGGCCCGGGGCTGGGCATCGTCGCCACGGGCCTGGGCGCCTCCGGCATGGTTGGCGTGGGCTGGCATGCCGACCATGGCTGGCTGGCCTTCACCGTGCTGGCCGCGGTGCTGGTGGCGCCGGTGTGGCGCATCCTCGTGTCCACCCCGATGGCCACGGACGCCAGCCAGGCACCTGGCGCAGCGCCGCCAGCCACTGCCGCCGCGCGCCTCGACGCCCAGACCTGGGCCCTGACGCTGGCCTACGGCCTGGCCGGCTTCGGCTACATCATCACCGCCACCTTCCTGCCGGTGATCGCGCGCGAAGCGCTGCCGGGCACGGTCTGGGCCGACCTGTTCTGGCCGATCTTCGGCGCCGGCGTGGCGCTCGGCGCCTTGCTGGCGACGCGGGTGAGCATGGCCCACGACAGCCGCAAGCTGCTGACGCTCTCCTACGGCATGCAGGCGCTGGGGGTGGCGATCGCGGTGCTGTGGCCGACGGTGGCCGGGTTCGCGCTGAGCAGCCTGCTGGCCGGCCTGCCGTTCACCGCGCTGGTGGCCTTCGCCATGCGCGAGGCCCGGCGGCTGTGGGGCCCGCACGCGCCGCGGCTGATGGGGCTGATGACCGCGTCGTACGGCCTTGGCCAGATCGCCGGACCGCCGCTGGCGACCGCGCTGGTGGCGCGCACGGGCGGCTTCGCCAGCTCGCTGGCATGCGCGGCGGCGTCGCTGCTGGCGGGTGCGCTGGTGTTTGCCTGGATGCGCCGCGCCTGGCCGCTGGCGCCCGCACGGAGCGGATCGTGAAGGTGCGCTACAGTATCGCTTTTGCCGCCTGACGCGCCACGCATCGCGGCTGCCGCGCGTGCGCCGCAGCCCGTGGCGCAGCACGGAAGGCCGGGGCCGATCCCGGCACGCGAGACCGGGCGGCGCAGGAGCGAGCCCCATGTCTTTTGCCTTGCAGCCCGCGCGTGCCGCGGGCGCCTCCCCGCAGCCTGTCTCCGCCGACGAGCAGCGCGTGCGCGTCGACCTTGCCGCAGCCTACCGGCTGGCTGCGCGCGAGGGCTGGGATGACCTGATCTACACCCATATCTCCGCCACCGTGCCCGGTGAGCCCGACCACTTCCTGATCAACCCGTTCGGCTTTGCCTTCGACGAGATCCGCGCCGGCGACCTGGTCAAGATCAACGGCCGCGGCGAGGTCGTCGGCGAGACGGTGCACCCGGTCAACGTCACCGGCTTCGCGCTGCATGCCGCCGTGCACGCGGCCCGGCCCGACGCGATGTGCGTGATGCACCTGCATAACACCGCCGGCATCGCGGTGTCGGCGCAGGCCGCCGGCCTGCTGCCGCTGTCGCAGCACGCGATGCGCTTTTACGGCCGCATCGCCTATCACGACTACGAGGGTCTGGCTTTCAGCCCGGCCGAAGGCGGGCGGCTGACCGCGTCGTTGGGCGAGCACCCCGCCATGCTGTTGCGCAACCATGGCACGCTGACCGTCGGCCGCACCGTGGCCGAGGCCTACGTGCTGATGGCGACGCTGGTCAAGGCCTGCGAAATCCAGATCGCCGCGCAGGCGGGCGGCGCGCTGGTGCAGCCGGATGACGCGGTCGCGCACAAGACATCCGAGCAACTGTTCGACAACGGCGCGGTCGAGGGCGTGATGGAGTGGCCCGCGTTGCTGCGCAAACTCGATAGAATCGATCCTTCCTACCGGGACTGATTTCCGCGTCCCCGGCGAATTTCCAGAACACCAATCATCACAAGGAGCATTGCATGCCGACTTTCCACGTTGAAATGTTTGAGGGCCGTACCATCGATCAGAAGCGCAAGTTCGTCGAGGAAGTGACGCGCGTCACCTGCGAGACGCTGGGCTGTTCGGCCTCGGCCGTCGACATCATCATCACGGATGTCAAGCGCGAGAACTGGGCTACCGGCGGCGAGCTGTGGGCCGACAAGAAGTAAGGCACTGAACGGCCTGAACACCATGCAGCACTTCGCCTCCGACAACTACGCCGGCTTCTGCCCGGAATCGCTCAAATACTTCCTGGAAGCCAATGCCAGCGGCCATGAGCAGGCCTATGGCGACGACAGCTGGACACAGAAGGTCTGCGACCGCATCCGTGACCTGTTCCAGACCGATTGCGAAGTGTTCTTCGTGTTCAACGGCACGGCGGCCAACTCGCTGGCGCTGTCGGCGCTGTGCCAGTCGTACCACTCGGTGATCTGCCACGAGCTGGCGCATATCGAGACCGACGAGTGCGGCGGCCCGGAGTTCTTCTCCAACGGCTCCAAGCTGCTGACCGCGCCGGGCGAGGACGGCAAGCTCACGCCCGATGCGATCGAGGCGCTGGTGACGCGCCGCTCGGATATCCATTACCCCAAGCCCAAGGTGGTGTCGCTGACGCAGTCGACCGAGGTCGGCACGGTGTACAGCGTGGAGGAAGTGCGCGCGATCGCCGCGATCGCCAAGCGCCGGCAGCTGCGCGTGCATATGGACGGCGCGCGCTTTGCCAATGCGGTGGCGTCGCTGGGCGTGCATCCGTCCGAGATCACCTGGCGCGCGGGGGTCGACGTGCTGTGCTTCGGCGGCACCAAGAACGGCCTGCCGGTGGGCGAGGCGGTGGTGTTCTTCGACCGCCGCCTGGCCGAGGACTTTGCCTACCGCGTCAAGCAGGCCGGGCAGCTGGCGTCGAAGATGCGGTTTATCTCGGCGCCATGGCTGGGCCTGCTCGAGAACGATGTGTGGCTGGCCAACGCGCGCCATGCCAACGCGATGGCGCAACTGCTGCAGCAGCGCATTGCCGATATCCCCGGCGTGCGCATCATGTTCCCGACGCAGTCCAATGCCGTCTTTGCCGAGCTGCCGCTGCCGGCGATCGAGGCGCTGCGCGCCAGGGGCTGGCGCTTCTATACCTTCATCGGCGCCGGCGGCTGCCGCTTCATGTGTTCGTGGGACCTGCAGCCGCAGACCGTAGAGGCGCTGGCCGCCGACATGCGCGCCGCATGTGGTGCCTCAATGGGTGCCTGAACACGGCAGCGCGATCATACTGATAACGAGACCCCTACAGGAGCCACCAAATGCAATACCGATTCTGCCCGCAATGCGGCGCGCCGCTCGAGGTGCTGCCGCTGTCCGGGCGCGAACGCCACGCCTGCGTGCAGCATGAATGCGGCTTCGTGCACTGGAACAATCCGCTGCCGGTGCTGGCCGCGGTGGTGGAGTACCAGGACAAGCTGCTGCTGGCGCGCAACGCCGCCTGGCCGCAGCAGATGTTTGCGCTGGTGACGGGGTTCCTGGAGCGCGACGAGCCGCCCGAGCTGGGCGTGGCGCGTGAACTGAAGGAAGAGACCAACCTCGATACTGAGTCGGTGTCGCTGATCGGCGTCTACGAGTTCATGCGCAAGAACGAGCTGATCATCGCCTACCACGTCAAGGCGACCGGCACAGTCGAGCTGTCCGAGGAACTGGCCGAATACAAGCTGGTGGCGCCCGAGGACGTGCGCGTGTGGTCGGCAGGCACCGGCTTCGCCGTGGCCGACTGGCTGGCCGCGCGCGGCTACCCGGTGCGCTTCTTCGACCGGCAGACCGGCGAGGATATTCCGGATCCGCGCCGCCCGCATGACTTCAGCCAGGTCGGGGCTTCGCTACAATACCGCTGGTAACAGCCTCAGAAACCGAAGGAAGAGACGAATGGAGTTCCAGAAAGAAGTGGATGCGCGCGGCCTGAACTGCCCGCTGCCGATCCTGCGCACCAAGAAGGCGCTGGCCGACATGGCCAGCGGCGAAGTGCTGAAAGTGCTGGCGACCGATCCCGGCGCGACGCGCGATTTCCAGGCCTTTGCCAAGCAGACCGGCAACGAGCTGCTGTCGCATTCCGAAGTCGACAAGGTGTTCGTGTTCTACATGCGCCGTCGTTGATCGAAGGAAGACAAAGAAAAAGCCGCTTTCGAGCGGCTTTTTCTTTTGGGGCGAGGCGAACGCTCAGCTGTTCGGTCGCGTCAGGTGCTCGCGCGACTCCAGGTAGGCGCTGAATTCGGCGCCCACTTCCGGGTGCTTCAGCGCAAACTCGACCGTCGCCTTCAGGTAGCCCAGCTTGCTGCCGCAGTCATAGCGGCGCCCCTGGTAGCGGTAGGCCAGCACCTGCTCCTGGCCCAGCAGCGACTGGATCGCGTCGGTCAGCTGGAACTCGCCGCCGGCGCCGGGCTTCAGCTCGCGCAGGTGGTCGAAGATGCGCGGCGTCAGGATGTAGCGGCCAACCACGCCCAGGTTGGACGGGGCGTCTTCCGGAGCGGGTTTTTCCACGATGCCCGATACCTTGATCACGCCTTCGTCCCATTCGCGGCCATCGATCACGCCGTAGGAACGGCTTTGCTCCGGCGTGATTTCCTCGACGCCCAGCACCGAGCAGTTGTAGTGGTTGTAGGCGTCCACCATCTGCTTCATCACCGGCGGGTTGCCGTCGATCAGGTCATCGGCCAGCATGATCGCGAACGGCGTGTTGCCGACCAGCTTGGCCGCGCACAGCACCGCGTGGCCCAGGCCCAGTGCCTCGGGCTGGCGCACGTAGTAGCACTCCACGTTGGCGGGCTTGATCGAGCGCACCACGTCCAGCAGCGCCTGCTTGTTCTTGGCTTCCAGCTCGACTTCCAGCTCGAAGGCCTTGTCGAAATGATCCTCGATGGCGCGCTTGGAGCGGCCGGTGACGAAAATCATCTCGGTAATGCCGGCGGCCATGGCTTCTTCCACGGCGTACTGGATCAGCGGCTTGTCCACCACCGGCAGCATTTCCTTCGGGCTGGCCTTGGTGGCTGGCAGGAAGCGGGTGCCCAGGCCCGCGACCGGGAAGACGGCCTTGGTGACGCGATTTTCCATATCAGGTGTACCTCTCAGATGCTGGTTCATAACCCTGCCAGCCATTACCGGCGCCGTCTGTCCGGTTCCGTCCGACGCCGCCGGACGGAAACCAGACTGGCAGGGGCGTCATCGGCTGCCGGTCATGCCGGCAGCCGCTGCAGCTGGCCCTGCAGCTTGGCCAGCGTTTGCTCGAAATCAGCGAGTCGTTGCGTCTCTTGCGCCACCACGGCGGGCGGCGCCTTGGCGACAAAGCTTTCATTGGAGAGCTTGCCGCGGCACTTGCCGATCTCTGCAGCGATACGTTCGACCTCCTTCGACAGGCGCGCGCGCTCGGCGGCGACGTCGATTTCGATCTTCAGCAGCAGGTGGTTGCCGCCGGCAATGGCGACCGGCGCACCTGCGCCTTCGGCCTGCAGGGTGCTCTCGTCTTCGAAGACGCGAACCTCGGAAAGTTTCGCCAGCGCCTGGATATGTGCGCTGGCCGCCTTCAGGAATTCGCTGTCACCTTCGGCATAGAGCGGGATGCGCTGCGCCGG
This sequence comes from Cupriavidus phytohabitans, assembly GCF_017815025.1. Taxonomy (NCBI): domain Bacteria; kingdom Pseudomonadati; phylum Pseudomonadota; class Betaproteobacteria; order Burkholderiales; family Burkholderiaceae; genus Cupriavidus; species Cupriavidus phytohabitans. The sequence goes on from NZ_JAGIQB010000005.1 coordinate 112,898, forward strand.
CGAGATGTTCATCTCGCCACGCAGGTTGCGGCACGCATCGACCACTTCCTTCAGGCGCGCGACCCATTGCTCGGCGTCTTCGTCGATCTTGGCGACGGCCGGCAGGGGGTAGGCTTGCGTCGAGATGGTCTCGCTGCCGTCGCCCTTGGCACGGCCGGCCAGCGGGGCCACTTTCTGCCACAGCTCTTCGGTGATGAACGGAATAATGGGGTGCGCCAGGCGCAGCACGGTCTCGAGCACGCGCAGCAGCGTGCGGCGGGTGGCGCGCTGCTGGGCCTCGGTGCCCGTCTGGATCTGCACCTTGGCCAGTTCCAAATACCAGTCGCAGTATTCGTCCCAGACGAACTTGTAGATCGCGTTGGCGATATTGTCGAAGCGGTATTCGGCAAAGCCCTTTTCGACGTCGGCCTCCACGCGCTGCAGCAGCGACACGATCCAGCGGTCGGCCTGCGAGAAGTGCAGGTGGCCGTCCGGGCCGCAGTCGTTGTTGCACGGGCCCATGCCGCAGTCATGGCCCTCGGTGTTCATCAGCACGAAGCGGGTCGCGTTCCACAGCTTGTTGCAGAAGTTGCGGTAGCCTTCGCAGCGGCCGGTATCGAAGTTGATGTTGCGGCCCAGCGTGGCCAGCGAGGCGAAGGTAAAGCGCAGGGCATCGGCGCCGAAGGCGGGAATGCCCTCGGGGAATTCCTTCTTCGTCTTCTTCTCGATCTTGGGCGCGTCCTTGGGGCGGCGCAGGCCGGTGGTGCGCTTCTTCAGCAGCGTATCGAGGTCGATGCCGTCGATCAGGTCCACCGGGTCGAGCGTGTTGCCCTCGGACTTGCTCATCTTCTTGCCTTCCGAATCGCGCACCAGGCCGTGCACGTAGACGGTATGGAAGGGCACCTTCCCGGTGAAGTGCTTGGTCATCATGACCATGCGCGCCACCCAGAAGAAGATGATGTCGTAGCCCGTGACCAGCACCGACGACGGCAGGAAGTGCTTCAACTCAGGCGTTTCCTCGGGCCAGCCCAGCGAGGAGAACGGCACCAGCGCCGACGAGAACCAGGTGTCGAGCACGTCTTCCTCGCGGCGCAGCGCGCCGGTGCTGCCCGCGGCCTTCGCCTTGGCGAGGGCTTCCTCTTCGGTGCGGCCGACGAAGCAGTTGCCGGCATCGTCGTACCACGCCGGGATCTGGTGGCCCCACCACAGCTGGCGCGAAATGCACCAGTCCTGGATATTGCCCAGCCACTGGTTGTAGGTGCTGATCCAGTTTTCCGGCACCAGCTTGATCTCGCCGCTCTGCACGGCTTCCAGCGCCACTTCGGCGATCGAGCGGCCGGGGTAGAAGGTGCCTTCCGGCGCCGGCTTGCTCATGGCGACGAACCACTGGTCGGTCAGCATCGGCTCGATCGCGCTGCCGGTGCGTTCGCTGCGCGGGGTCATCAGCTTGTGCTTCTTGACCTCGGCCAGCAGGCCTTGCTTGTCCAGGTCGTCGACGATTGCCTTGCGCGCGTCGAAGCGATCCAGGCCGGCGTACGCGGCCGGCGCGTCGGCGACGATCTTCGCGTCCAGCGTCAGGATCGACAGCTGCGGCAGGTTGTGGCGCTGGCCGACGGCGTAGTCGTTGAAGTCGTGGCCCGGGGTCACCTTGACCACGCCGGTGCCGAACTCGCGGTCGACGTATTCATCGGCGATCACCGGGATCTGGCGGCCGGTCAGCGGCAGGTGCACCGACTTGCCGATCAGGTGCGCGTAGCGCTCGTCTTCGGGGTGGACCATCACGGCCACGTCGCCCAGCATGGTTTCCGGACGGGTGGTGGCCACGGTCAGGTGGGTCAGGCCGCCCTTGGCGTCAGCCTCGACCAGCGGATAGCGGATATGCCACAGCGAGCCTTCTTCCTCCACGCTGTCGACTTCCAGGTCCGACACGGCGGTGCCCAGCACCGGGTCCCAGTTGACCAGGCGCTTGCCGCGGTAGATCAGGCCCTGCTCGTACAGGCGCACGAACACTTCGGTCACCGCCTTCGACATCTCCGGCGACATGGTGAAGTACTCGCGGCTCCAGTCGATCGACGCGCCCATGCGCCGCACCTGGCGGGTGATGGTCGAGCCCGATTCTTCCTTCCAGGCCCACACCTTCTCGGTGAACTTCTCGCGGCCGAGGTCATGGCGCGACACGCCCTGGCCCTCCAGCTGGCGCTCCACCACGATCTGGGTGGCGATGCCGGCGTGGTCGGTGCCCGGCACCCACAGCGTATTGGCGCCCAGCATGCGCGCATGGCGCGCCAGGCCGTCCATGATGGTCTGGTTGAAGGCATGGCCCATGTGCAGCGTGCCGGTCACATTCGGCGGCGGCAGCTGGATCGCGAAGTCCGGGCGGGCAGGATCGAAGGTCGGCTTGGCGATGCCGCGGCTCTCCCACTCGGGGCCCCATTTCGCCTCGATGGCGGCGGGTTCGAAGCTCTTGGCAAGCGATTGGTCTTGGGCGGTCATGCTGGGAGGATGTCGATGTTGGCGTCTGGATGCGTCGCAAGGCGCAGCGGGGGTGCGGCAGCCTGCGCCTGGCGGCCTTGGCGCCAGTGAAACCCCAAATTATACGGGGGCGGGCCGGTCGCTGCCTATTTTGCGGACAGCGGCCCCGGCCATGAAAGGCTGGCCAGGGCCGGCGCGCGTCCGCATGCGGGGCAGTTTCCGCCTCTCGGATGTGACGGATCGGACAGGGCCCATCGGTATAATTGGCGCCATTCCACAAGGCCCCTCCGATGTCCGACCTGCTCGCCAACCTCAATGCCGAACAACTTGCCGCCGTCACCCTGCCCGACGAGCCGGCGCTGATCCTGGCGGGCGCGGGCAGCGGCAAGACCCGCGTGCTGACCACGCGCATCGCCTGGCTGCTGCAGAACGGCCGGGTCTCGCCGGCGGGCATCCTGGCGGTGACCTTCACCAACAAGGCCTCCAAGGAAATGCAGACGCGGCTGCAGTCGATGCTGCCGATCAACACCCGCGGCATGTGGATCGGCACCTTCCACGGCCTGTGCAACCGCATGCTGCGCGCGCATTTCCGCGACGCCGGGCTGCCGCAGACCTTCGCCATCCTGGACAGCCAGGACCAGCTTTCGGCACTGAAGCGCCTGCTCAAGTCGCTCAACGTCGACGATGAGAAGTACCCGGCCAAGAACCTGCAGTACTTCATCAACAACGCCAAGGAGCAGGGGCTGCGCCCGGCCGATGTCGAGGCCAACGACGACTTCAACAAGCGCTTCGTCGACCTCTACGCCGCCTACGACATACAGTGCCAGCGCGAGGGCGTGGTCGACTTTGCCGAACTGCTGCTGCGCTGCTACGAGCTGCTGCGCTATAACGACGCGATCCGCCAGCACTACCAGCACCGCTTCCGCCACGTGCTGGTCGATGAGTTCCAGGACACCAACGTGCTGCAGTACCAGTGGCTCAAGCTGCTGGCCGGCCACGGCACGCAGAACCCGGCCGCGGTCTTTGCCGTGGGCGACGACGACCAGAGCATCTACGCCTTCCGCGGCGCCAACGTCGGCAATATGCGCGACTTCGAGCATGAGTTCCGCGTGCGCCGGCTGATCAAGCTGGAGCAGAACTACCGCTCGCACGGGCACATCCTGGATTCGGCCAACCACCTGATCTCGCACAACGCGCGCCGCCTCGGAAAGAACCTGCGCACCGACGCCGGCCACGGCGAGCCGGTGCGCGTGTACCAGGCCGGCTCCGACGGCCAGGAAGCGGGCTGGATCATCGAGGAAATCCGCGACCAGATCGCGCAGGGCGCCAGCCGCGCCGAGATCGCCATCCTGTACCGCAGCAACGCCCAGTCGCGCGTGATCGAACACGCGCTGTTCTCCGCCGGCATCCCGTACCGCGTTTATGGCGGCCTGCGCTTCTTCGAACGCGCCGAAATCAAGCACGCGCTGGCGTATATGCAGCTGCTGGAGAACCCGCGCAACGATGCCGCCTTCGGCCGCGTGGTCAACTTCCCGGCGCGCGGCATCGGCGCGCGTTCGCTGGAGGTGCTGCAGGACATGGCGCGCCAGTACGACTGCGCGCTGTCCGAGGCCGTGGCCTACGTGCCCGGCGCGGCCGGCAGCAAGCTCGCCGCCTTCACGCGCCTGATCGACAAGATGCGCGACGACACCCGCCGCATGACGCTGGCCGAGACCGTCGAGTACATGATCAACACCAGCGGCCTGATCACCCACTACCAGGGCGAGAAGGAAGGCCAGGACCGCATCGAGAACTTGCAGGAACTGGTGACCGCCGCGCAGGCCTTCGTGGTGGAAGAAGGCTATGGGCTGGACGCGCTCGCCGCGGTGATCCCCGCGGACCGTGCCCCCGCCACGCCGGTGCTCGCCGACGGCGACCAGTCCCAGCAGGTGCTCGACCCCGAGGCGCTGCCGGTGGTGATGACGCCGCTGGTCGCGTTCCTGACGCATGCCTCGCTGGAGGCCGGCGACAACCAGGCCCAGGCCGGGCAGGACGCGGTGCAGATGATGACGGTGCACGCGGCCAAGGGGCTGGAGTTCGACGTGGTCTTTATCACCGGGCTGGAAGAAGGGCTGTTCCCGCACGAGAACAGCATGATGGACCCCGACGGGCTGGAGGAAGAACGCCGCCTGATGTACGTGGCGATCACGCGTGCGCGCGAGCGCCTGTTCCTGTCGTTCGCGCAGAGCCGCGTGCTGCACGGCCAGACCAAGTACCACGTCCGCTCGCGCTTCTTCGAGGAACTGCCGGAAGGCGCGCTCAAGTGGCTGACGCCCGCGGTGCAGGGCTACGGCGGCGTGCGCCGCCAGGAACGCGACAACGCCTGGGGCCGCGACTGGTTCCGCAAGCCGGAGGATGTTCCCTACACTGGCACGCGCCCGACCGGCGGCATGGACAAGGGCAACGGCTACGCCGACGCCAAGCGCGAGGCTGGCACCGGCTTGCGCGTGGGCCAGTCGGTGTTCCACAACAAGTTCGGCGAAGGCGTGATCACCGCGCTGGAGGGCGAAGGCAACGACGCCCGCGCCAATATCAAGTTCAAGCGCCACGGCGCCAAGTGGCTGGCGCTGTCGGTGGCGAAGCTGGACGCGATCGACTGAGCGGCGCCGGCCGGGCCGGCGCCGCTTGCGGGCTCAGGACAGGGCGTGCCGCACTTCGCCGGCCTTGGACTCGGGGCTGTCCACGGTCAGCCGCGGGTTGATGAACAGCGATGCCACCGCACCGACGCCAAGCAACGCCCCCGAGATCATGAACGGCAGGTCATAGCTGCCGGTCCGCTCGATCAGGTAGCCGAACACCACCGGCGACACCATGCCGGCCAGCCCGAAGCCGGTGTTCATCATGCCGCCCGCGGTACCGGCGTACTTGCCGGCAATATCCAGCGGCAGGCTCCACAGCACGGCATTGGTCAGCTCCAGGAAGAAGAACGACAGCGACAGCAGGATCACCGCGTTGACGGCATCGGCCGTGAAGGTCATCGGCGCGATGAACATCAGCGAGCCGGCCAGCCCGACGAACAGGATCGCGCCGCGCGCCAGGCGCAGGTTGCCAGTGCGCCGGTAGATGCGGTCCGACAGCACGCCGCCGAGCGTATCGCCGACCACCCCCGCCATCAGCGGCAGCGCGGTGAACAGCGCCAGCTGCTTCAGGTCGAAACCACGCGCCTCCTTCAGGTACGACGGCAGCCACGTCAGATAGACCCACAGCGACCAGCCGTAGCAGAAGTCGACGAAGGTCACCAGCCACATCCGCCGGAACAGCCGGCGCCACGGCGTGGGCGCCTTGGCCGCCTGCTGCGAATCGCCGCGCCGGTAGCCGATCTCCTGCAGTTCTTCCGGCGTGACGCGCTTATGTTGGTCGGGCGAGTCCTTGAACATCATTGCGTACAGCACGGTCCAGCCCAGGCTCACCACACCCAGCACGACGAAGGCCTCGCGCCATCCCGCCGTGGCGACGATGGCCAGCACGATCGGCGGCGTGATCGCACCGCCCAGCCGCGCGAAGCTGTGCGTAATGCCCTGCGCGAAGCCGCGTTCCGCCACCGGCATCCAGTAGGTGAAGGCGCGCGTGGCGGTCGGGAACGCGCCGCCTTCGCCGATGCCGAGCACGAAGCGCAGCACCACCAGCATCATCACGCTGCCGGCAAAGCCGGTCAGCACCGTCGCCACGCCCCAGATCAGCGACAGCACGATCAGCACCTTCTTGGGCCCGAACTTGTCGGACATCCAGCCGCCCAGGATCTGCATGGCGGCATAGGGATAGGCAAAGGCCGAGAACACCAGCCCGAGTTGCGATGACGTCAGCCCCATCTCTTCGCGGATCAGCGGGGCGGCGACCGAGATGTTGACGCGGTCGATATAGGCGATGAAATACATCAGGCACATGACGCCGAGGATCATATGCCGGGTCTTGATGCGTTGCTTCATAACCACCTCCTATGCGCGGCGGGCGCGCGTGGTGTTGACGGGGCGGCGGCCGGCGCATGGTCCATTGCCATGCGCTTGCGGCTCGTCAGGGGCGCGCCAGTGGTAAGTCCTGGCTGCGCTGCCCCGTCCTTGAGCAAACAGCTGTGTGTCTCCGTGTGTGTCTCCGTGTGTGTCTCCGGGAATCGTGGTGGCGGGTGATTGGGCTCCTTGGCGAGGGTGGGGGAAGGGAAGGGCCGTCAGGTCAGGCAGGGTCCAGCAGCTTGAGTCGCTGCACCTTGCCGGAAGGCCCGCGCGGCAACTCCGCGATGAAGCGGAATTCCCTGGGCGTCTTGTAGCGGCCCAGCTCGCGCAGGCAGTGCGCGCGCAGCGCCGCGTCGTCGCAGGCCACGGCCTCGCGCCGGACGATGAAGGCGACGATCTCCTGCCCGTAGGCGGGGTCGGGCACGCCAACTGCCGCCGCTTCCAGCACGCCCGGATGGCGCAGCAGCGCTTCGTCGATCTCGCGCGGCGCGATGTTCTCGCCGCCCTTGATGATCAGTTCCTTGGCGCGGCCGGTGATGTAGAAGTAGCCCTCCGCATCGCAATAGCCGAGGTCGCCGGTGCGCAGCCAGCCGTCGGGTGTAAAGGCTTCACGCGTGACCTCGGGCGCCTTGTAGTAGCCCGCCATCACGCTCTCGCCTTGCAGCACGATCTCGCCGATCTCGCCATCGGGCAGCGGTTGCCCGTCGCGCCCCAGCACGCGGGCTTGCGTGCCGGAAGGCCGGCCGATGCTGCCGATGCGGCGCTGCTGCGGATCGAGCGGATTGCTGAAGGCCGGAGCCGCGGTTTCGGTCATGCCCATGGTCTCGATCACGCCGATGCCGAAGCGCTGCTCGAACGCGCGATGGTGCTCGGGCGGCAATGCGGCGGAAGCGGAGCGGCAGAAGCGCACGCCGGCCGGCGCGCGGCCGTCGGGATCGTTGAGCAGGTAAGCGATGATGGTCGGCACCACGTTGAGCCAGGTGCAGCCATGTCGGGCAATGTCGTGCCAGAACGCGCTGGCCGAGAAGCGCATCGGCATCACCACCGAGCCGCCGTGCACCAGCGGCGCGATCGCGGTCACCACCAGCCCGTTGATGTGGTACAGGGGCAGCGTGGCCAGCACGCGATCCCCCGCGCCGAGCGCATGCTCGCGGCTGACGCTGGCGCCGTTGGCGGAGAGGTTGCGGTGGGTCAGCAGCACGCCCTTTGGCGTGCCGGTGGTGCCGGAGGTGTACATCAGCAGCGCCGGGTGGTGGGGCTGCGGTGGCGGAAGGGGGGCTGCGCCGGGCTGCCTTTCCGGCAGCGCGGGCAACACGCTGCCGTCCGGCGCGGTGACCACCACTGGCACCTCGACGCCGGCTTCGGCCAGCGCCGTGCGGATCGCGGCTTCGCCTTCGGGCGAGGTGAATACGAGCCGCGTGTCGGAGTGCCCAAGGATGTAGCGCAGTTGCGCGGGCTGGCACAGAAGATTGATCGGATTGGCCACCAGCCCGCAGGCCATGGTGCCAAGCAGAAGTCGCGCGGTCTGTTCGCCGTTGGGCAGGTACACCGACACCGTCTGGCCGCTGGCGAGGCCGGCCTCGGCGTAGCGGCGGCCGAGTGCATCGGCGTCGGCAGCCAGGGCGCCGAAGCTGAGCGCGCGGCCGCTGTCGGGAGACAGCAGGTAGGGTTTGTCGGGGGCTTGCGCGGCACGGGCGGCCAGCAGCGTGGCCACGGTGTCGAGCACTTCGGGGCGGATGCGCGCGTTCATTGGCCGACCCTCGCGAAGTAGTCGCCCAGCAGCTCGCGCTCGTCGGGCACGCGCTCGGCGATCGGCTCTGCGATGCGGGTGATGTTGAGGTACTGCCGCCAGCCGAGGTTGTCCGAGAAGTTGTTGCCGCCCCAGGTGCCGCAGCCCATTGACAGCGAGAACGGCAGGCCGTTGTCGAAATTGCCGCCGGTGGCGAAGCAGTGCGCCTGGTTCACGATCACGCGCGCCACCGGCAGTTCCTGCCCGAGTTGCAGCGCCTGCTGCGGATCGGCCGTATGCAGCCCGACCGAGTGGCCCGCGCCCATGTAGTCGTAGAGGCTCGCCACGCGCGCCACGGCGGCCGTGAAGTCGGCGGCGCGATAGAGCGTAAGCACCGGCGAGAGCTTTTCGCCGGAGAAGGGATAGTCGCTGCCGACGCCGGTCTCCGGCACCAGCAGCATGGTCGGCTGCAACGCACGCACGCGCGCCAGGCCCGCCAGTTCGGCAATGCGCGGCGCGCTCTGGCCGGTCATGTCGCCGGCGAGCTTGCCGTGCCGCCACATCAGCGCCTGCAGCCGCGCCTTTTCCTCGGCCGTCAGCAGCACGCCGCCGACGGCGGCAAGCGCTTCGAGCATGGGCTGGTAGACCGCGTCGAGGATCACCAGGCTGTTCTCCGACGAGCAGCTGGTGGCGTTGTCGAAGGTCTTTGAGCGGACGATTTTTGCCGCCGCATCGGCCAGCGCCGCGCTGCGATCGACGATGGCGGCCACGTTGCCGGCCCCGACGCCGAAGGCGGGCGTGCCGCAGGTGTAGGCCATGCGCACGTTTGCCTGCGAGCCGGTGGCCACCACCAGGTCGGCCTGGCGCATCAGCTCTGCGGTCGAGGCTTTCGACACCGGCGCGGGCAGCATCTGCACCAGGTCCGCGGGCAGGCCGGCGCGCGCGAACTCGGCGTGGATGAACGACAGCAGCAGCTCGCACGTGCCCTGTCCCTTGGGCGAGGGCGCCACCACTACGCTGTTGCCGCACTTGAGCGCGTTGATGATCTTGTTGGCCGGCGTCGCCCCGGGGTTGGTCGACGGCGTGATCGCGGCGACCACGCCGACTGGCCGCGAGATCTCGGTGATGCCGGTGGCCGTGTCACGCGAGATCACGCCGACGGTCTTGCGTCCGTGCAGGTCGCGCAGCAGGCCCAGTGTCTTGCGATGGTTCTTGCGGATCTTGTCATCGACGTTGCCAAGGCCGGTGTCGGCCACGGCCCGCTCGGCCAGCCGTCGGTTGCGCGCGGGCTCCATGATGGCCCACGCGGCGGCAGCCGCGGCGGTGTCGACGGTGGCCTGGCCGGCACGCGCGAACGCGCGCTGCGCCTGCCGGGCGCGCGCCACGATCGCATCGACCTGGTCTTCCTGCACGGACACATCGGTGGAATGGGACTGCTGGCGCTGCAGTATCTGCACACTCATGGATCGGCTCCGGGGTTGGTTCGGGTAGGTCCGCCGCGGCGGCCCCGGATCGAATCTAGTGAACCCGGACAGGCATGCCGTCCCAATTTGTGCGCTTTCGCGAGCACGGCTGCGGTCTGCAACCGCTAATGCAGTTTTCGGGACGCCAGGGCGTCCCGGAATCCGCTAAATTGCATCCATGAGCAATCACTCGAACGCCGCCGCGGTGCGTGCCTTCCGCATCCTGGAGATCCTGTCCGCGGCCGACGGGCCCATGCCGCTGTCGGTCATCGTGCAGGAGATCGGGCTGCCCAAGCAGACCGTGCACCGCATCCTCAAGCAGCTGGAAAGCACGTGGCTGGTATCGCGCACGGCGGGCAGCCCCGGCTATGAATGCTCTTCACGGGTGCGCCAGCTCGCGGTCAACGTGCTGATGCAGGCGGGGCCAGCCGCGGCGCGGCACGCGATCCTGCAGCAGCTGGTCGACAAGGTCGGCGAGACCTGCAACCTGACCATGCTGTCGGGCGACGACGTGGTCTACCTGGATCGCGTGGAAACGCAATGGCCGCTGCGCATGCACCTGCAGCCGGGCTCGCGCGTGCCGCTGCATTGCACCGCGAGCGGCAAGCTGTTGCTGGCGTTCCTGCCATGCGCGCAGCGCGAACGTCTGGTGGCCAATCTGCCGCTGCGCGCGCATTCGGCTCGTACCATCACCGACGCTGCCGCACTGCACGCGGAGCTGGCCGAGACTCGGCGGCGGCGCCTGGGCATCAACAACCAGGAAAATCTCGAGGGGATGATCGCGGTGGCGGTGCCGGTGATGCGCAATCGCAACCGCGCCTGCGCGGCGATCGCGGTGCAGGCGCCGCTGGCGCGGATGACGATGGACCGGCTGATGGGATTCGTGCCCGACCTGCGCCTGGCGGCGGACGCGATGGTGAAGACGTTCGGGGAGTAATTGTGGGCGTGTTTGCCGCTGGTTTGCTCCCCTCTCCCGCGAGCGGGAGAGGGAGCAAACCATCAGCGCTGAAAATGCAGACTTAGACCGTCGGCGCAGCCGGCTCCACCCCCGGCGGGGTCACGTTGAAACACCCGCGGTAGGTCGCATAGAACGAGCAATACAAAATCGCCAGCATCAGCAGCGAATACGGCGTCACCAGGAACGACAGCACCGTTTCCGCCCCGAACACGCTGAATACCGCTTCCAGGAAGAACGGGATCGCCACCAGCAGCATCGCGAACAGCACGATGTACGTAAAGAACGCGCCACGGTTGCGCCAGCATGCGGTCCAGCTGAAGAACAGCGCCTTCACCGGCGGCACGCCATGCCAGGCCGCCAGCAGTGGCGCGAACCAGAACATCATCGCGATCGGTGTGTACAGCAGCGCGCCGATCATCATCGCGTAGTAGAGCTGCCGCACTGCTTCGGCCGAGGGTGCTTCTTCCTTCAGCACGATCGGCACCAGCGCGCTCATGTCGACCACGGCGCCGGCGATCAGCCCCAGCATGAACACCAGCCCGGCGTAGATGCCGCCCAGCACCAGCAGGTTGCGCGTGGCTTCCTTGCCATTGGCGCGAAAGCCCGCGAGCAGCACGGTTGGCAGCACGCGCTTGTTCTGGATCACGTCGCGGCATGCGGTCATCACGCCGACAGAAAGGCCCGGCGTGACCACCAGCAGCGCGATGATGCCGATCAGCGGCACCACGATGGCCAGCTGCGCGGCAATCAGGTAGACGAACAGCAGCATCAGGAAAGTCAGCGGGTTCTTGCGGAACAGCCAGATACCCTGGCGGAACCAGACGTAGCCTTCCTTGGCAGGAACTTCCAGTAGTTGCATGACGGATCAGATCCAGGGGAGCGGGCGCGCGGGACTGGCGTCCAGGCGCCGGCGCAGGATGCGTTCGAAATGGGTGGGATCGTGCGGCTGCAGCATGTCGGCCTCGCGCGGCAGGTAGAAATCCCACAGCCGTGACACCCAGAAGCGCAGCGCGCCCGCGCGCAGCATGTCCTGCCAGTGCGCGGCCTCGGTGCCGGTCAGCGGCCTGACCGCATGATAAGCCCGCAGCATTGCCTGCGCCCGCGCGTGGTCGAGTTCGCCGCTGGCCAGGTCGATGCACCAGTCGTTGACGGTGACCGCCAGGTCGAACAGCCACTTGTCGTTGCCGGCAAAGTAGAAGTCGAAGAACCCGCCTAGACGGTGGCGGCCGCTGCCGTCTTCCTCGAACAGCACGTTGTCGCGGAACAGGTCGCAGTGGCAGGGGCCTTCGCCCAGGCTGGCGTAGTCGGCGCTGCCGAAGAACGCCGCCTGGTGCGCGATTTCCCGTTGCAGCAGCGCGCGCTGGCCGGCATCGAGGAAAGGCAGGATCTCGGGCTCGGTCTGCTGCCACCACGGCAGGCTGCGCAGGTTGGGCTGGCGGCGCGGGTAGTCCTGGCCGGCCAGGTGCATGCGGGCCAGCATGTCGCCGACTTCGGCGCAGTGCTGCGCGTCCGGCGCCAGTTGCGAGGCCCCGGGCAGGCGCGTGACGATGGTGGCCGGCTTGCCCTTGAGCGGGCGCAGGATCTCGCCGTCGCGCGCCGGGATCGGCGCCGGCACGCGGATGCCGCGCTCGGCCAGGTGCGCCATCAGGTGCAGGTAATAGGGCAGCTGCGCGAACGACAGCCGCTCGAAGATGGTCAGCACGTACTGGCGTGCCTGGCCATCCTGCTCCATGGTAAGGAAGAAATTGCTGTTCTCGATGCCCGAGGCGATGCCGCGCAGTTCGCGCACTTCGCCAAGGTCGAAATCAAGCAGCCAGCTGGCGATCTCGTCCTGCGAGACCGTGGTGAATACGGCCATACTCGTTGTGTGAAGCGAATCGGAAAGCGGCGGCAAAGCAAGGGCCGCCGCCGCGGCATGACTGCCGGAGGGCCGGCGCGGCCCGGTCACGCCGGGCCGTGGGTCAGCGTCCCGCCGCCGCTGCGGCGGGACGCTTGCATGGTCAGAACTTCAGGTTGACCGAGGGCACGCGGTTGACATCGTGCTCACGGATCCGCGGCGAGCTGTCCTCCGGCTTGCTCATCTCGTACCTGGTGCCGAAGCCGGACTTGACCTGGATATCGGTGGCCCGGCCCTTGTCGCGGTACTCGCGCACCTGCGTGCCGTCGCGCTCGTTGAGCTGGAAGCTCGGCTGGCGCGGCTGGTTCAGCTGGGTCTTGGCTGCCGGCGCGATCGGCTGGTTGTTGATCTGGTTCAGTTCCTGCTGTGTCAGTGCGCTGCTTTCCTGGTTGCCCTGGGCCAGCACGGGTGCCGCCAGCGCAAATGTGGCGGCAGCCGCGGCCATCAGGCGCAGGCCTGCGGGCAGGGGGTCGTCGGACCGGGCAGAACGGCACGACCGGGTGGAACGGGAGGTCATCAGGGGCTCCTGTGCGGCGTCGCGGCGCTCCATAAGGGCAATAAGGGGCGGCGGGCGGCGCCGCGGCATGCGGCGGTTGGCTGCAACCCGGCGGCGCCGGGCTTGGCAGAACGGACAGGTTCCATTCTAGCAATTCTGCCGTGCCCGGAGGCCGGGCCGTGCCCCGCGGCGCACCCGCGCAACGCCCCGGTGTGCCTGACGCGTGGCTTGCGGCGCAAGCCGGCCGGGCCGAACCCGGCCGGGCGCTTACAGGTAGAACATCTCTTCCTTGGGCGGGATCGGCTTGTCGCCGCCACGGCGCTCGTAGTAGTCGTAGACTGCTTCGAGCACTTCATGCGGCTCGTCGACGATCTTCATCAGGTCGAGGTCGTGCTCGGCGATCAGGCCCATCGGCAGCAGCGTGAAGCGGAACCAGTCCAGCAGGCCCTTCCAGAAGCGGCTGCCGAACATGACCACTGGCACCGAGCGCGACTTGCCGGTCTGCACCAGCGTCAGCACCTCGGCCAGCTCGTCCAGCGTGCCGAAGCCGCCCGGCATCACAATAAACGCGTCCGAGTTCTTGACGAAGGTGACCTTGCGCGTGAAGAAGTGGCGGAAGCGCATGGCAATGTCCTGGTATGGATTGCCCTGCTGCTCGTGCGGCAGCTCGATGTTCAGGCCCACGCTGGCCGACTTGCCGGCGTGCGCGCCCTTGTTGGCCGCTTCCATGATGCCGGGGCCGCCGCCCGAGATGACAGCGAAGCCGGCATCGGAGAACAGCCGCGCGATCTCGATGGTGCGCTGGTAGTAGGGCGAATCCTCGCGCAGGCGTGCGCTGCCGTAGATCGACACGGCCGGGCGGATCTCCGAGAGGTACTCGGTCGCCTCGATGAACTCTGCCATAATCGTGAACATTTGCCACGATGCGCGCGCCTTCTTTGCGGTAGCGCGGTCTTCGTCGGCCAGCGCACGCAGGCTGGGGATCATCTTGCGCGGATTGGCGCGCGCGGCCGCGGCGGCGGCTTTTTCAGCGGCCACTTCAGGCGGATGGCCTGCGGCGGCGGCATCGGCCGCGGCGGCTATGGCTGCGGCGTGTTCGGACGCTGCCTCCGGCGGGGGTTGCACGGTATCGCCGGAGATATCGGAAACATCCGGATCAGCAAGGGGGGCGGTCGAGGCACCGCCCGCAGCGGCACCAGTCAATTTTGAGTCCATGGGAATGTCGGATAGTCCAAAAACACTCTTGCTCGTCGACGGATCGAGCTATTTGTATCGCGCTTATCACGCTCTGCCGGACCTGAGGAATGGAGAGGGTCTGCCCACAGGGGCAATCTACGGCATGATCAACATGCTGCGCAAGCTGCGCAACGATTACCCGGCAGAGTATAGCGCCTGCGTGTTCGACGCGAAGGGCAAGACCTTCCGCGACGACATGTATCCGGCCTACAAGGAACACCGGCCGTCCATGCCGGAAGACCTGGCGCGCCAGATCGAGCCGATCCACGAAGCCGTGCGCGCGCTGGGCTGGCCGATCGTGGTGGTCGACGGCGTCGAGGCCGACGACGTGATCGGCACGCTGTCGCGCCAGGCCACCGAGCAGGGCGTGCGTACGGTTGTATCCACCGGCGACAAGGACCTGGCGCAGCTGGTCAACGACCGGGTCACGCTGGTCAACACCATGAGCGGCGAAGTGCTCGATCCCCCGGGCGTGGCGGCCAAGTTCGGCGTGCCGCCCGAGCGCATCATCGACTACCTGTCGCTGATCGGCGATGCGGTGGACAACGTCCCCGGCGTGCCCAAGGTGGGCCCCAAGACCGCAGTCAAATGGCTGGCCGAGCATGGCTCGCTCGACGGCGTGATGGCCGCCGCGCCGGGCATGAAGGGCGTGGTCGGCGAAAACCTGCGCAATACGCTCGACTGGCTGCCGATGGCGCGCCAGCTGGTCACGGTCAAGACTGACTGCGACCTGAGCAAGGCGGTGGCGGATTTCCACGCGCTGCGCGAGACCGGCGAGGACAAGGACAAGCTGGTCGAATTCTTCCAGCGCTACGGCTTCAAGACCTGGTTGCGCGAGGCCACCGGTGAACGCCTGCCGGATTCGCGTACCCAGGCGCGCGCGCAGGCCCGCGCCCGCGCGGGCGCGGCACCGGCACAGGGCGGCCTGTTCGATGCGCCGGCCGCGTCCGCTGATAATGTGGCCCAGGCAACGGAAGAGAGCGCGCCCACCGAGATCCGCTACGAGACGGTCACCACCCAGGGCATGCTGGAAGACTGGATGCGGCGCATCGAGGCCGCGCCGCTGGTAGCGATCGATACCGAGACCGATTCGCTCGACCCCATGAAGGCGCAGCTGGTCGGCATCTCCTTGTCGGTGACGCCGGGCGAAGCCTGCTACATCCCGGTGGCGCACCGCGGCCCGGACGTGACCGGCCTGCCAGAGCACGGGCAGCTCTCGCGTGAATTCGTGCTGGAGCGCATGCGCGCCTGGCTCGAGGATGCCAGCCGCCCCAAGCTCGGCCAGAACCTGAAATACGACATCCACGTCTTCGCCAACCATGGCTTGACGCTGCGCGGCGTGGCGCACGACACCATGCTGCAGAGCTACGTGCTGGCATCGCACCGCAACCACGGCATGGACAGCCTGGCCGAGCGGCTGCTCAGCCTGAAGACCATCACCTACGAGGAAGTGTGCGGCAAGGGCGCCGGCCAGATCTGCTTCGACCAGATCGACCTGGTGCGCGCCACCGAGTACGCCGCCGAAGACGCGGACGTGACGCTGCGCCTGCACCGCAAGATGTTCCCGCAGGTGGAAGGCGCCGCGGGGCTGCGCCGGGTGTACGAAGAGATCGAGATGCCGGTCTCCGTGGTGCTGCAGAAGATCGAGCGCAACGGCGTGCTGATCGACGCCGAACGCCTGGCCGCGCAGAGCGCCGAGCTGGGCCAGCGCATGCTGGCGCTGGAGCAGTCCGCCTATGAGGCCGCGGGCCAGCCGTTCAACCTCGGTTCGCCCAAGCAGATCGGCGAGATCCTGTTCAACCAGATGAAGCTGCCGGTGGTGAAGAAGACCGCCAGCGGCGCACCGTCGACCGACGAAGAGGTGTTGCAGAAGCTGGCCGAGGACTACCCGCTGCCCAAGCTGCTGCTCGACTACCGCGGCCTGGCCAAGCTCAAGTCCACCTACACCGACAAGCTGCCCAGGATGGTCAATGCGCGCACCGGCCGCGTGCACACCAGCTACGGGCAAGCGACCGCGGTGACGGGCCGGCTGGCATCGACCGAACCCAACCTGCAGAACATCCCGGTGCGCACCGAGGAGGGCCGCCGCATCCGCGAAGCCTTTATCGCCGAGCCGGGCAGCGTGATCGTATCGGCCGACTACTCGCAGATCGAGCTGCGCATCATGGCCCATATCTCGGGCGACGAGAACCTGCTGCGCGCCTTCGCCAACGGCGAGGACATCCACCGCGCCACCGCCGCCGAGATCTTCGGCGTGGAGCGCGATGCGGTCAGCAGCGAGCAGCGCCGCTATGCCAAGGTCATCAACTTCGGCCTGATCTACGGCATGAGCGCGTTCGGGCTGGCCAGCAACCTGGGCATCGAACGCGAAGCGGCCAAGCACTATATCGACCGCTACTTCATGCGCTACCCCGGCGTGGCGCACTACATGGAAGAAACCCGGCAGACCGCGCGCGAGCAGGGCTATGTCGAGACCGTGTTCGGCCGCCGGCTGTGGCTGCCCGACATCAACGGCGGCAGCGGCCCGCGCCGCCAGGCCGCCGAGCGCGCCGCCATCAACGCGCCGATGCAGGGCACGGCCGCCGACCTGATCAAGCTGTCGATGATCGCGGTGCAGGGCTGGCTGGAGCGCGACGGGCTGCAGACGCGCCAGATCATGCAGGTGCACGATGAACTGGTGCTGGAAGTGCCCGAGCATGAGCTGGAACTGGTGAAGGCGCGCCTGCCGGAGCTGATGTGCACGGTGGCGCAGTTGCGCGTGCCGCTGGTGGCCGAGGTGGGCAGCGGCGCCAACTGGGAAGAAGCGCATTGAAGTTGAGCGGACAACCTCCGCCCGCGATGCATGGTGGTATCGATTGAAGCGACTGCTGAGTCGGTTTATGCGGCTTGCCATGCATGCTGCAATGCAGCAGACTGTGGTTCATGCCTCAGGCACGGATTTCACAATACGCATCGGGTAGACCATGACAGAAGCAAAGGCGCACCGCATCGTAGTCGTCGGCGGCGGGGCAGGAGGGCTGGAACTGGTAACCAGGCTTGGCGACAAGCTTGGCAGGAAGGGAACGGCGCAGGTGGTCCTGGTGGACCGCCTGCCGACCCACATCTGGAAACCGCTGCTGCATGAAGTTGCCGCCGGCAGCATGGATCCGAACACGCACCAGCTCGAATACGCGGCGCAGGCGCGCTGGCACCATTTCGAGTTCCAGCAGGGCGAGCTGACCGGCATCGACCGCACGCGCAAGACCATCGCGGTGTCGGCCTGCAATGACCAGGACGGCGCGGAGCTGCTGCCCGCGCGCGAGCTGCCGTACGACACGCTGGTGCTGTCGATCGGCTGCGTCACCCATTTCTTCGGCGTGCCCGGCGCCGCCGAACACGCCATCGCGCTCGATACCGTGGCGCAGGCGGAACGCTTCCGCAAGCGCCTGATCGCCGCCTGCGTGCGCGCGCAGAACGGGCGCGGGCGCATGGGCGAGGATGGCCGTCCGCGCGTGGACGTGGCCATCATCGGAGCCGGCGCCACCGGCGTCGAACTGTCGGCCGAGCTGCGCAACACCGCGCATGTGCTCAGCGCCTATGGCCTGCACCGCCTCGATCCGCGCCGCGACGTGCGCATCCATGTGATCGAGGCCGGCCCGCGCATCCTGCCGGCGCTGTCGGAGCGCGTCTCCGCAGAAACCGCCAAGCTGCTGAAGAAGCTCGATGTCGATGTCTTTACCAGCGAGCGCGTCACCGAGGTCACGCCGCAGGCTGTGCTGACCGCCAGCGGCAAGACCATCGATGCCGACCTCACGGTATGGGCCGCGGGCATTACCGCGCCGCAGGTGCTGGCCACGCTGGCCCTGCCGACCAGCCGCCAGGGCCAGGTCGTGGTCGGCCCAACGCTGCAGAGCGAGGGCGATCCCGACATCTTCGCCTTCGGCGACTGCGCCAGCTGCCCGTGGCCTGAGAAGCAGACCTCGGTGCCGCCGCGCGCGCAGGCGGCGCACCAGCAGGCGACCTTCCTCTACCAGGCGCTGTGCGCGCGGCTCGAAGGCAAGCCGCTGCCGTCGTTCGCTTTCAAGGACTTCGGTTCGCTGGTGTCGCTGGGACACTTCAGCGCGGTGGGCAGCCTGATGGGCGGGCTGATCGGCGGCTCGATGTTTATCGAAGGGCTGATGGCGCGTGTCATGTACACCTCGCTGTACCGGATGCACGTGATGGCGCTGCACGGTGCGGTCGGCATGGCGCTGGATACCGTGTCGCACTGGCTGCGCAGCAAGACCAGCCCGCGGGTGAAATTGCACTGAGGCTGCCCCGAGGCTGCACTGAGCGGAACGTCGTGCCAGCACGCGCACGAAGCGTCATGTCTGCTTAGAATCGGTGGCTGGCGATTTTTGGCGCGCCAGCCACCCACGTTCCTGGAGACACGCATGCTCAAACCTGAAGTGGAAAGCCTCGTCCCCGGCCAGACCTTCGACCGCCGCGGCTTCGTCAAGACCGCGCTCGGTTCCGCCTTCGCCGCAGCCGCCCTGCCGGTGATGGCCCAGCAGGCGATCAAGACCGATTTCGCCGGCCTGACCGCCGGCGAGGTCACGATTCCGTCCGGGGGCTTCAACATGCCTGTCTACCGGGCCCAGCCCGAAGGCAAGAAGAACCTGCCGGTGGTGCTGGTCGTCAGCGAAATCTTTGGCGTGCATGAATACATTGCCGATATCTGCCGGCGCTTCGCCAAGCTTGGCTACCTGGCGATCGCGCCCGAGCTGTTCGCCCGCCAGGGCGACCCGCAGAGCTTCGGTTCCATCCAGGAACTGCAGCGCGAGGTGATCGCCAAGGTCTCCGACGCCCAGGTCATGGGCGACCTCGACGCCGCGGTGGCCTGGGCCCGAACCAATGGCGGCGACGTGTCGCGGCTCGGCATCACCGGCTTTTGCTGGGGCGGCCGCATCGCCTGGCTGTTCGCGGCGCACAGCCGCCAGCTCAAGGCCGCCGTGGCCGGGTACGGCCAGCTGTCGCCCGAGCCGGCGCCGCTGAAGCCAAAGAACCCGATCGACCTTGTCGGCCAGCTGCATGCGCCGGTGCTCGGCCTGTACGGCGGCAAGGACACCGGCATCCCGCTGGAGCATGTGGAGAAGATGAAGGCTGCGCTGGCGGCGTCGCCCGACCCTGACGCCAAGGCCTCGCGCTTCGTCATCTATCCCGAGTCCGGCCATGCTTTTCACGCCGATTACCGTCCCAGCTACCGCGAGGCGGACGCCAAGGACGGCTGGCAAAAGTGCCTGGCCTGGTTCAAGCAGCAGGGCGTGGCGTGATCCGTTCGGGGTGACCTGGCCGACAGCAGGATTGCAAAGTCCCGGCGGATACGTACAATGCGGCCTTTGAGTTATTGCAACATTGTTGCGTTTGCCGCCCGGCGCAATGCGGGCGGAACGGCGGGGCTGCTTGGCGTGCTTTAAGGTGCTTAAGGTACGTAAGGGATGGCTGAAAGGCCGGCAGCGTCGCCACCTGGGAGCCCATCATCCATTCGACGCTTTTGTACATCCTGCTCGCCGCCATGATCTCGGGCGTGGGCAGCATCTTCGGGGCGGCGCTGCTGTCGCTGACGGTGGCGTCCCGCGTGGTCGAGCGCATGGTGAGCTTCTCGGTGGGCGTGCTGCTTGCCACCGCGCTGCTGCATTCGCTGCCGGAGGCGTTCGAGTCCGGCGCCGACCCGCGCGCGCTGTTCGGCACGCTGCTGGCGGGGCTGCTGGGCTTCTTCCTGCTGGAGAAGATTTCGCTGCTGCGCCACTCGCACCACCACGAGGGCGACGGGCACCACCACCACCACGGCCATGACCGCGAAGAGGCGGGGCGCAGCGGCCTGACCATCCTGGTGGGCGACACCTTCCATAACTTTGCCGACGGCATCGTGATCGCGGCGGCCTTCCTGGCCGACCCGCATATCGGCGTGGTCACTGCGCTGGCGATCGCCGCGCACGAGATCCCGCAGGAAGTGGGCGACTTCATCGTGCTGCTCAACGCCGGCTTCTCCAAGGCGCGCGCCTTCGCCTTCAATCTGCTGTCGAGCGTGGCGGCCCTCGCCGGCGGCCTGGTCGGGTATTTCCTGCTCGACGAGATGAGCGGCTGGGTCCCTTACGTGCTGGTGATCGCCGCCAGCAGCTTCCTCTATATCGCCGTCAGCGACCTGATGCCGCAGATGCAGCGCAAGCCGCGCTGGCGCGAGTCGGCGATCCAGGTGGTGCTGGTGGCCGCGGGGATTTCGGCGATCGTTTTTATCACCAACGGCGTGCACGAGCGGCACAGCCACGGGCACGGCGGCGCCGCGCCGGTGGCAACTTCGCACTAGGCAGGATCGTCAGGCCCGGATCGTCAGGTGGCGGTCGCCACCGGGCGCGCCGGGTCGGCGCACCATTCGCTCCACGAGCCCGGATAGAGCGCCGCGCCGCCCAGTCCGGCCGCTTCCAGCGCCAGCAGGTTGTGGCAGGCCGTGACGCCTGAACCGCACTGCATCACCGCCTGCGCGGGCGCGCGCTGGCCCAGCACGGCGCCGAACTCGGCGCGCAGCGTTTCCGGCGACTTGAAACGGCCTTCGGCGTCGAGGTTGTCCTTGAAGAAGCGGTTGACGGCCCCGGGAATATGGCCTCCGACCGGATCCAGCGTTTCGTTCTCGCCGCGGAAGCGGTCGGGCGCGCGTGCGTCGACAACCAGCAGCGCGGCGCGGTCGAGGTTGGCGAGCAGGGCGGCGGCGTCCACCGTCGGCACCAGCGATTCGCGGCGCGAGATCTTGCCGGGAAACTCAGGCTCCGGGGTGGCCTCATGCTCCAGCGGCATGCCCGCCTTGATCCAGGCGTCCTTGCCGCCGTCCAGCACCGCGACCTCGCCATGGCCGATCCAGCGCAGCAGCCACCACAGCCGGGCGGCGAACATGCCGCCCTGCGCGTCGTAGGCCACCACCGGGGTGTCGTCTTCCACGCCCAGCGCCTGCAGCCGCGCGACGAAGTCGTCGGCGTCGGGCAGGGGATGGCGGCCGTTGCTGCCGGTCTTGCGGCCCGAAAGTTCGTTGTCCAGGTGCAGGTAGAACGCGCCCGGCAGGTGGCCGGCGTGGTACGCCTCGCGGCCGGCGGCGGGGTTGGCCAGGTCGAAGCTGCAGTCGATCACGACGCACCGGCCGTTGCCGGCCAGCAGCGCCTGCAGTGCGGTGACGGAAATCAGCGGTTTCTGCATGGGAATCCTGTAGCAAGCGAAGGGAACGAAAGCTTAACGGATGCTACACCTCGGGATGCACTTCCGCCTCCGGCGACTTGACCGGCGTGGCCGGCGTTGGCTTGGCGTCGGTGCCCTGGCGGGCGCGCATCAGCGTGGTGGCGATGCCGCTGGCGATGATCAGCCCCATGCCCAGCCACGACAGCCAGTTGAGCTGGTCGGACCAGATCAGCATGCCCCACACACTGGAAAAGACGATGCCGGCATATTGCAGGTTGGCGGTCAGCAGGGTGTTGCCGCGCTTGTAGGCGCGCGTCATCGCGGTCTGGCCCAGCGTCGCCAGGATGCCGATGGCCAGCAGCAGGCCGACGCCATACCAGGTATGCGGGCTCACGCCCGAGATCAGCATCCACGCCAGGCCGGCGATCATGCCGACCAGCGAGAAATAGAACACGATGCGGCCCTCGGGCTCGCCCAGCTGGCCAAGCTGGCGCACCTCGACATACGCCAGCGCGGTAAAGACCCCGGAGATCAGGCCGACAAGGCCGCCGGTAAGCTGGTCCTTGCCAACCGACGGCTGCAGCAGGCAGATCACGCCGGCAAAGGACAGCAGGATCGCCAGCACCAGGCGCCGGTCGGCATTGCCGGCGGTGCCGGCCAGGGCGGCGCTGGCGCCGAGGATCAGCGCGATCCACACCGGCGACATGTAGTTCAGCGTCATCGCGGTCGCCAGCGGCAGCAGCGTGATCGAGGTGAACCACAGCATCAGTGCGGTGACCCCGAACACGCTGCGCTTGATATGCGACAGCATGTACGGCGTGCGCACCGGCACGCCGCGCGACGACAACAGCACCCACATGATGACCACGCTGATCAGGCCACGGTAGAACACGATTTCGCCGGTGGTGTACAGGTCGGATGCCAGCTTGACGCCCACCCCCATCAACGAGAACGAGAAGGCGGCGAACAGCATCCAGAGCGATTGCATGGCGGGGGCGCGGGGGCGAGGTGTGGCGTGGTGTTGCGAGGGTCTTGCGAAAGACGCGGGCGGCGACGGTTCGGCCCGGCATTGCGGAGCAATGATTCTATCAGCGCACATCGCGCCCTAAAGCAAAACGGACCGCCGCAGCGGTCCGTGATGGCGCAAGGCGTGCGGTTATCGCACTAGCCCTGGTATGACATGGCGCGGCGATACCACTCGTGGAAGTGCTGCATGCCATCTTCCATCGGCGACTGGTATGGCCCGACCTCGCTGGTGCCGCGCTTCATCAGCGCCAGCCGGCCGGCGTCCATGCGCTCGGCGATCTCGTCGTCCTCGACGCAGGTTTCCATATAGGCGGCGCGCTCGGCCTCGACGAATTCGCGCTCGAACAGCGCGATTTCCTCGGGGTAGTAGAACTCCACCACGTTGCGGGTCTTGCGCGGACCCAGCGGGTGCAGCGTCGAGATCACCAGCACGTTCGGGTACCACTCCACCATGATGTTGGGGTAGTAGGTCAGCCAGATCGCGCCGTGCTTGGGCAGCACGCCGTTGTTGAAGCGCAGCACCGCGTCGTGCCATTTCTGGTACGTCGGGCTGCCGGGGCGCTTCAGGCCCGCATGCAGGCCCACGGTCTGCACGCTGTGCCATTCGCCGAACTCCCATTTCAGGTCGTCGCACGAGACAAAGCTGCCGAGCCCCGGATGGAACGGCACGACGTGGTAATCCTCCAGATAGACCTCGATAAAGGTCTTCCAGTTGTAGTCGCAGTCGTGCACCTCGACGTGGTCGAGCATGTATCCGTCGAAGTTCAGGTCCTGGGCCACGCCCAATCTGGCGAGGTCGGCACGCACGTCACGCTTGCCGTCGAACAGCAGCCCGTTCCAGTTCTGCAGTGGGGAGCGCTTCAGGTGCAGGCACGGCTGCTGGTCGAAATGCGGCGCGCCGAGCAGTTCGCCCTTGAGGTCGTAGGTCCAGCGGTGCAGGGGGCAGACGATGTTCTGCTTGTTGCCGCGGCCGTTGAGCATGATGGCCTGGCGGTGGCGGCACACGTTGGACATCAGTTCCACGCCGGCGGCATTGCGCACCAGCATGCGGCCCTCGTCCTCGGCCTTGAGCGTGTGGTAGTCGCCGACCTCCGGAACCATCAGTTCGTGGCCGACGTAGCCCGGGCCTTGCCTGAACAGCAGTTCGAGTTCTTGTTGATGCAGCGTTTCGTCGAAGTAGACGCCGACGGGCAGTTGCGTATCAGCCGGCGCCAACTTGAGCGCGGTGCTGAGATTGGACATTATCCCCACTCCCAGATGAACAGGTGAAAGCAGTGAACAACCCAACCATCGAAAATTGAATCGATTTGGGAAAGACAGCCGCGGGTTTGGCAAGGATGCGCCAGACCCTCGCGGCGAGCGGGAGATTGTACCCGACCCAAAAAGTTAAGGGACTGATTTTTTTGCGTTTTTAGCGAAAAAGTCGACCCGGGTCGTCATTGGGGTGCCGTACCGGCCGCATTCGGAAAGACGACCCAAGCGCACAAGTCACATATGCCCCGGCGGCACTCCGCGCGCGTGCTCAAGGATGGGGCAAGCGCCGGCTTTGGCGTAAAATCCGGGCTTCCCCATCCGGGTTTTCCCCCGGCGCCATATTTTCAGGGCCCTACATGCCAAAGACGACGACCGCCGCGGTCCAGACCGAAAACACCATCACGGACTCCGCGCCGCCCGCTTCCTATGAAGCGGCGATGGCCGAGCTCGAGACCCTGGTGGCCAGCATGGAGAGCGGCGAACTGCCGCTCGAGGCCTCGCTGGCGGCCTACCGCCGCGGCGCCGAGCTGGTGCGCTACTGCCAGCAGAAGCTGGAGCGCGTGGAGCAGCAGGTCAGGGTGCTGGAAGGCGAGGTACTGAAGCCGCTCGCCGGCGAAGGCAACGGGGCCAACGGGATCAATGGCGCGCAGGGGGCGGACGAGGCATGACCGATTTCGCCCAGTGGATGCAGGCGCAGGGCGCCCGTACCGAAGCCGCGCTGCGGGCGGCGTTGCCCGATGCCAACACCGTGCCGCATACGCTGCACGAAGCCATGCGCTATGCTGCACTGAGCGGCGGCAAGCGCGTGCGGCCGCTGCTGGTGCATGCTGCCGGCGAGGTCAGCGGGGCCGACCCCGCAGCCTGCGATGCGGCGGCTTGCGCGGTGGAGATGATCCACGCCTACTCGCTGGTCCACGACGACATGCCGTGCATGGACGACGACGACCTGCGCCGCGGCCGGCCTACCGTGCACAAGGCTTACGATGAGGCCACCGCGCTGCTGGTGGGCGATGCGCTGCAGACCCAGGCCTTCATCGTGCTGGCCGGCGCCGACGTACTGAGCCCCGCGGCACGGCTGAAGCTGGTGGCCGAGCTGGCGCAGGCATCGGGTTCGACCGGCATGGCCGGCGGCCAGGCGATCGACCTGCAGAACGTGGGCCGCGCCATGACGCGCGGCGCGCTCGAGGCCATGCACCGGATGAAGACCGGTGCGCTGCTGCGCGCCAGCGTGCGCATGGGCGCGCTGTGTGGCGAAATCGACGCCAGCGGGCTGGCCGAGCTGGACAAGTATGCGGCGGCGGTGGGATTGGCGTTCCAGGTGGTTGACGATATTCTGGACGTCACCGCGGATACCGCCACGCTGGGCAAGACCGCCGGCAAGGACGCCGCGCACGACAAGCCGACCTACGTGTCGCTGATGGGGCTGGCGGCGGCGCGCGACCTGGCCGGGGCGTTGCGCACCGAGGCGCATGCGGCGCTGGCCGGCTTTGGCAGCCGCGCGGCCCGCCTGGCCGACCTGGCGGATCTGATCGTGCTGCGCACACACTGAATTGACGAGCCGGACGAAAGAATCCGGCGGCCGAACGGACACTATGACCTACGCACTCCTCAAGAAGATCGACGCCCCCGCAGACCTGCGCAAGCTGGACCGGCGCGAGCTACAGACGCTGGCCGAAGAGCTGCGCGCCTACGTGCTGGAATCGGTCTCGCAGACCGGCGGGCACCTCTCTTCGAACCTCGGCACGGTCGAACTGACCATCGCACTGCATTACGTCTTCAACACTCCCGATGACCGGCTGGTGTGGGACGTGGGCCACCAGAGCTACCCGCACAAGATCCTGACCGGGCGCCGCGAGCGCATGGGCACGCTGCGCCAGTGGGGCGGCATCTCGGGCTTCCCGCGCCGCAGCGAGAGCGAGTACGACACCTTCGGCACCGCGCATTCGTCGACCTCGATCTCGGCCGCGCTTGGCATGGCGCTGGGCGCGCGCACGCTGGGCCAGAAGCGCGTCTCGGTGGCGGTGATCGGCGATGGCGCCATGACCGCGGGCATGGCCTTCGAGGCGCTGAACAACGCCGGCGTGTACAAGGACCTGCCGCTGGTGGTGGTGCTCAACGACAACGACATGTCGATCTCGCCGCCGGTGGGCGCGCTCAACCGCCACCTGGCGCGGCTGCTGAGCGGCCAGTTCTATGCGGCCACCAAGAAGGGCATCGAGAAGGTGCTGTCGGTGGCGCCGCCGGTGCTGGAATTTGCCAAGCGCTTCGAGGAACACGCCAAGGGCATGATGGTGCCGGCGACGCTGTTCGAGGAATTCGGCTTCAATTACATCGGCCCGATCGATGGCCACGACCTGAACTCGCTGGTGCCGACGCTGCAGAACATCCGCGAGCGCGCGCTGGAAGGGGCGGGCCCGCAGTTCCTGCACGTGGTGACCAAGAAGGGCCAGGGCTACAAGCTGGCCGAGGCCGACCCGATCCTGTACCACGGCCCGGGCAAGTTCAACCCGGCCGAAGGCATCCGCCCGGCCGCCAAGCCCGCGCGCAAAACGTATACGCAGGTGTTCGGCGAATGGCTGTGCGACATGGCCGCCGCCGACAAGCGCCTGGTCGGCATTACCCCGGCGATGCGCGAAGGCTCGGGCATGGTCGAGTTCGAGAAGCGCTTCCCGGACCGTTACTACGACGTCGGCATCGCCGAGCAGCACGCGGTGACCTTCGCCGGCGGCCTGGCCTGCGAGGGCCTGAAGCCGGTGGTGGCGATCTACTCCACCTTCCTGCAGCGCGGCTATGACCAGTTGATCCATGACGTGGCGCTGCAGAACCTGCCGGTGGTGTTCGCGCTGGACCGCGCCGGCCTGGTCGGCGCCGACGGCGCCACCCACGCGGGTGCCTACGATATCGCCTACCTGCGCTGCATCCCCAACATGATGGTGATGACGCCGTCGGATGAAAACGAGTGCCGCCAGCTGCTGACCACGGCGTTCCACCAGACTTGTCCTACCGCGGTGCGCTATCCGCGCGGCTCCGGCCCGGGTGCGGTGATTGCCGCCGAACTGGCCGGCGTGCCGGTCGGCAAGGGCGTGGTGCGCCGCGAAGGCACCGGGCGCGCCGGCCAGCGTGTCGGCTTCCTGGCCTTCGGCTCGATGCTGCATCCGGCCCTGGGTGCAGCCGAGGCGCTGGATGCGACCGTCGCCGACATGCGCTTCGTCAAGCCGCTCGACGTGGAGCTGGTCAAGCGCCTGGCCGCCGGGAACGACTTCCTGGTCACGGTGGAAGAGGGCAGCGTGATGGGCGGCGCGGGCAGCGCTGTGCTCGAGGCGCTCGCCGAAGCCGGCATCGATATCCCGGTGCTGGTACTGGGCCTGCCCGACCGTTTCGTCGACCATGGCGACCCGGCCTACCTGCTGCAGCAGTGCGGGCTGGACGCAGCCGGCATCGAGCGCTCGGTGCGGCAGCGCTTCGGCCTGGACCAGCCCAAGGTCACGGTCGCTTCGCGCGTGGCCTGACCGCTGCCGGCGTGTTCCCGTGCGGGTGGCTGAGATCACCCGCGCCGGCCAAGGGGATTCAGCCCTCGGCAACGAGTGCGCCCAAATTCCCTTAAACTCCCCCTTTTTGTGTTCGCAGCTGCGGGTCGGCGCGCCCTGTGCCGGTCCCGTGGTTTCACACTCGTTGCGCGGCATGGATGGACTGCGAAAATGCCGCGACCGTAAGGACCTGTGCGAGCCACTCAGACGCTGGCGCAGCCCTGGAGGAAACCGTAGATGAATGACATCAATCCCGCCTTCGTGATGCCCGACGTCCAGTCGAGCCTCGACACCCGCCAGATCCCCATCCAGCGCGTCGGTGTCAAGGGCGTGCGATATCCCGTGACCCTGAAGACCCCGACCGGCACCGTGCCGAGCGTGGGTACCTTCAACCTCGACGTGCACCTGCCGGCGGACCAGAAGGGCACGCATATGTCGCGCTTCGTCGCGCTGCTGGAAGAAGAGCGCGCGCCGCTGGAGCTGGCCAGCTTCCGCCTGCTGCTCGACAAGATGCTGGAGAAGCTGGAAGCCGAGGCGGGCCGCATCGAGGTCACCTTCCCGTACTTCATCAGCAAGATCGCGCCGGTGTCGGGCGTGCAGTCGCTGCTGGACTATGAGGTCACGCTGACCGGCGAAGTGCGCAACGGCCGGACGCGCGTGTTCCTGAAGGCAATGGTGCCGGTGACCAGCCTGTGCCCGTGCTCGAAGAAGATCTCGCAGTACGGCGCGCATAACCAGCGCTCGCATATCACGATGGACGTGGAACTGGCCGCAGAGCTGCCGGTGGAAGCGCTGGTGCGGATGGCCGAGGAAGAGGCGTCGTGCGAACTGTGGGGGCTGCTCAAACGCCCGGACGAGAAATTCGTGACCGAGCGTGCGTACGAGAACCCCAAGTTCGTCGAAGACCTGGTGCGCGATATCGCGATGCGGCTGAATGCGGATGACCGCATCGTGGCCTATGTGCTGGAGGCGGAGAACTTCGAGTCGATCCACAACCACAGCGCGTATGCGGTGATCGAGCGGGACAAGCGGGTGAGCTGATCCGGTTGCCGCCGATATAGAAAAAGCCACCGCACGCGGTGGCTTTTTCATTGGCGAGAGACCCATCAAGCTGCGGACGGCAACCGGATATCCGCAAGATCCCACCTCGGCGTCACGCCATAGCCATACTCGCGCCGCGCCAGCTCCGGCGCCGCCTGCAACCGCATCGCGCCGGCAAACGCAATCATCGCGCCGTTATCGGTGCAGAACGCCAGGTCAGGGTAATAGACGTCGATCCTGCGTTGCTTGCCGAGCTGGTCCAGCCGCTCGCGCAGCTGCCGGTTGGCGCCGACGCCGCCGGCCACCACCAGCCGCTTGTGGCCGGTCTGCTTCAGTGCTGCGAACGACTTGGCCGCCAGCACATCGACGATCGCGTCGACAAAGGCCCGCGCCAGGTTGGCCCGGTCCTGCTCGCAGGTATTGGACAGCTTGCGGGTTTGCGTCAGCACCGCGGTCTTCAGCCCCGCGAAGGAAAAATCGAGATTGCCTGAATGCAGCATCGGCCGCGGCAGCGCGAACGCGCCCGGCGTGCCGAACTCGGCCAGTCGCGACACCTCCGGCCCGCCGGGATACCCCAGGCCGAGCAGCTTGGCGGTCTTGTCGAAGGCCTCGCCCGCGGCATCGTCCAGCGTCTCGCCCAGCAGCGTGTAGTCGCCGACGCCGCGCACGTCCATCAGCTGGGTATGCCCGCCAGACACCAGCAGCGCCACGAACGGGAACGGCGGCGGCTCGCGCGTCAGCAGCGGCGACAGCAGGTGGCCCTCGAGGTGGTGCACGCCGACCATCGGCACGTTCAGCGCAAAACCCAGCGCATTGGCCACCGAGGCGCCGACCAGCAGCGCGCCGGCAAGGCCCGGCCCCTGGGTAAAGGCGATGGCGTCGATGTCCTGGCGGGTGCGGCCGGCGTCGGCCAGCACCTGCTCGAGCAATGGCAGCACACGGCGGATATGGTCGCGCGAGGCAAGTTCGGGGACCACGCCACCATAATCGCGGTGCATGGCGATCTGCGAATGCAGTGCATGCGCCAACAGGCCGGCCTCGGTGTCGTAGAGGGCCAGCCCGGTTTCGTCGCAGGAAGATTCGATGCCGAGGACAAGCATGAGGAAGAAGCCGAAGGCCGCCGCAAAAGGCGAAACGGCCGTCGAAACAACAGGTTGCAGGAAGCGCGCAGGGTAGCACAGCGGCGTGCGGCGTGCTTTTCGCTACAATCTGCCCTTTCTTGAGCGGTGGCAACAGATGGATTGGCGAGGCGAGCAATGAGCGGGGCGACGGGAACCCGGACGGGCCGGTATGACGTGGCCGTGCTGGGCGCGGGCGCGGCCGGCATGATGTGCGCCGCCGTCGCCGGACAGAACGGCGCCAGCGTGGTGCTGGTCGATCACGCCACCAGGCTGGCCGAGAAAATCCGCATTTCCGGCGGCGGTCGCTGCAATTTCACCAACCTGCAGGCGGGGCCGGCCAACTACCTGTCGTCCAATCCGCACTTCTGCCGTTCGGCGCTGGCCCGCTACACGCCACAGGACTTCCTCGACCTGATGCGCCGCCATGGCATTGCCTGGCATGAGAAGCATCGCGGCCAGCTGTTCTGCAATGACAGCGCCGAGGATGTGATCGCCATGCTGCGCGCGGAATGCGACACCGGCCGCGTACGCTGGCAGACCGGCTGTTCTGTGACAGAGATTCGCCGCGAGGGCGACGACTTCCTGCTGCTGACCTCCACCGGCACGATCCGCGCCGGCGCACTGGTGGTGGCGACCGGCGGCCTGTCGATCCCCAAGATCGGCGCCACCGACTTCGGCTACCGCATCGCGCGCCAGTTCGGGCTCGGCGTCGCCGAAACCCGGCCGGCGCTGGTGCCGCTGACCTTCGATGGCAAGGACTGGGCCCCGTTCGCGCCGCTGGCCGGGGTGTCGCTGGAAGTGGATGTCGTCACCGGCAACGGCAAGACGGCCGGCGCGTTCCGGGAAGACCTGCTGTGGACCCACCGTGGGTTGTCCGGGCCGGCGGTGTTGCAGATCTCGAGCTACTGGAAGCCGGGCACGCCGATCGCCATCGACCTGTTCGACGGCGAAGACGCCGCGGCCTGGCTGCTGGAGCAGAAGGGCGGCAGCCGCAAGCACCTTGGCAACCTGATGGCGCAGCGGCTGCCGGCGCGGCTGGCCGACGCATGGTGCGCGGCCGCCGGCGTCGATGCCGCCATGCCGCTGCACGATGTCACGGACAAGGGACTGCGCAAGCTTGGCGCATCGCTCAACGGCTGGCGCATCGTGCCGTCGGGCACCGAAGGTTATCGCAAGGCTGAAGTGACAATCGGCGGCGTCGATACGCGCGCGCTGTCCTCGACGACGATGATGGCACGCGAGGTGCCAGGGCTCTACTTCATCGGCGAGGTCGTCGATGTGACCGGCTGGCTGGGTGGCTACAACTTCCAATGGGCCTGGGCGTCCGGCGTCGCCGCGGGCAAGGCGGTGGCCGAGGCCAGCCGCAGCGCGGCCGCCGGGCAATCCGTGGCCTGATCATCGGCCCTGATGGGGCCGGAACGTCGCTTTTTCAGTGTCCGTTGCGCGCCACTTCCGTGCCCGGGGCTTGGTGCTACAATCCAGAACTTCGTAAAGCCGCTATCCCGAAAATCTAATTTTCTGGCCAAATGACTACGATCCGCCTCAAGGAAAACGAGCCTTTTGAAGTCGCCTTGCGCCGTTTCAAGCGCACCATCGAAAAGAACGCACGGATCCCTGAATTGCGGGCGCGCGAGTTTTACGAAAAGCCCACCGCCGAGCGCAAGCGCAAGAAGACCGCCGCTGAAAAGCGTCATTACAAGCGCATTCGCAGCCAGATGCTGCCGAAGAAGCTGTACTGAAGCGGGCCTCACGCTTGCATCAACCCGCTGTGGCGCACGCTTCGGCGGGTTTTTGCGTTATGGGCCTTGCAGCGAGCGGCTTTCACCGCCACCTGTGAGTGTCCGCACACTTTCTGGAAGATCACGATGTCCCTCAAAGCCCGTATCAGCGAAGACATGAAGACCGCCATGCGCGCCCGCGAAGCGGAGCGCCTCGGCACCATCCGCCTGCTGCTGGCCGCGATCAAGCAGCGCGAGGTCGACGAGCGCACGGAGCTTGACGATACCGCCGTGCTGGCCGTGGTCGAGAAGCTGATCAAGCAACGCAAGGACTCGATCTCCCAGTTCCAGCAGGCGGGCCGCAACGACCTGGCCGACAAGGAACTGGCCGAAGTCGAGGTACTGAAGGTCTATATGCCCGCCGCGCTCTCCGAGGCCGAAGTCGCCGCCGAAGTCCAGCAAGCGGTCGCCGCCACCGGGGCGGCCGGCCCGCAGGACATGGGCAAGGTCATGGGCGTGCTCAAGGGCAAGCTCGCCGGCCGTGCCGACATGACGGCCGTGTCGGCCCTGGTCAAGGCGGCGCTGGCTCCGAAGTAAGTACTGATTTAATCAGATATAGGCGTGAAGCATGCCGGATCCGTCGGATTTGGCGTAGATGCACGGAGTTGTCAACATTGCGGGCGGCCTGATCGCGCTGCACTACAATATTCCGATAGCAACCGGGCGCCGCACCGGTCACGCATTCCTAGAAATTGCCTCCCGTCGCGGGACGGCCAAGCCTCGGGACGGTCAGTCGGGTGATTCCGCAATCCTTTATTCAGGACCTGCTCAACCGTGTCGACATTGTCGATGTGGTGGGCAAGTATGTGCAGCTGAAGAAGGGCGGCGCGAATTTCATGGGGCTATGCCCCTTCCATAACGAGAAATCGCCGTCTTTCACGGTCTCGCCGACCAAGCAGTTCTATCACTGCTTCGGTTGCGGCGCGCATGGCTCGGCCATCGGTTTCCTGATGGAGTACTCCGGCCAGTCCTACCCGGAGGCGGTGCGCGAGCTGGCCCAGTCGGTCGGCATGACCGTGCCGGAAGAGCGCGACCGGCTGCCACCGGGCCAGCGCGCCGAACAGCAGGCCCGTTCGGTTGCGCTGTCCGACGCCATGACCCGCGCGACCGACTTCTACCGCCGGCAGCTGCGCACCGCGCCGCAGGCGATTCAGTACCTGAAGGGGCGCGGGCTGACCGGCGAGATCGCCGCACAGTTTGGCCTGGGCTATGCGCCAGACGACTGGCAGGGGCTGGAAGCGGTGTTCGGCAGCTATCGCGATGACACTATTGCCGCGCCGCTGGTCGAATCAGGCCTGCTGATCGAAAGCGACAAGCGCGATCCCGACGGCAAGCCGCGGCGCTATGACCGTTTCCGCGATCGCATCATGTTCCCCATCCGCAACACCAAGGGGGCCGTGATCGGCTTCGGCGGCCGCGTAATGGGGCAGGGCGAACCCAAGTACCTGAACTCGCCCGAAACCCCGCTGTTCAGCAAGGGGACCGAACTGTACGGCCTGTTCGAGGCGCGCCATGCCATCCGGGAAACCGGCTACGTATTGGTGGTCGAAGGGTATATGGACGTCGTGGCACTGGCCCAGCTCGGTTTTGCCAATGCCGTCGCTACGCTCGGCACGGCATGCACCCCCGTGCACGTGCAGAAGTTGCTGCGCCAGACCGACGCGGTGGTGTTCTCGTTCGATGGCGATGCCGCCGGCCGCCGTGCGGCGCGAAGGGCACTCGAAGCCTGCCTGCCGCACGTCGCCGACAACAAGACCATCCGGTTCCTGTTCCTGCCGGCCGAGCACGATCCAGACAGCTACGTGCGCGAAGAGGGCACCGAGGCCTTTGCCACGCAGGTGCGCAACGCCATGCCGCTGTCGCGCTTCCTGCTGCAGTCGGTGACCGAGGAGCTTGACCTGCGCCAGCCCGAGGGCCGTGCCCGCGCCCAGTACGAGGCCAAGCCGCTGCTGCAGGCGATGCCGGCCGGCGGACTGCGGCTACAGATTGTGCGCGAACTTGCCGATGCAACGGGTACGACACCTGCCGAGATCGAAGCCATCTGCGGCCTGCGCAGCGATCCGGCCCGTGTGGGCCGTTTCGAGAAGCCGCGTCCGCGGGCGAGGCGGCAGGCACCGACCGGCCTCGAGCAGCGCGTGATCCAGTTGCTGATGTGCTATCCGGCACTGTCGGCGCGGCTCGACGAAGACGCCCGTGCCTTGCTGCTGGATGGCGAAGGCGGCATGGGCGCAGAGAGCGAAGTGCTGACTCATCTGGTGTCGACGTGCGACGGCCTGCAGGGTGAGGTGAATTTCGCGGCGTTCAGCGAGCAATTGGCCCAATCGCCATACGCCGAGCTGTATGCGGCCGCGCGTACCGCCGTGCTGAAGGAAGAGATCGAAGAGGCGCCTGCCACACAGGAGTTCGATGCCGCCATCACCAAGCTGCTGGCCGAGCCATTGCGGCGCGAACTCGACATGCTGCAGGCCGAAGTGGTGGCAGGGACCGCCGATGAGGCGGCCAAGCAGCGCATGCGCTGGCTGGTGGGCGAGATCCACCGGCGGCGTCAACTTGGCTGAGGCGTCGCGGCGCAACGGCTATCAACCGGGAGGCAGTATCAGGCGTTGGATGAGGGGCTAGGCCGGCACCGCCGAGCTTAAGCCTTGATTTTTCAGGTGAAAACCCCACCTGACAGGAAGCCGGCTATCCGTGGCGTGCTACAATAGCCGGTTTGGATTGCGAAATCTTTCTTCCCAGTTCTGGTGAAAGTGAGCGTGCCAATGGCAAAGGCCAAAGCAACCGAAAAGGTTACAACGAAGGCTCCCCAATCAGGGAGCGGCAAGGCGTCTGCGAAAACGACGGCGGCGAAGACATCGACCGCGCCAGTCAGGACACCAGCCCGGTCTGCGCCATCCAAGTCCGTGCGTAGCGCGCAAGCGCCCGCCGTGACGACTCCTGCCAGGACTCGCACATCCAAAGAAACACAGGCCTCGACTTCGGCACGCGAGGGCGCCAGTACGAGCGGCAAGGTTGCCGTGTCTGCACCAGTGAAAGGCAAGAGTATCACCGTGGCGAAACAGCAGAATACCGAAGTCGAGAGCAAGCGAGCGGCAGCAGCCGGCGCCAAGAGCGGAGCCGCCAAGGCGGACAGCACCGCGACGGCATCCAAGGCGCGCACCGCGACCCCTGCATCCGTTGCATCCGAGCGTCCCGCTGCCCCGGCAATCAAGCCGGAGCCGAAAAAGCGCGGCCGCAAGCCCAAGGCCGAGATGCAGCACGACGACAGCACAACAGACGACGTGACTGAAGAGTTTTACGAGAACGACATGCGTGCTGCGACGCCCGCAGCCGCGCCGAAGACCGAAAAGCAGAAAGCCAAGGACCGCAAGGCCAAGGAAAAGGCCCTGCTCAAGGAGTTCGCCTCGACCCAGCAGGGGACCGAAGAGGAGCTCGAGCTGCGTCGCCAGAAGCTCAAGGCGCTGATCAAGCTCGGCAAGTCGCGCGGCTACCTGACCTACGCGGAGATCAACGATCACCTGCCGGACGACATGGTCGATTCGGAAACGATCGACACGCTGGTCGCGACGCTGAATGACATCGGCATCGCCGTCTACGAACAGGCGCCGGATGCCGAGACGCTGCTGCTCAACGACAACGCGCCGTCGGCCACCAGCGAGGAAGAAGCCGAGGAAGAGGCCGAGGCGGCCCTGTCCACGGTTGACTCCGAGTTCGGCCGCACCACCGACCCGGTGCGCATGTACATGCGTGAAATGGGCACGGTCGAGCTGCTGACCCGCGAGGGCGAGATCGAGATCGCCAAGCGCATCGAAGCCGGCCTGAAGGACATGGTGATGGCGATCTCGGCATGCCCGGTCACCATCTCCGAGATCCTGGCCCACGCCGAGCGCGTGGCCAACGACGAGATCAAGATCGACGAGTTCGTCGACGGCCTGATCGACCCGAACGCCGACGAAGCCCCGGAAGCACCCTCGGCCGCGGCCGCAGCGTCCGAGGACGAGGATATCGAGTCCGACGACGACGAGGAAGGCGACGAGGACGATGACGACGAAGGCGAAGCCGGCGCCGGTGCCTCCGCGCGCCAGCTGGAAGAGCTGAAGCAGAACGCGCTGGAAAAATTCCGCGTGATCGCCGAGCAGTTCGACAAGATGCGCCGTGCCTTCGAGAAGGAGGGCTACAAGTCCAAGCCTTACGTCAAGGCCCAGGAAGCCATCCAGGCCGAACTGATGGGGATCCGTTTCACCGCCCGCAATGTCGAGCGTCTGTGCGACACGCTGCGCGGCCAGGTGGACGAAGTGCGCAAGCTCGAGCGCTCGATCCTGAATATCGTGGTCGACAAGTGCGGCATGCCGCGCTCGGAATTTGTCGCCCGCTTCCCGGGCAACGAGACCAACCTGGAGTGGATCGGCACCGTGGTGGCCGACGGCAAGGGCTACAGCGGCATCGTCGAGCGCAACGTGCCGGCCGTGCATGAACTGCAGCAGAAGCTGATCGACCTGCAGTCGCGCGTGGTGCTGCCGCTGAAGGAACTGAAGGGCGTCAACCGCAAGATGGCCGAGGGCGAGCGTCGTGCCCGCGAAGCCAAGCGCG
This sequence comes from Cupriavidus phytohabitans, assembly GCF_017815025.1. NCBI lineage: Bacteria > Pseudomonadati > Pseudomonadota > Betaproteobacteria > Burkholderiales > Burkholderiaceae > Cupriavidus > Cupriavidus phytohabitans. The sequence goes on from NZ_JAGIQB010000005.1 coordinate 148,630, forward strand.
AGATGACCGAGGCCAACCTGCGCCTGGTGATCTCGATCGCCAAGAAGTACACCAACCGTGGCCTGCAGTTCCTCGACCTGATCCAGGAAGGCAACATCGGCCTGATGAAGGCGGTCGACAAGTTCGAATACCGCCGCGGCTACAAGTTCTCGACGTACGCCACGTGGTGGATCCGCCAGGCCATCACGCGCTCGATCGCCGACCAGGCGCGCACCATCCGTATTCCGGTGCACATGATCGAGACGATCAACAAGATGAACCGCATCTCGCGCCAGATCCTGCAGGAAACCGGTAATGAACCGGATCCGGCAACGCTGGCCGAGAAGATGGAGATGCCGGAAGACAAGATCCGCAAGATCATGAAGATCGCCAAGGAACCGATCTCCATGGAAACGCCGATCGGTGACGACGACGACTCCCATCTGGGCGACTTCATCGAGGACACCAACACGCTGGCCCCGGCCGAAGCGGCGCTGCACGGCTCCATGCGCGACGTCGTCAAGGACGTGCTGGACTCGCTGACACCGCGCGAAGCCAAGGTGCTGCGCATGCGCTTCGGCATCGAAATGAGCACCGACCATACGCTGGAAGAGGTCGGCAAGCAGTTCGACGTCACGCGCGAACGGATCCGCCAGATAGAGGCCAAGGCACTGCGCAAGCTGCGCCACCCGAGCCGCTCCGACAAGCTGAAGAGTTTCCTGGAAGGCAACTAAACGCTTCCAAGGGCCTCTAGCTCATGCCTGGTTAGAGCAGCGGACTCATAATCCGTTGGTGCCGTGTTCGACTCACGGGAGGCCCACCAATGCTGAAAAGGGGGTTACGGTGAATGCCGTAACCCCCTTTTTGCTTACGCCGGTGACTTCCGGAGCCCCACATCCGGCAACGCCGCTTCGTCCTCCGGCATCGGTCCGACCACCTCTGCCTGCCGCTGACCGCGGGCAAACACTGGAACTTTAGCCATCGTAGCGATGGACTAAGGTATTCGGATGCAATGGATTCGCAACCGTTCAACCCGACGAGGAGTCAGATCCATGTCTTATATCGACGGATTCTTGCTGGCCGTGCCGCAGGCCAATCGCGAAACCTACCGCCAGGTGGCGCAGAAGGCCGCAGCGGTGTTCAAGGAGCACGGCGCGCTGAAGGTAGTGGAATGCTGGGGTGACGACGTGCCGGAAGGGAAGGTGACGTCCTTCACCATGGCGGTCAAGCGCAAGGACGATGAGGCGGTGGTGTTCTCGTGGATCGTCTGGCCGTCAAAAGGGAAGCGCGACACCGGCATGAAGGCGGCGATGGAAGACCCGCGCCTGAAGGAAGGGATGGACCCGATGCCGTTCGATGGCCAGCGGATGATCTATGGCGGCTTCGAGGTGATTGTCGACGAGTAAGGCGCGTAATGAGCAGCAGCGACGGGCACCGCGCCGGCGTGGCGGCGCGGTGCCCGGGCAAGCTCAGATCAGATTAGGTGAAAGACCATTCCGAGGGCGATCGCGCCGCCTACGGTTTCCAGTGCTGCGAGGGCAAGAAGGTTCTTCAGTACGAATGCGTCTTCTTTTTTCGTCACCATGGTCTGTCTCCCGGTCATTGGAATCGTCTTGGTGCTCCATCGACTGCGGCGATACGCCGCGTTGGCGGTGCCCTGTCAATGTGATACCAGTAGACCGCATGCGCGGCGGGACGGGAAGCTGGCGGAAACCCGCTCGGAGAAAACCCCGATACCAGGGGTGGCGGGCGCGAGTGATGATTGACAGGCTTTGCAGGCAGCGCCAGGCGCGTGCCCAAAGCCCGCATTTGGGTGATGTGCGCCGTGACCCGATCGGCCAAGATCACTGCGTGGGTAATCGGAAGGTTGCCCCGCTACCACTTGAGCCCCGCTGCCCTCCCCGGTACGCGGGGCTTTTTCATCGCGAGCCAGCCAGCCGGGTCAGGGCATTCACGCCGACGCTGCTGGTGCCGCCCCTGCTCAATCGCAGGGGCAACGACACCTTCAAGGACTTCATGCCGATCGCCACGGCCCGCGGCCTGCGCATCGTGATGGTGGGTCACCAACCGTGCAGCAGAAGATGATGGGCACCGTCACCGCCTATTTGCCGCCGAGCACCTGGCGGCGCGCATGAGCGGCGACTGCAAGAAGTGGGGCAAGGTAATCCGGGATAACGGCATCCGCGGCGCTGGAGGTACCTGGATGCCGGGCTGGCGGTCCGGCGGATTCGCCTGTCAGGCCGCCTGTTGTGCAGGCTGGGCCGGCTGACTCGCCGGCCGCGGTGGCAAGGGCAGGGCGGCGGCCAGGCCAAGGAACTGGCTCGAAGTGCGCAGGAACTGCTGGCAGGTCTGGCGGAATTGCTCGAAGTCCATAATGGTCTCGGTGGTCGGAGGGTGGCGTTCGCGCGGCCGGTCGCGGCTGGCCTTGTCTACGGCGCCGCCGGCATCATCCATTGCCGATGTGACAGTTTCTTTAAAACGCCCCCGCGTGGCCGCGCACGGTCGCGGCGCCGGCACGGCCGGGCCATGCTGGTCACTGTGCGTGCAGAAATGCTAAAATTTAAGTCTTTGATTCTCTTGGTCAAAAGCTGCATGCCCTGTGCAAGCGGCATGGCCGCGCCGGCACCTCTCCGGTGCCAGCCGAGAGCCAGGGCGAGATGAGTTCCAGACGCGTATCCGTTTGTGCCGGGTTCGCCTCCCGCCAGACACCGATACCCATGACCACTACGACCGCACCAGAACCCAACACCGCCGGGCAGACCGCGGTGCAGACCTTCGAAAGCTTTGGCCTGGACGCGCGCATCCTGCGTGCCTTGTCCGACCAGGGCTACACCACGCCCACGCCGATCCAGGCGCAGGCGATCCCGGTCGTGCTGCTCGGCAAGGACGTGATGGGCGCCGCGCAGACCGGCACCGGCAAGACCGCCGGTTTCGCGCTGCCGATCATCCAGCGCCTGCTGCCGCTGGCCAACGCCAGCGCCTCGCCGGCGCGCCACCCGGTGCGCGCGCTGATGCTGACGCCCACGCGCGAACTGGCGGACCAGGTCTACGACAACGTCGCCCGCTATGCCAAGCACACCGACCTGCGCAGCACCGTGGTATTCGGCGGCGTCGACATGAACCCGCAGACCGATGCCCTGCGCCGCGGCGTCGAGATCCTGGTGGCCACGCCGGGCCGCCTGCTCGACCACGTGCAGCAGAAGTCGGTCAACCTGTCGCAGGTGCAGATGCTGGTGCTGGACGAGGCCGACCGGATGCTCGACATGGGCTTCCTGCCGGACCTGCAGCGCATCATCAACCTGCTGCCGGCGCAGCGCCAGACGCTGCTGTTCTCGGCGACGTTCTCGGCGGAAATCAAGCGGCTGGCCGCCAGCTACCTGAAGCAGCCGGTCACCATCGAGGTGGCGCGCAGCAACTCGACCAACGAGAACGTGCGCCAGACCGTGTACCAGGTCGAAGATGGCCACAAGCAGGCGGCGGTGGTGCACCTGCTCAAGCAGCGGGCCGAGCAGGGACTGTCGCGCCAGTGCATCGTCTTCGTCAACAGCAAGATCGGCTGCTCGCGCCTGGCGCGGCACCTGGAGCGCGAGGGCATCAATGCCTCCGCGATCCACGGCGACAAGACCCAGACCGAGCGTATGCAGACGCTGGACGGCTTCAAGAGCGGCACCATCGACGCGCTGGTTGCCACCGACGTGGCGGCGCGCGGGCTCGATATCCCCGACATGCCCTGCGTGATCAACTTCGATGTGCCGTACAGCGCCGAGGACTACGTGCACCGCATCGGCCGGACCGGCCGTGCCGGCGCCAGCGGCGATGCACTGTCGATCTTCGTGCCGGGCAACGATGAGCGCCTGCTGTCCGACATCGAGAAGCTGATCAAGCGCAGCATTCCGCGCGGCAAGCTGGAGGGCTTCGACCCGACCGGCGAGAAGTCGCGCCAGGATGATGCAGAGCGCCGCCGCCAGCGCGGCGACCTGCGCCGCGCGCGTGGCAACGGCGACGAGGAGCGGCCGCGCCGCCACGAGCACAGCGGCAGCCGCCAGGTGTTCCGTCCGTCGGACGATCCGTTCTTCTCGCGTCCGTACGAGCCCAGCGCCAGCAGCTCGCAGGTCAAGCCGTCGGAGGAAATCGCCGCCGCGCTGAGCCGTGGCCGCCAGGCGCCCAAGCGGCCGGTCGCGGCGCTGCTGGGCGGCGTGCCGCGCAAGTCCTGATCGGGCGATCCTGCTGAGGCGGCCTGCAGCTCAGGCCGCCGCCATCCGCTGGCGCCAGTTCTCCGTGGCGCGCGCCAGCCAGTCCCGCACATTCCCTTCGTTGTTCGCCAGTCCCAGGTGCCTGCCTGCCTGGCGCAGCGCCTCCAGCGGCGCGCTGGTGTCGATCGCCTGCGCGCCGCTCTGCTTGCTCAGCTTTTCCCCGATCTCGTTGACCACCACCGGCACATGCAGGTAGCTCGGCGTGGGCAGGCCCAGCAGGTGCTGCAGGTGGATCTGCCGTGGCGTCGAGTCGAGCAGGTCGGCGCCGCGCACGATATGCGTGATGCCCTGCAGGCCATCGTCCACCACCACCGCCAGCTGGTAGGCCCATAGCCCGTCGGCGCGGCGCAGCACGAAGTCGCCCAGTTCGGTTTCGAGGTCCTGGCACTGGCGCCCCTGCCAGCGGTCGTCGAAGCAGATCGTCGCGGCCGGGCCATCCGGCACGCGCACGCGCCAGGCGCGCGGCAGCTTGCCGTTCAGGCCGTGCCGGCAAGTGCCGGGGTAGCCAAGCGTCTGGTGCCGCTCCCGCACGTGCACCAGCGAATCGGCGATTTCCTTGCGCGAGCAGCCGCAGGGGTAGAGCTGTCCGGCGGCGTCGAGCTGGCGCAGTGCCTCGGCGTAGTGCACCTCGCGCCGGCTTTGCCACACCGGCGGCTCGTCCGGCATCATGCCCAGGCGCTCCAGCGTCCGCAGGATGTCGTCGTCGGCACCACGCACGCAGCGCGGCATGTCGATGTCCTCGATGCGCACCAGCCACTGGCCGCCATGCGCGCGCGCATCCAGCCAGCTGGCCAGCGCGGTGACCAGCGAGCCCATATGCAGCGGGCCGGTCGGCGAGGGGGCAAAGCGGCCGCGGTAGCCGCCCGCCGAGGCAAACTTTGCAGCCGTCACTGCCATGCGGACACCCTCAGCCGGCAAGTTCGGGTTGCAGCAGCAGCGCCTGCGCCAGGCGTGGGTCTTCCAGCTTGCCGGCCCACCATTGCAGCGCCTTGCCGCGGTTGCTGGTGCGCCAGGCCACCTTGAAATTGCCCGGGGCGCGCACCTCGACTGTCTCGCGCACCTGCAGCACGCCGCTTTCGATATGCGGCTGCGCCATCGGCGCCGGCAGCCAGCCGCAGCCGAGCCCGCGGATCTGCGCCTCCATCTTGTCGCGCATGGTCGGGACCACCAGCACGTCCTGCCCGGCCAGCACGCCATGGGTGCGCGCCGGCAGGTTGCGCGAGGTGTCGCCCACCGCGACGATACGGTGTTTGGCGATCTGGATGGTAGTGAGCGGGCCTTCCTCGGTGGCCAGCGGATGGTGCGCCGCCACCGCGAACACGAACGGCACCGTGCCCAGCGGCCGGATCTGGAAGCCCTGCGTGCTCGGCGCATCGTAGGCGCCGCCGATTACGAGGTCGGCACGGTTGCTGACCAGCGCGTCCCAGGCACCGCCCAGCACTTCCTTGGCAAAGCGCAGCCGCGTCGCGGTGTTCTCGGCATAGAAATCGTGGATTACCGGCAGCAGCGCGCGGAAATTGATCAGGTCGTCCACCACGATGGTCAGCGTGGCTTCCCAGCCGGTGGCCAGCCGCTTGACGCGGCGCGCGAGGTCGTCGGCGGCGTGCAGCAGGTGGCGGCCCTCATCGAGCAGTGCGCGTCCGGCCGGGGTCAGCTCGGCGCGGTGGCGGCGCCGGTCGAACAGCAGCACGTCCAGGTCTTCTTCCAGCTTGCGCACCACGTAGGTCAGCGCGGAGGGCACCTTGCCCATCTCGTGGGCGGCGGCGGCGAAGCTGCCCTTGCGCTCGATGGCGTCCAGGACTTCGAGGGATTCAAGTGAGAGTGGCATATTCAGAAAAACTGAATGAGTGCTTCTAAGGTGATCCCCGTAAATATACGCGTCGGGGCCTAAACTTCCTAGCATCAACAACGCAATACATGCCGCCAAACGGTTGCAAGCGGTTCGGATGCCGGTGGCGACACGAAAAAAGGCCAAGGAGGGCCATCAAAATGATTGAAATCAGAAAGTCTGCAGAGCGCGGTTATGCGGATCACGGCTGGCTGAAGTCCTATCATTCGTTCTCGTTTGCCGACTACTACGATCCGCAGCATGTGCAGTTCGGGCCGCTGCGCGTGATCAACGAAGACCGCGTCGCGCCGGGCATGGGCTTTGGCACGCACGGCCACCGCGACATGGAGATCATCAGCTACGTGCTCGAAGGCGAGCTGGCGCACAAGGACAGCATGGGCAACGGCAGCGTGATCCGCCCGGGCGACGTGCAGCGCATGAGCGCCGGCACCGGCGTGCGTCACTCCGAGTACAACCATGCGGCGCACGATACGACCCACTTCCTGCAGATCTGGATCATGCCGGCGCAGAATGGCATCGAGCCAGGCTACGAGGAAAAGCACTTCGAGGCGGCCGACAAGCGCGGCAAGCTGCGCCTGGTGGCCAGCCAGGACGGCGCCGACGGTTCGGTGGTGGTGCACCAGGATGTGCGCCTGTACGCCGGGCTGTTCGACGGCGAGGAGGCGGCCACGCTGGCCCTCGCGCCGGGCCGCCGCGCCTATGTCCATGTGGCGCGCGGCCGCGTGCTGGTCAACGGCACGGCGCTGGAAGCGGGCGATGCGGCCAGGCTGGAGTCGGTCGGCGAGATCGCGCTGTCCGGCGGCGACAAGGCCGAGGTGCTGGTGTTCGATTTGCCCTGATCCCCCGCCACGCGCAGTTTCGATCGAAGAAGTCCTGCCCGCCCACCGGCGGGCTTTTGCTTTTTGTATCGCAATGGGTAGGGTCAGGTATCGCTGTGCTATCTTCTCGCTATGCATTGCGCCTGCACCGGCACATCGGGTGGGGCGCGCCCCCTTGGAACACCCGTACCAAGATGACCTTTGTTTCTATTCTCCTGGCGCTGATCGCCGAGCAGTTCCGCGCCCTGGGCCGCAACAACCCGATCCACGAGATCGTGCGCGCGCTGGGCGACCGCGCCGAGCATGCTTTCGACACCGGCCGCCCCCGCGATGCCGCGCTGGCCTGGTTCACCGTAGTGCTGCCGCTGACGCTGGCGGTGGTCGTGGTGCATTACCTGCTGGCTTCGATCAGCGTGGCGCTGACCCTCGCCTGGAACGTGCTGGTGCTGTACATGACGCTGGGCTTCCGCCAGTTCAGCCACTACTTCACCGACATCCACGAGGCGCTGAACCGAGACGACGTCCACACAGCGCGCACGCTGCTGCATGAGTGGACCGGCCTCGACACGGTCGAGATGCCGGTCACCGAAATCGTGCGGCACACGCTCGAAGCAGCGATCATCGCCGTGCACCGGCATGTGTTCGGCGTGTTCTTCTGGTTCCTGGTGCCGGTCGGGCCCGGCGGCGTGGTGCTGTACCGCGTCGCGGAATACCTCGGGCGCCACTGGAACGAGCCGTCGACCGAGCGCAGCCCCGCGCTGGGCCGTTTCGCCGCGCACGCGTTCTACCTGCTCGACTGGATCCCCTCGCGCCTCACCGCGATCGGCTTTGCCATCGTCGGCAATTTCGAGGATGCCGTGTACGCGTGGCGCAATCATGCGCGCAAGTGGAACGACGCGGTCAACGGCATCCTGCTCGCCAGCGGCGGCGGGGCGCTGGGCGTGCGCCTGGGCACGCCACTGGCCGAGGACGACTCCACCGTGGTGCTGCGTGCCAGCGTGGTCGGCCCGGCGGTGGACTATGCGCCCGGCATGGAAGAGGACAACGGTCCTGAGCCGTCGGCGCCGGAATTCGGCGCCGAGCCTGGCGTGCGCACGCTGCAGTCGGCAGTCGGGCTGGTATGGCGTGCGGTGGTGCTGTGGATGTTGCTGCTCGCCATGGTGTCGCTGGCGCTGTGGGTGGGCTGATACGGGCGTAGGTGAAAGCGGCCGCCGGCGCTAGTCGCGTGCCGCACCGCAGCGCCAGCAGGCGCCAAATTGTGCCTCATGCCATTCGTGGCAGTGGCGGCATTGCCAGCTTGGCCCCGGCACCGGGTTCGCCGCGGCATTGAGCGCCGCCCACGCCTGCGCCTCCGTCTCGTCATCGACCAGCCAGACCTGCGGCGCGCTTTCCCGGAACGGGATCTCGCCGGTGGCCCCGCCCAGCCAGGTGTTGCGCAGTTCCGCCCGGATGCCGGCAGCCTGCAGGACGTTCTTGCAATGGGCGGCGTGGACCAGCGAGGTGGCGTACAGCAGCAGTTTCATGGCAGCTCACCGGTTACCCAGGTGCGCTTACCTTACCACGGCTTCTGCTGGCTGGACTCGTGCAGCAGCTGCGCGTAGAGCTGGTGGCGGCGCTCGGCGATCGCGCCGGAGGCCACCGCCGCCAGCACGCCGCAGCCTGGTTCGTTGGTGTGGTGGCAGTTGTAGAAGCGGCACTCCGTCAGCCGCGGCCGGAACTCCGGGAAGGCGCGTTCCAGCATGCCTTCGCTGAGGTGGTACAGGCCGAATTCCTGGAAGCCGGGCGAGTCGATCAGCGCACCCTGGCGTCCGTCGACCGTGCCCCAGTCCGCCGGCAGGTGGTACAGCCGCGTGAAGGTGGTGGTGTGCTTGCCGGAATCGAGCTTGGCCGAGATCTCGCGCGTCTGCGCGTCGACGCCCGGGATCAGCAGGTTGAGCAGCGACGACTTGCCCATGCCAGACTGGCCGATCAGGATGCTGGACAGCCCGGCCAGCCGCGGCTGCAGCGCCCCCAGCGCCTGGTCGGGATCGGCGCGCACCGACAGTTCCAGCGTGTCGTAGCCAAGCTCGCGGTACAGCGCCAGGCGCCGCCGCGCCTCCTCCAGGCGTTCCGGCAGGTCGGTCTTGTTGAGCACGATCAGCGGCCGGATCTCCAGTGCCTCGGCCGATACCAGCGCGCGCCCAAGCAGGTCTTCGGAGAAGCCCGGCTCGGTCGCCAGCACGATGATGACCTGGTCGATATTGGCCGCCAGCAGCTTGGACTTGAACTGGTCCGAGCGATGCAGCAGGTTCTTGCGCGCCTGCACCCTGGTGATCACGCACTGGTCGGCCGCGGCGAGCTCGACGCTGACATGGTCGCCCACGGCGCTGTCGCTCTTCTTGCCGCGCGGGAAGGCATGCATGCGCGTGCCGTCGGCCAGCTCGACGACGTAGTGGCGGCCGTGCGCGGCGATGATCAGTGCGGGCTCGGCGCTTTTGCCTGCATTCGTGCCGGCATTGGCGCTGCCGGCGCCGCGGTGTCGGGAGGTGCGGCTCATGCGTGCGCCAGCAACCGGTCGATCCGCTGCGCGGCGGGCGGATGCGAGTAGTAGAAGGCGCTGTAGAGCGGATCGGGCGTGAGGGTCGAAGCGTTGTCCTTGTACAGCTTCACCAGTGCCGACACCAGGTGGCCGGCGTTGGTCTGGTCGGCGGCGAAGGCGTCGGCCTCGAATTCATGGCGGCGCGACGACTGGCTCGACAGCGGGCCGAGCAGGAAGGTGAACACCGGCAGCGTCAGGAAGAACAGCACCAGTGCCAGCGCATGGTTGGACACGCCCAGGTTGGGCGCCACGCCGAGGCCGGTGTAGAACCACGTGCGCGTCGCCAGCCAGCCCAGCAGCGCGAGGAACACGAGGCTCAGTGCAAAGGTGACCGCGATGCGCTTGGCCACGTGGCGGCGCTTGAAGTGGCCGAGTTCGTGCGCCAGCACCGCCTCGATCTCGTCGCCCGACAGGCGCGCCAGCAGCGTGTCGAAGAAGACGATGCGCTTGGCCGCGCCGAAGCCGGTGAAGTAGGCGTTGCCGTGCGCGCTGCGCTTGCTGCCGTCCATCACGAACAGGCCCTTGCTGGCAAAGCCGCAGCGCTGCATCAGGGCCTCGATGCGCTGGCGCAGCGATTCGTCGGTCAGCGGCTCGAACTTGTTGAACAGCGGCGCGATAAAGGTCGGGAACACCACCAGCAGGAACAGGTTGAAGCCCATCCACACCAGCCACGTCCATAGCCACCACAGCGAGCCGGCGCGCTCCATCAGCCACAGTACCGCCAGCAGCAGCGGCAGGCCCAGCACGCTCGCGACCAGCAGCATCTTGACCATGTCGGCCAGCCACAGGCGGAAGGTCATCTTGTTGAAGCCGAAGCGCTCCTCGATGCCGAACTGGCCATAGAGCGAGAAGGGCAGGTCGACCAGCCCCCCGATCACCGCCACGCTGGCGACCAGCGCCACGCCATACGCATAGCCCGGGCCGAAGGTTTCCAGCCAGGCCTGGTTGAGCCACTGCAGCCCGCCCAGCATGGTGAAGCCGATCAGCACCGCCGCGCCGGCCAGCACTTCAAGCATCGACAGCCGGGTGCGGGCGATGGTGTAGTCGGCCGCCTTCTGGTGCGAGGCGAGCGAGATGGTGTCGGCAAAACGCGCCGGCACCGCATTCCGGTGCTGTGCCACATGGCGCACCTGGCGCGCGGCCAGCCAGAGCTTGGTCAGCACCATCAGCACCAGCGCGGCGAGGAAGACAATCGTGAACATCGGCAAGAGCCTTGGGACGGATATGCGAGAATTATAAGTTGTTCGTGTCCGCCTCCGCCGCGGCCGCTTCCCCAAATCCTTTTCTCAGCAGTCCCGATGACCACCCACGCCACCGCCAAATCCGTCAAGAGTGAGAACAACCTGATCTGGCTGGACATGGAAATGACCGGCCTGCAGCCGGATACCGACCGCATCATCGAGATCGCGATCGTCATTACCGACTCCGAACTGAACATCCTGGCCGAGGGGCCGGTGCTGGTGATCCACCAGAGCGATGCCGTGCTCGACGGCATGGACAACTGGAACAAGGGCACCCACGGCCGCTCCGGCCTGATCGACAAGGTCAAGGCGTCCACGCTGACCGAGGAGCAGGCCGAGGCCGAGCTGCTGGCCTTCCTCAAGCGCTGGGTGCCGGCCGGCAAGTCGCCGATGTGCGGCAACTCGATCTGCCAGGACCGCCGCTTCATGGCGCGCTACATGCCCAAGCTCGAGGCGTTCTTCCACTACCGCAACCTGGACGTGTCCACGCTCAAGGAACTGTGCAAGCGCTGGGAGCCGGTCATCCACAAGGGTTTCGTCAAGCGCCAGCTGCACACGGCGCTGGCCGACATCCTGGAATCGGTGGAAGAGCTGCGCTACTACCGCACGCACTTTATCCGTCACACGCCGCCGGGCGCGCCGGCGGCCACTCCGCCTGCCGACACTCCTGCTGCCGACACCCCGGCGCAATAAGCCGGGTTCCCGGCCTGCGACGACAACAATAACCAACCACCACCGACGGGGCGCGCGCTGCCCTCCCGGGCACCTCCCGTCGAGCCTGCCATGTTCGAGCGCATCGTATCCATCATCACGCCGGTCATCCTGATCATCCTGGTCGGGTGGCTGTACGGGCGCAAGGCCCATCCGGACATGGCCGGCATCAACCGCGCCACGCTCGACGTGATCGCGCCGCTGCTGGTGGTGTCGGCCTTTGTCAGCAAGGAATTCGTGCTGGCCGACCAGCTGGTGCTGCTGGTCTGCGCGGTGGCGGTGGTGCTGGGTTCGGGCGTGCTGGCGTGGGCGGTGGCGCGGCTGCTCAAGGTCGATCCCCGCACCTTCGTGCCGCCGATGATGTTCAACAACTGCGGCAACATGGGTTTGCCGCTGTCGGTCTTTGCCTTCGGCCACGCCGGGCTGGCACCGGCGGTGGCGCTGTTCGCGGCGTCGAACCTGATGCACTTCACCCTCGGCCTGAAGATCGTCAACCGGCATGCGTCGATGGCGCAGATAGCGCGCAACCCGATGGTGCTGGCCACGGTGGCCGGCGTCGGGCTGTCGCTGGCGCGGCCCTGGTTCACGTTGCCGGACCCGGTCTACCAGTCGGTCAAGCTGCTGGGCGATGCCACCGTGCCGCTGATGCTGTTCGCGCTGGGCGTGCGCATGAAGGACGTGAGCCTGCGCAACTGGGGCATGGGCCTGGTGGGCGCGGTCGCGTGCCCGCTGACCGGCATCGCGGTGGCGCTGCTGCTGGCGCAGTGGGTGCCGCTGACGGAACTGCAGCGCGGGCTGCTGTTCGTGTTCGCAGCGCTGCCGCCGGCGGTGCTGAACTTCCTGATTGCCGATCATTTCCGGCAGGAGCCCGACCAGGTCGCGTCGATCGTGCTGCTCGGCAACATTGCCGCGGTGGTGTTCGTGCCGGTGGGGTTGTACCTGGGATTGCGATGAGGCGCAGGGGGCGGCTGCCGCCGGCAGGTGCCGGCGGAGAGGTTTCTGTGACTTACTCAGCAGGCTTGGCGCGCACCGCGTTCTTCGGGCGCCAGGCCTTGACCACGGCCTCGTCGGTTTCCATGTAAGGCCCGCCGATCAGGTCGATGCAATATGGCACCGCGGCAAAGATGCCTTGCACCACCGGCTTGCCGTCGGCATCGCGCAGGCCTTCCAGCGTCTCGCGGATGGCGCGCGGCTGGCCGGGCAGGTTGATGATCAGCGCGGCGCGGCTGGCGGTCTCGCGGATCACCGCCACCTGCCGCGACAGGATCGCGGTCGGCACGAAGTGCAGGCTTACTTGCCGCATCTGCTCGCCGAAGCCCGGCATTTCCTTGGTGGCCACCGCCAGCGTGGCCTCCGGCGTGACATCGCGCCGCGCCGGGCCGGTGCCGCCGGTAGTCAGCACCAGGTCGCAGCCGGCCACGTCCACCAGATCGATCAGCGTGCGCGAGATCTGTGCCTGCTCGTCGGGGATCAGCCGCTCCACCGCCTGCCATGGCGAGGTCATCGTGCGGCCGAACCACTCGCGCAGCGCCGGGATGCCTTCATCCTGATAGGTGCCGGCCGAGGCGCGGTCCGAGACCGAGACAAAGCCGACGACGAGTTCGTCGGGATGATTGCGGGATACCGGCTGCGTGGACTGCGTCGTCTGGGTCATGCCTCGGGCTCCGGGGAAGGGGCTGCGTCGCTGGAGGCAGCGCCGTCCTTGGCGTCGAGCGCTGCCTTGATGGCCTGGAACAGTTCGCGGAAGTAGCGCGGCGGCCTGGCCTGCTCCTTTTCCTTGCGTGCGTTGCGGATGATGTTGCGCAGCGACTGGACATCGGCGACCGGGTGTTCGCCGAGGAACCGCGTCAACGCCGCGTCGTCGGCAAGCAGCAGTTCGCGCCAGCGCTCGATCAGGTGCATGCGCGCGGTCTCGGCCTTGCTGGTGCCCTTGAAGCCTTCCAGCGCGGCGCGGACCGCCTCGACTTCGTCGTCGTCGAGGCCGCGCATGACCTTGCCCACGAACTGCATCTGGCGGCGCTTGCCCTCATGGCTGGTGGTGCGGCGCGCCTCATGGATGGCGTCGGCCAGCGTTTCGGGCATGGGCACGCGCGCCAGCCGGTCCTTGGGCAGGGCCTCGAGCTCCGCGCCAAGGTCCTGCAGGGCGGTCATGTCGCGCTTGCGCTGCGACTTGCTTTTCGGTTCGTCGTCTTCGGGCTCCGGCGAAAACGCGCCAGGGAAGCGTGAGCCTTGGGAATTACGGGAATTTCGCGTCATGACCGGCATTTTATCTTGCTATGATTCCCGCTTGGACTTTTGATGACCCCGAGGCACGGATCCCACATGGACCAGATCGCAGAACAGACCGCGCATTTCACCTACACCCAGGCCCAGCTCAGCGAGATGGCCGCCGATGTGCTGCGTGTGGCACGCGAGCTGGGCGCGACGGACGCCGCCACGGAGATCTCCGAAGGCAGCGGGCTGTCCGTATCGGTGCGCAAGGGGCAGGTGGAAACGATCGAGCAGAACCGCGACAAGGTGGTCGGCGTCACGGTGATGATCGGCAAGCGCCGCGGCAACGCCAGCACCTCGGACTTCTCGCCGGCGGCGCTGCGCGCTACCGCCGAGGCGGCCTACAACATCGCCCGCTTCACCGCGGAAGACGAATGCGCGGGCCTGGCCGAGGAAGAACTGCTGGAGCGCTCGCCGCAGGACCTGGACCTGTTCCATCCCTGGACCATCGATGCCGAGGCCGCCATCGACATCGCCACCCGCGCCGAGGCCGCCGCCTTCGCGGTGTCGCCGCGCATCCGCAACAGCGACGGCGCCAGCGTGTCGGCGCAGCACTCGCAGTTCGTGCTGGCGACCACGCGCGGTTTCTCGGGCGGCTATCCGTATTCGCGCCATTTCATCTCGTGCGCGCCGATCGCCGGCAGCGGCGGCGGCATGCAGCGCGATGACTGGTACTCGTCCAAGCGCTCGCCGCTGGCACTGGCCAACCCGGAGGACATCGGCCGCTACGCCGCCGAGCGCGCGCTGGCGCGGCTGCAGGCGCGCAAGCTGTCCACGCGCCGCTGCCCGGTGCTGTTCGAGGCGCCGCTGGCCGCCGGCCTGCTGGGCGCCTTCGTGCAGGCGGTGTCGGGCGGCGCGTTATATCGCAAGTCCACCTTCCTGTGCGATACGCTGGGCAAGGCCGTGTTCGCGCCCCACGTGCAGATCCACGAGCAGCCGCACACCCCGGGCGCCATGGGCAGCGCCCCGTTCGACGAAGAAGGCGTGCGCACTCACGAGCGCGACGTGGTCCGCGACGGCGTGGTGCAGGGTTACTTCCTGTCTACCTATTCGGCGCGCAAGCTCGGCATGAAGACCACCGGCAACGCGGGCGGCTCGCATAACCTGACGCTGCACAGCAACCTGACCGAGCCCGGCGATGACTTCCCGGCGATGCTGCGCAAGCTCGGCACCGGCCTGCTGGTGACGGAGCTGATGGGGCAGGGCGTCAACTACGTGACCGGCGATTATTCGCGCGGTGCGTCGGGCTACTGGGTCGAGAACGGCGTGATCCAGTACCCGGTGGAGGAAATCACCATTGCCGGCAATATGGCCGAGATGTTCCGGCAGATCGTCGCGATCGGCGCCGATTCGCTGATCCGCGGCACCAAGGAAACCGGCTCGATCCTGATCGAGCAGATGACCATCGCCGGCAACTGACCAGCGACTGACGGAACTGCGAGCCGCCTTCGGGCGGCTCGCTTTCGTTTACCAGCGTCTACGCGAGGAACATGCGGTACGCCTGGTTGTCGCTGACTTCCTGCCAGGGATAGCCCAGCGTGGCCAGCCGCTCGCGGAATGCGTGTACCTGGCCGTCGGTGACCTGGATGCCGGCCAGCACCGATCCCGTATCGCCGCCCTGGTTGCGGTAGTGGAACAGGCTGATGTTCCAGTCCGGCGCCAGCGCCGACAGGAAGTCCATCAATGCCCCTGGCTTCTCGGGGAATTCAAAGCGGAACAAGCGTTCGCCGCGCGCCAGCGGCGAGCGCCCGCCGATCATATGGCGGACGTGCCCCTTGGCCACCTCGTCGGCGGTCAGGTCGAGCGCCGGGAAGCCGTC
The DNA here is from genome assembly GCF_017815025.1 of Cupriavidus phytohabitans. Classification (NCBI taxonomy): domain Bacteria; kingdom Pseudomonadati; phylum Pseudomonadota; class Betaproteobacteria; order Burkholderiales; family Burkholderiaceae; genus Cupriavidus; species Cupriavidus phytohabitans. The sequence continues at coordinate 164,149 of NZ_JAGIQB010000005.1, forward strand.
GGCGTGCAGCGTGTCGAGGATCTCCGTCGCCTCGCCGGCCGCGCGCAGCTGCATGCCGACAAAGACGTGCGCGGTCTGGGCATCGGCAATCCGGTAAGTGAACTCGCTGATCTGCCGGTCCCCCACCCGGGCGCACAGGCGGCGGAACGCGCCGCAGGCCTCGGGCAGCGTCACGCCGAACATGGCTTCGCGCGCGTTGCCCAGTTCGGCGCGGTCGGCAACGAAACGCATGCGCTCGAAGTTGATATTGGCGCCGGAGGTCACTGCCACCAGCGTCTGGCCGCGCAGGCCTGCGCGCGCCGCGTACTGCTTGGCCGCGGCCACCGCCAGCGCGCCGGCGGGCTCCAGCACGCTGCGGGTGTCCTCGAACACATCCTTGATCGCCGCGCACAGCGCGTCGGTGTCGACGGTGATGATCTCGTCCAGGTAGCGGCGGCACAGCCGGAAGGTCTCTTCGCCGACCAGCTTGACCGCGGTGCCGTCCGAGAACAGTCCCACTTCCTCCAGCTCGACGCGCCGTCCCGCGCGCACCGATTGCGCCATCGCGCACGAGTCCTCCGTCTGCACGCCGATGACTTTGATCTCCGGCCGCACCGCCTTGACGTAGGTGGCCACGCCAGCGGCGAGGCTGCCGCCGCCGATCGGCACGAAGATGGCGTGGATCGGGCCGCGGTGCGCGTTGAGGATTTCCGCCGCCACCGTGCCCTGGCCGGCGATGACGTCGGGGTCGTCGAATGCCGGGATAAAGGTCAGTCCCTGCTCGGCCTGCAACTGCATCGCGTGGCGGTAGGCATCGGTATAGGAGCCGCCGGCCTGCACCACCTCGACGGTGGGCCCGCCGTGCGCGCGCGCCGCGTCGACCTTGACCTGCGGCGCCGTGGTCGGCACCACGATCAGCGCGCGCACGCCGAGCCGCGCCGCGGACAGCGCCACGCCTTGCGCATGATTGCCCGCCGAGGCGGTGATGACGCCGCGCCGCAGCGCCTCGGGACTCAGGTGCGCCATCTTGTTGTAGGCGCCGCGCAGCTTGAACGAGAACACCGGCTGGGTGTCTTCGCGCTTAAGGTAGACCTGGTTGTGCAGCCGGGCGGACAGGTGCCTGGCAAAGTCCAGCTCGGTCTCGCGCGCCACATCATAGACGCGCGCGGTCAGGATGCGCTTCAGGTAGGCGTGATGGTCGGACGCGGCGGATGTGGTGGCGTCGGCGGCGTCGTCAGCGGCGGCTTCGGCGGTGGTGTGCATGGTGCGGCTCCGGGGTTCGTTGTCGATTGCCCTGGAGCCGGAAAACAAAACACCCGCCTGCAGGGCGGGTGTTTGCGGAAACTGGTTCTGGACGCGCGCTAACCCACCATTCGGAGAATGGTGCGAATAATTCGCGCGACGGGGAAGTGACGGCGGTCCATGGGCCAGACTTTGGGCGATGCGGCGGGATTTGTCAATGACGCCGGCAGCGGCTCAGGACTCTTCCGAAGCTGGCCGATCGTACGTGACGAACGCATAGTCGAAGCCGTTGGCCTCGGAATGATGCGTCTCGCGCGCGGTTTCCAGCCATTGCGTGCGGTCGATCGGCGGGAAGAAGGCGTCGCCTTCCACGTCGGCATCGATCTCGGTCACGACCAGCCGGTCGGCGCAAGGCATCGCCTCGGCATACAGCTGCGCGCCGCCGATCAGGAAGATCTGGTCGACGCCCACGCACAGGCGCTGCGCGTCTTCCAGCGACGTTGCCACCTCGGCGCCTTCGATGCGCAGGTCCGGGTTGCGGCTGACCACGATATTGCGCCGGCCCGGCAGCGGGCGGCCGATCGAGTCCCAGGTCTTGCGGCCCATGATCACGGGCGCGCCCATGGTGGTGCGCTTGAAATGCGCCAGGTCTTCCGGCAGGCGCCACGGCAGCGTGTTGTCGCGGCCGATGGTGCCGTTGCGGGCCTTGGCGACAACCAGGGTCAGGATCGTCATACGGCCACCGGTGCCTTGATGGCGGCATGCGACTGGTAGCCGTCCAGTTCGAAGTCTTCGTAGCGGTAGTCGAAGATGCTGTCGGGCTTGCGCAGGATGTTCAGCCGCGGCAGCGGCAGCGGCTCGCGCGCCAGCTGGGTCTGCACCTGCTCGAAGTGGTTGTTGTAGATGTGGCAGTCGCCGCCGGTCCAGATGAAGTCGCCCACTTCCAGCCCGGCCTGCTGCGCGATCATGTGCGTCAGCAGCGCATAGCTGGCGATATTGAAGGGCACGCCCAGGAAAATGTCGGCGCTGCGCTGGTACAGCTGGCACGACAGCTTGCCGTCGGCCACGTAGAACTGGAAGAACGCGTGGCAGGGCGGCAGCTTCATGCGGGGGATATCGGCCACGTTCCAGGCCGACACGATCAGCCGGCGCGAGTCCGGGTTGGCGCGGATCTGCGCCATCAGGTCGGTGATCTGGTCGATATGGCGGCCGTCCGGCGCCGGCCACGAGCGCCACTGCGAGCCGTACACCGGGCCCAGCTCGCCGTTCTCGTCGGCCCACTCGTCCCAGATGCTGACGCCGTTTTCCTGCAGCCAGCGCACGTTGGTCGAGCCCTGCAGGAACCACAGCAGCTCCAGGATGATGGACTTCAGGTGCAGCTTCTTGGTGGTCACTACCGGGAAGCCTTCGCGCAGGTCGAAGCGCATCTGGTAGCCGAACACCGAGCGCGTGCCGGTGCCGGTGCGGTCGGCCTTGTCGGTGCCATGCTCGTACACATGGCGCATGAAGTCGAGATACTGTTTCATCGGCGCGGGGCAGGGGATGTGGCGCGGGCGCTGGACCCGCAAAGCAGGCATTTTAAAGCAAGAAGGGCCACCCTTCCGGGCGGCCCTTCCTTCAGCAGGCCGGGGCGGCTGCCCCGGCGCGGCGAGCCTTAGTGGCTGCCAGCCGGTTCCTGCTGATCGCGGCGCTTCTGGACCAGGTAGCCGGCACCCAGTACGCCGCCGATGATCAGCACGTACAGGCCCCAGTTAACCACCGGGTTGGCCTCGAAGAACGCCTTGACCAGCGGCTCGTGCACGATCATCTTCACCGCCGTGAACGCCAGCACGCCCGCACCCACGTAGATGATGGCCGGGAAGCGCGCCATCAGCTTGAGCACCAGGCTCGAACCCCACACCACGATGGGGATGCTGATCAGCAGGCCCAGCACCACCAGCAGGAAGCTGCCGTGCGCGGCGCCGGCCACGGCCAGCACGTTGTCCACGCCCATCACCGCATCGGCGATGATGATGGTCTTCATCGCGCCGAACAGGGTCGCGGCACCTGAGCCGTGCCCTTCTTCGCCGCTTTCGTCGGAGAGCAGCTTGTAGGCGATCCACACCAGCGCCAGGCCACCGACCAGCAGCAGCCCGGGGATCTTCAGCAGCCAGACCACGCCGATCGTCATGGCCGAGCGCACCACGACGGCACCGATGGTGCCCCAGATGATGGCCTTCTTTTGCAGGTGCGGGGGCAGGTTGCGCGCCGCCAGGGCGATCACGATGGCATTGTCGCCGGCCAGCACCAGGTCAATGACGACAATCGACAGCAGGGCCGTCAGGAACTGCATCGTGAACAGATCGGTAAACCACTCCATGAACTCTCCTCAGGTACAAATCAGGGTAAATACAGCGCAGATGCGCACGCTTAACGTTGGTTCGCCTGGATTCGCGGAGCACGGAGCATGGGGGCGCCTTTGCAAACCATGAAGTCCAGGTTGCAAAGGTCTTGCTCGACCACAGGCGCGGTATGCGCACCGGTGGTCAGCACAACCGGGGACACGGGTCCCGGAATGACGATTGTGCTAAGGGCATCAGGCCCCGGAGCTACTCCCCTTTGAGGGTCGCGGGCCTGCTGAGGCCGCGCTGGGCGGCATTATAAACGAACTGTTGCCGGTGTGGCCCATTGGGGGAGATACCGACTCAAGTCGCGGCGTGTGCTGCATCGTGCCCATCGGGGCATGCAACGCTGCGCAATCCGCCGGATGCACCTATCCTTGAAGCTCGGCTCCGCCCGATGCGCCCCGGACAGCACAGGGGGCGGGTTGCGGAGACCGGCGCGCACGACATGCACAGCGCGGCCTTGGGGAATACGCAGTGAGCAGTAACCATTCGCGACCACACAAGGAAACGTCATGCCGGCTGTCCCGAACCCGCCGAACGCCTCTTCCCAGCAGACCTCGCAGACCACTCCCCGCAACCACCACAACGGCCATGCCGTGTCGCCAGCGCCCGGCGCCCAGCCCGCGCTGGTCGCACTGGCCAACGGCCACGCGCACCGTCCACCGCCCCAGCCCGAGTTCGTGCAGCAGTATTGCGAGGACAGCGGCGCCCTGCGCCGGCAGGTTCTGGCCGGGCTGTGCGCCGAGCCGGCGGCGATCAGTCCCAAGTTCTTCTACGACGTGCTGGGCTCGCGCCTGTTCGAGGCGATCACCGACTTGCCCGAGTACTATCCGACGCGCACCGAGGCGGCCATCTTTGCCAGCGCCGCCCCCGCCATCGCGGCACGCGCCGGCAGCGGCTGCGTGCTGGTGGACCTGGGCGCCGGCAATTGCGAGAAGGCCGCGCGCCTGTTCGGCAGCCTGCGTCCGGCACAGTACGTGGCACTGGATATTTCGGTCGATTTCCTGCGCACGACGCTGTCAGCGCTGCAGCAGCAACATCCTGGCATCCCGATGCTGGGGCTGGGCGCCGACCTGTGCGCGCCGTTCGACCTGCCGCCCAACGTCAGGCGCGGCAGGCGGCTGTTTTTCTACCCGGGCTCGAGCATCGGCAATTTCTCCCCGATGGAAGCGCTGGCGCTGTTGCAGCGGCTGCGCGGCGCGGCCGGGCGCGGCGATGGCGTGCTCATCGGCGTCGACCTGCACAAGGACGAGTCCGCGCTGGTGTCGGCCTACGATGATGCGCTGGGCGTCACGGCCGCTTTCAACCGCAACATGCTGCGCAACGTGAACCGGATCGTCGGCACCGACTTCGAGCTGGCGGACTGGCGCCACGTGGCCAGCTTCGACCGCGAGGCGTCGCGCATCCAGATGCACCTGGAGGCATGCCGCGACGTACGCGTGCAGTGGGAAGGCGGCGCGCGCGAGTTCGGCGCGGGGGAGCGCATCCATACCGAGGACTCGTACAAGTACAAGCCGGCCGACTTCGCGCTGCTGCTCGAAGCCGCGGGGTTTGAGGACCCGGTCTGCTGGACCGATCCGCGCGGCTGGTTCGCGGTGTTCCACGCGCGCGGCTGAGCCCCGTTGGCCCGGCCCGGGGCGCCTGCGGGCAGGGACGGCGGCTGGTGTCATAATGGCCGCACCGGCATGCGCTGCAGGCTGCACGCCGGTGCGGCCATTGCCTTCCCATCCCCATCTCCCTGCGCGGACCTTCCGATGAGCGGTTTTCCCATGCTTCCCGATCTCTATTTCACCGGCGGCAAGGCGGCCTGGTCCGACCCGCGCCGGCTGCCGCGCGAAGGCCTGGCGCAGGCGCTGGTCGAGACGCGCAACCGCACGCTGGCATGGCTGGCACCGTTCGGCCAGACCCGCCGCGCCTGGGATGTGCCGCGCCAGTACGATGCCGATCCGCCGCTGTGGACGCTGGGCCATGTCGCCTGGCATGCCGAGTGGTGGTGCCTGCGCGGCGTGCGCCAGGTAGACCGCGGCGGCGTGCCGGTGCCGGTGGCGTCCGAGCCTTCGCTGCTCGACGGCGCCGACGAATGGTTCGATCCCGACCGCATTGGCCCGGACGAGCGCTGGGAAGTCACGCTGCCCGACGTGGCCGTGGTCAAGCGCTATGCCGCCGATGTGCTCGACGGCCTGCTGCGCCGGGTGGCATTGCTGCCCGACGACAATGACCCGACCCTGTACCCGTACCGCCGTGCGCTGTTCCATGAAGATGCGCAGGGCGAGGGGCTGGCCGCGCTGCTGCAGGCGCTGGGCATGGCGCCCGCGGAATCGGCGCCCGCCCCCGGCCCTGTCCGGCCGGCCGGGCAGGGTGGCACGCTGCAGTTCCCGGGTGGGCGCTTCACGCTGGGCTGGAGCCAGGCGGACGGTTTCGCCTGGCCCGACGAACTGCCGCCGCAACCAACCTACGTGCCGGCCTTCGAGATGGATGTCGCGCCGGTCAGCAACGCGCAGTTCCTGGAATTCATCGAAGACGGCGGCTACGAGCGGCCCGCGTGGTGGTCGGCGTCGGGCCGCCAGTGGCTGATGACGCAGGAGCGCTCGTCCCCGCGCTACTGGTCGCGCCACCCGGACTCGCGCCGATGGATGGTGGAGCGCTTCGGCACGCTGCGCACACTCAATCCCGACGAGGCGGTGCGCCACGTGACGCTGTTCGAAGCGCAGGCTTGGTGTGTCTGGGCCGGGCGGCGCCTGCCGGCGGAATCGGAATGGGAGCTGGCGGCCACGCAGAACCGCGGGCTGCAGTGGGGCGCGTTGCGCGAGTGGACGGCGACGCCGTACGAGCCCTACGCGGGCTTCACCGCGGCGCCGTCGGACGGCGAGTTTGTCGGCCGCTTCGGCACGCACCAGGCCGTGCGCGGCGTGTCGTTCGCCAGCCCGTCGCGACTGCGCCATGCGCGGGCACGCGGGGCGCTGCTGCCGGAGGGTGACGTGGCGTTCGTCGGCTTCCGCACCTGTGCGTTGTAGCGTCTCTGCGCGCGCATGCAAAAAGGGCACCCTCGGGTGCCCTTCTTGCTGCCTTCGGCAAGGTGCGCTCAGCGCACCGGCCCATCAACGCTCGTAGCGCGAGCGGCTGTTGCGGTTGCCGGCATTGCCACCGTTGCCACTGTAACCGCCGCCAAAGCCGCGGTTGCCGTCACGGTTGCCATCGCGGTTGCCGAAGCTGCGGCCTTCGCCGTTGCCGCGATAGCCGCCGCCATTGCGGTTGCCGAAACCGCGGTTGTCGTCGCCAAAGCTGCGCGCGCCATCGCGGTTGCCGAAGCCACGGTCGCCACCACGGTCTTCACCGAAGCTGCGGCCGCCTTCGCGATTGCCGAAGCCGCGGGCACCGTCGTTGCCGCCACGGTAGCCACCATTGCCGCCCTGGCCACGGTAGCCGCCTTCGCGGTTGCCGAAGCCGCCGCGGTTGTCGTCGCCGAACGGGCGCGCGCCTTCCGTGCGGTTGCCGAAGCCGCGGCTTTCGCCGCCGAACTTGCGGTCCCCGAAGCTGCGGTCACCAAAGCTGCGTTCGCCGCCACGGTAGCCGCCGCCATTGCCACGGAAATCACCACGGCCGCCCGGCTTGCCGCCGAAGTTCGAGCGCGGCTTGGGCTGGCGGCGCGGCTCCAGGCCTTCGATCACCGAAGCGTCGACGCGCTGGTTGGTAAAGCGCTCGATGCGGCGCCACTGGAACACGTCGCCGTGGTTGACGAGGTTGATGGCGATGCCCGAGCGGCCCGCGCGGCCGGTACGGCCGATGCGGTGCACGTAGTCCTCGGCCTGCTTGGGCAGGTCAAAGTTCACCACGTGGGTGATATCGGGCACGTCGATGCCGCGCGCGGCCACGTCGGTGGCCACCAGGATGCGCAGGTTGCCGCGGCGCAATGCGGTCAGCGTGCGGTTGCGCGCGCCCTGGGTCATGTCGCCGTGCAACGCGCCGGCGGCAAAGCCAGTGTCGGACAGGCGCTCGGCCAGCGAGTCGGCATCGCGCTTGGTCGCGGTGAAGACGATGGCCTGCTTCAGGCCCGCGTCGCGCAGCAGGTGGTCCAGCAGGCGCTCCTTGTGCGACATGTCGTCGGTGTAGTGCAGGCGCTGCTCGATGTGGCTCTGGTCGGCGCGGGCCGCGGCGATCTCGATGCGTTGCGGATCCTTCAGCTGGCGCGAGGCGAGCTGGGCGATGCGCTGGTCGAGCGTGGCCGAGAACATCAGCGTCTGGCGCGAAGCCGGCGTGGCGTTGACGATGGCGTCGATGTCGTCGGCAAAGCCCATGTCGAGCATGCGGTCGGCTTCATCGAACACCAGCATCTGCAGTGCCGACAGGTCGATGCGGCCGGCGTCAATATGGTCGAGCAGGCGGCCCGGCGTCGCCACCAGGATGTCAGGCATCTTGGACAGCGCGGCCAGCTGCTTGGGGTAGGGCATGCCGCCCAGGATGCTGGCGCAGACGATGCGGCGCAGATTGCGGCCGTACTTGGCGGCGGCCTCGGTCACCTGCAGCGCCAGTTCGCGCGTCGGGGTCAGCACCAGCAGTGCGGGCTGGGCCGGCGACGGACGGGGGCGCTTGCCCTTCATGCGCTTGGCGGGTTCGGTCGAGCGCTGCGGTGCCGGCATTTCGCTGATGCGCTGGATCGCGGGCAGCATGAACGCGGCGGTCTTGCCCGAGCCGGTCTGGCTCGACACCAGCAGGTCGCGGCCGGCCAGGAAGGCGGGAATGGCCTGGGCCTGCACCGGGGTCGGCGTGTTGTAGTTCAGTTCGGAGAGCGCGCGCAGGATGGCCGCGTCGAGGCCAAGCTTCGCAAAGCCGCTTTCGGTCGCTGCGGTTTCCGTGGCGGCCTGGGCTTCGGCTGCCGGGCTGCCGTTGAGCATGGCGTCGAGCTTTTCGAGCGGGCTCTCGATAATCTGGGCAGCGTCGGAAGTGATCGAAGCGTCGGTCGCGGAGGCAATAGCTTGCTCCGCACGAATGTCGTGCTGGGTCATGTCGTAATGATCAAATAAATGCATGGCACCCCGAACGCAGAATGGGGTGGGCGCAGTGCAAAGTCTTAAAAAGGCTTCGGCGCCAATCGGTGAGGCCGTTACGACAGACACAGCTGGCAGTACGGCGGCAGGCAGGGCGTTGGCTGGTTCCGCTAGGCGGTCCGGCCATGTCCCTGGCAGGCAAACAGCTCAGGTTTCAGGCTGTTCAACAGGATCGGAGACGAGGCGACGTCAGGTGAGCGGTGCGTTCTGCTGGGCGGCTGGCGCAAAAACAACTAGGCGTCCGGCAGCGAGGAAACAGAGCTTGGGAGGGCAGCGGATTCGCCGCGGCATTGATGGAAGCCGGTGCCGGGCGGTTGGCGGATCTCACAGGTGCGAAACTCACGGCGCGGATTATAGCAGAGTGAGAAATTTTTGTTGCACTGCGAAAGGTAACCAAAGCGTAACCAGATATGTCAGCCTGGCGTCACCTGCATGCGCGGCCGGCGCCACATCGGCGCGCCGCAGGCGCTGGCCGGGTTGAAAGGCCGCGGCCCCTGCCTATACTGGAGGCGCGAGCACACAGGATGCCCGCACGGGGCGGACGAAAACGTTCCCGCTTTGACCTCCTCCAGCGGCATTGCGCCACTGCTAGCGGCAAGCATTGCGGTCATTGCCCCAAGCGCCAGTCTTCCTGCGACTCTCCGGGTGGTCCGGATGGGCGTCCGCTTCATGGGCGGAATCATGGGAAGCCTGCCTGGCAAAAGAATGACCGAACTGTTGACCGCGTGACCCAGAAGGTCCGGGCCCGTCCGCAACCAAGCCCGCCAGTTACTGGCGGGCTTTTCATTGGGACCGTTTCTCTCTACCCGTTGCCGCCCGCGCTTAGCCGCCCGTCCCCTCGTCTGCCGGTCCTGCCGGCTTTCGGGGCAGCCGGCCCTGTGGGATCTCCCGTGGCATCACATGGCGATTGCCGGGCAGGCCGCCCGGGTAATCGACGATGCGCGCCGGCCCGCTGCGCCGCAGCCCATGCCATCCCTGGCCGCCGGCAGTGCGCCCGCCGCCCAGGATGGCGGTCATGGCTTGCCGGTCGAGATCCGTGCTGTCGGACAAATCCTTGATGACGATTACTGCCATGGCTGTCTCCGCTGTTTCCGGTTACGCGGCGCCACGGCCATGCGGCCGCGGAACCGCTTCAGTATAGGCGGCGGCCCGCGGTGCTTAGCCGCGGGCCTGCCACCGCTCCCCGTACCCAGGCGCTCAGACCGCGGCGAAGTTGCCGGCCCATTGCGACGGGTTGACATCGACGCTCACCGGGCCCACGCCGTGGCCGACGAAGCTGTTGTTGAGCGTGTTGACATTGATGCTCTGCAACTGGGCGATGTTCTGGTTGACGTTGACGGTCACGTTGGCCAGCGGGCCGACGCTGCCGACACCGCGGCTGAGCCAGGAATTGCCGCCGCGCACGGCGCGCAGCGAGGCACGGTCGAGGTCTTTGCTGACGGCGAGGTCGCGAACGATGATCGATGACATGATGGTGCTCCTTCAGGTGATGCGATGAGGTTTCCGGGGCGGCTGGCGCGGAGGTTGCATATTTCCACCGCGCGCCGCGGCCGTGGCCGTGGCCGGATCAGCCGTAGATGTTGTTGGTGGCGTTCTGGTTGGTATGCACGTTGGACTTGACGTGATCCAGGAAGGCCGAGCCGTTGCCGTTCAGGTTGGTGACGGTCTGCATCTGCGCGATCGACTGCTTGGCGTCGATGCTGTTGTCGAACGCCAGCTTGATCGGCGCATAGACGGCGGCGAAGGGCAGGTACGCGAGGCCGCCGCGCACGGCGTGCATGCGCTTGCTGTCGAGGGTTTCGGCGGCGGACAGGTCTTTGATGGTCAGCGTGGTCATGATGGTCTCCGGGTCTCGGTGGGTGCGTTGGCAGATATGGCTATGGCGCGGGCTCAGCCGTAGATGTTGTTGCTGGCGTTCTGGTTGGTGCGCACGTTGGACTTGACGTGATCCAGGAAGGCCGAGCCGTTGCCGTTCATGTTGGTGACGGTCTGCATCTGCGCGATTTCCTGCACGGCGGTGATGCTGCTGTCGAACGACAGCTTCAGCGGGCTGTACACCGCGGCGAACGGCATGTACGTCATGCCGCCGCGCACGGCTTGCATGCCCTTGCGGTCCAGGGTTTCGGCGGAGGACAGGTCCTTGATGGTCAGCGTGGTCATGATGGTCTCCAATGGCGGAAGGTATTGCGTTTGGGTTTGGATTCGAGCATCGGGTTGGTGTCGCGCTCGGTTGGGATATTGCAGGGAGCGTGCCAGCGCTGGGGCCAGCTGCGCGCGCCGCGCGCAAGTGCCTGAAAACAAGGGGTTTTTGATCGTCGTGTCGGGTTGCCGGCACCGGCCGCGTGCGGAAATGCGGGGCTCTGGGTGGCGGTGCCGGGCCAACACCTGTGGCGCCGGTGTTGGCCCGGCAGTGACAGTCGGCGCCCATCGCGGCCGACGCGCGCTGGCGCCGCACGCGCGCGGCGTTGCGTGCCGGCAGCGCGGCGCAAGCGCACGGATTGCGCATGGCATGGGTGCGCACTAGTATCCATCGAAGACAGGGCAATTTCGCACTGCACACTGCGCGGGCGACCCTGCCCGAAAACCATGTCAGGGCGAGCCGTGACCAGTCTCAAAGACCTGATCCGCAAGTTCCAGAACGGCGGTCTGTCCGACGACGAATTCGTTGCGTCGTTCGAGACGGCGCTGGCCCAGGATCCCACTTTGCCCAGCCAGGCGGCGCGCGTGGTGATCGAGGAAAACACGCGCTTTCCGTTCCCGCCCGCGGTCTATGCCGAAGTGATGCGGCGCATCGAGCGCCGCAGCGCCACCCAGTACGAGGGCGTCACCGAAGCCACGCGCATGGCCAGCGGGCCGCAGACAGGCTCGCTCTACGCGACCTCGCCCGAGGCCGGCACGCTGCCGCCTGCTGCGCATGCCAAGGGCGTGGGCGATACGCTGAACGGCCGCTTCGTGCTGGAAGAGTGCCTGGGCGTGGGCGGCATGGGCACGGTGTACAAGGCGCTCGACCTGCGCAAGCTGGAAGCGTCGGACCGCAAGCCCTATATCGCCATCAAGGTGCTGAACCTGCAGTTCAGCGGCCACCCCAAGTCGCTGATCGCGCTGCAGCGCGAGGCGCGCAAGGCGCAGACGCTGGCGCACCGGAATATCGTTACCGTTTACGACTTCGACCGCGACGGGCCGGTGGTCTTCCTGACCATGGAATACCTGTCGGGCAATTCGCTCAACCATGTGCTGAAGGCGCCCGGCTTCAGCGGCATGCCGATGGCGCGCGCCATGCCGATCATCAACGGCATGGGCAACGCACTGGCCTACGCGCACGAGCGCGGCTTCGTGCACTGTGACTTCAAGCCCGCCAACGTGTTCCTGACCGACAGCGGCGAGGTCAAGGTGATCGACTTCGGCATCGCGCGCGGCTTCCTGCCGCCGGCCGACGAGTCAGACCGGACCGTGTTCGACCCCGGCTCGCTGGGCGGCATGACGCCGGCGTATGCGAGCCCCGAGATGTTCGAGCACCGCGAGCCCGACCCGCGCGATGACATCTATGCACTGGCCTGCGTGACCTACGAACTGATAACAGGCAAGCATCCGTACCAGCGCATGTCGGCCAACCAGGCGCGTGAAGCGGGCGTCAAGCCGCCGCAGCCGCCGCAGCTCAGCCGCACGCAGTGGAAGACGATGCGCCAGGCACTGTCGCTGGATCGCGCCACGCGCACGCCCACCGTTGCGCGATTCCTGCAAGGCATGAGCGCGGTGCCGATGACCACGCCGTCGCAGCGCTCGCCGATAATGATCGGCGGTGTCGCCGCCGTGCTCGCCGGAGTGTCGGCGATTGGATACTACGCCTGGCATGCGCAGCGGCAGCCCGCCGCGCCGCCCCCTGAGACGCGTGCGGAAGCGCCCGTCACGCCGCCCGCGCCACCGCCGCGGGCAGCGCCTGCTCCGGCGCGGCCCGCGGTGTTCTCCATGGCCGAAGTCACCAAGGCGCTCGCCGCCGTGCCGTGTTCGCTGCTCAGCGCCAGCGAGAAAGCCCATACGCTGCGCGTGCGCGGCTTCCTGGCCGAAAGCGTGGGACCGGCGCGCCTGCGCGAGCAGTTGGCGGCGTTGCCCGGCGTGAAGGGCGTGGCCGTCGAGACGCAGCCCTTCGCCGATGACAAGTGCGACGTGGCGAAGCTGGTCGCGCCGTATTGGTCCGGCAATCGCGAAGGCGCCAGCGCGTCGTCGCTGCGGCTGCGTGGCAAGAGCTCGCAGCTCGCTGATGGCTCGCCGCTGGTGCTGGAGCTGCGTACGCCGGCACAGGAGTCGTATGTCTACGTCGACTACTTCGCGGCCGACGGCAAGGTTGCGCACATGGTGCCCAGTACCCGGGTGCCGGCACACCAGGCTCCGGCAGGCCACCAGGCGACAATCGGCGAAGGCGGCACCTGGGTGGTGTCGGCCCCCTTCGGCACGGAGGTGGTGGTGCTGCTGACGACGCCTGTTCCGCTGTTCGAAGGGCGCCGCACCGAGGTGGAAGGGCGGCAGGACTACCTGCTTGCGCTGGAAAAGCCGCTGGCGCAGATGGCGCGCACTTATGGCAAGGACCGCATCAGCGCGGACGTAGTGCAGATATCGACGCGTGCGCGCTGACGGGGCGGACGCTCCGGCTCGCACTCCATGCCAGGCGCCGCTGCGCGTTATTTCAGGTCGCGCGCCACGCGGAAGCCATTCTGCGACTGCCGCACGCTCGGGCTGTACTTGAAGCGCGTGGAAGACACCATGTAGCCGGCCCCTTCGCGCCACGAGCCGCCACGGATCACGCGCGAGCCGCAGGCGTTCTCGTTCCACGCGCGCCCGTCCACGGGCGCGCCCTTGTACGAGCTGTGCCAGCAGTCGGCGACCCATTCCCACACGCTGCCGTTGACGTCATGCAGGCCCCATGGGTTGGCGGCGAACGAGCCCACCGGCGCCGGCGCATCGTTGCTCCACGGATCGCCGCATTCCTTGCAGTTGGCGTTGCCCTTGCGCATCTGGTCGCCCCACCAGAACGCGCTGGCGGTGCCGCCGCGCGCCGCGTATTCCCATTCCGATTCGGTCGGCAGGCGGTAGGCCTTGCCGGTGGTCTTGCTCAGCCACTCCACGTACTGTTGCGCATCGTCCCAGCTGACATCGCGCACCGGTGAGTTCTTCGCGCTTTCAGCAATGGTCGGCACGCGCTGGCAGCTGCCGGCGTCGACACAGGCATTCCACTGCTCGACCGTGACTTCGAAGCGGCCGATCGCGAACGGCTGTCCGATGGTGACGTGGTGCGGCGGCTTCTCCGCCGGATCGCTGGCGCTGCTGCCCATGGTGAAGCTGCCGGCGGGCAGCGCAATCAGCACCGGACATGCAGGGCAATCGCGAATTTCGCCGGTGCGGATCGGCGGTGGCGCAACACCGACCGAGCCACCGGCAGCGGCGCCGGCCCTGGGCGCTTCCGCCGAGGGCGGAGCCGGCGCAGGAGCGGGCGCCGAACGGGCAGCGGCGGGTGCCGACGCAGCCGGCGCAGGAGCGGGCGCCGAACGGGCAGCGGCGGGTGCCGACGCAGCCGGCGCGCGCGAAACCGGCCCGCCTGCCGACGTGCCAGACCGGGGCGGCGGCGCAGCCTGCTGTTTTGCCTTCGGCGCGGGCGCAGGTGCCGCCGGTGCCGACGCACGCAGCCGCTCGAGCCTTGCCTTGGCCAGCACCGCGAAGCGCCCGTTGGGGTATTGCTTCAGGTATGCCTCGTAGTCGGCGGCGTAGTTGCTGTTCTTGATCGATTCCCAGAAGCTGAGCTCGTACTGCTCGTCGGTGTTCTTGGGCAGGATGCCGGCCAGCAGCAGCGGGTCCGCGGAGGCTGCAGACGCCGCACCCATGGAAAGCGCAGTGGACGCGAGAATCCCGGCCACCGCGGCCAGATGCACGACTGGTAGATTGCGCCACATCTTCACACCTCGTCGGACGGCAGCGAACCCGTTGCATGCCGGCACATGCCCTGCGGGCGCATTGTGGTGTTGCCGAGACCTCGACCGGCTTGCTTCAAGATAGCACAGCGCCTGTGTCCCGGGCGAAGCATTGCAAAGCCGCCACGCTTCGCCGGGGTCGCATTTTCCGGGCTTGCGTCCTAACCTGAATGACGAATCGCCGAGCGCTGGTCCAACAAGCAACAAGAATGGGCTGACGGGACAACGTGATCGGGTTTCGGAAAGATCTCCGGGGAGGGCGTATGTCCAGACGATTCCTGTTCCGCCTGGCGGCGGCTGCGGTGTTCGCGGCCGCGCCATCGCTGTCCCTGTCGACAGCCGCTCCACCCAACGCCGAGGCCTACATCATCTGGCCTCACGACGGCACGGTGATCAGCGGCGGCAAGTTCTGGATCCGCATGGGGCTGCGCAACATGGGCGTGTGCCCCAAGGGCGTCGAGCTGCCGCGCTGCGGCCACCACCACCTGTTGATCGACGTCGAGCTGCCTCCGCTGGACAAGGAAATTCCGAACGACCGGAACCACCTGCACTTCGGCGCGGGCGAGACCGATGCGCGCATCGAACTGCCGCCGGGCAAGCACACCTTGCAGCTGCTGATGGGCGACGCCAAGCACGTACCGTTCGAGCCGCCGATCTATTCGAGGAAGATCACGATCACCGTGCGCTAGCGTTGCGCGCGGCGTGGCATTGCACGGTCAACAAGGGAGAGCGTTATGTCCAGACTACTCGCTGCCGCTGCGCTGGCTGCCAGCGTGCTGGTATCGTTCGCGGCCCAGGGCGGATCCACGCCGGCGCCGGCGAATGCCTATCTCTATATCGGGTGGCCCAATGACGGGCAGGTGATGCCTGCCGGCAAGCCGTTCAAGGTATGGTTTGGGCTACGCAACATGGGGGTGGCGCCGAAGGATGTGAAGTTCAAGAACACCGGACACCATCATCTGCTGATCGATGTCGACCTGCCGCCGATGGACAAGGAAATCCCGAACGACCGGAACCACCTGCACTTTGGCGCGGGCGAGACGGAAACCATGCTGGAGCTGCCGCCCGGCAAGCACACACTGCAACTGATCATGGGGGATGACAAGCATATCCCTACCAATCCGCCCGTGTATTCAAAGCGCATCACGATCTACGTAAAGTAGAACGCCCAACATAGGACTGGCGACCGGCGCGCGAAGGCGTTCCTGCGTTGACGCCCGCAGCAGGGGCCACCCACAGCTCTGGGCTCGTTCAAGAACCGCGTCAATCCCAAGCCACCGTGGCGCACCAGGCGTCAGGCAGTCCTATTCTGCAACGAAGCAAAGCCCCGTACGAAAGCCCCCGCCCACTACGATGAAAGTGACCGCCCCCCCAGGGCGGTAAATGCGCACAAAAACAACCACCAGATTCGAAGCGCAGCCGCATCCCTCCAGAACAAAAACGCCCGCTGTCACAACACACCCAACACCCACCCCCAACCTGTTGGGCCGAACCCACCATCCTCCGCTCTCCACGAACCTCGCCAACCCCGGCCTGGAAGGCAAGATCAAACAAAAACCCCCATATTTTCAGGCGTTTACAAGGCGCCAGCCCAAGAATACAACCCCCTGGCACGCTCCCTGCGATATCCCAACCGAGCGCGACACCAACCCGATGCTCGAACCCAACCCAGGCAACACCATCCGCACCAGGAGCCCATCATGACCACGCTGACCATCAACGACCTGACCACCATCGACACCCTGGACCAGAAGCGCATGCACGCCGTCCGCGGCGGCTTCGCCTACGTCCCGTTCGTCGCCGCCTACATGCCGCTGAAGCTGTCGATCGACAAGAGCATCACCGCCACGCAGGAAATCGCGCAAATGCAGACCGTCACCAACCTGAATGGCAACGGCTCCGCATTCCTGGACCACGTCAAGTCGAACGTCCACACCAACCAGAACGCCACCAACAACATCTACGGCTGAGCCCCGCGCCATAGCCATATCTGCCCACGCACACATACCGATACCCGGAGAACGATCATGACCACGCTGACCATCAAGGACCTGTCCGCCACCGAAACCCTCGACAGCAAGCGCATGCACGCCGTGCGCGGCGGTCTCGCCTACATGCCCTTCGCGGCGGTCTACGCCCCGATCAAGCTCAAGCTCGACAGCAGCATCACTGCCACGCAGGAAATCGCGCAGTTGCAGTCTGTCACCAACCTGAATGGCAACGGCTCGGCCTTCCTGGACCATGTCCGTTCGCATGTGGATACCAACCAGAACGCCAGCAACAATATCTATCGTTGAGAAGCTTGTTGAGATGGCGCCGCGCCGCGAGGATGTCCCCGCGGCGCGCTTTATGTGCCCATCGTCCATGCCCGGTTGCGCCTGATTCCGCCTGATGCAGATCGGGGTTGGAGCGCGCGCCCGCGCGCACCACAATACAGACAGACCTTCGCGGCCACGGCACGCCAGCGCGTCCCGCCCGCCGCGCCCGCACGCAGGATTGCACCGTGCCCGTATCCCGTATTTCCGCTCCCCGGGTCAAGCCGACCCCGACCTCGCGCCGCCTGGCCTGGCTCGCATCCGCGGCATCCGTGACATGCGCCGCGCTGCTGGCCGGCTGCGCCGATTTCCGGCCGCCGGTGTACCAGCGCCCGGAGACGCCGGCCAAGGCCGAATGGTCGCGCCAGGGTTCGATCACGGTGTCGCCTGAGGAAGCCGTGCAGCCCAACTGGTGGCACAACTTCAACGATCCGTACCTGGATGGGCTGATCGACCAGGCGCTGGCTGGCAACTACGACATCAAGGTGCTGGCCGCGCGCATCCGCGTGGCCAACGCGCAGATCGGCGAAGCGCGTGCCGGCGGGCTTCCGGTGATCGATATCGGCGCCGGGGCGAGCTTCGAGAAAAGCACCGGGCAGAAGTCCACCTGGACCTACAACGCCGGCGCGCAGCTGAACTGGGATATCGATATCTGGGGCAAGGTCGAGAAGGGCGTGCAGGCGCAGACCGCCGAGTTCCGCGCCACCGAGGCCGACTGGCGTGCCGGCTACCTGACGCTGGTGTCCAATGTATCGACCACTTACTTCACGATCCTGCAGTTCGACGAGCAGATCGAGCAGCAGACACGCACCGTCGCCAAGAACGGGCAGATCCTCTCTACCTACCAGGCCATGTACCAGAACGGCCTGGTGCCCAAGATCCGCGTGATGCAGCAGCAGGCGGAAATCAACCGGCTCAACAAGGACCTGCTGGAGCTGCGCCGTTCGCGCGATGTGGCGGAAAACGCGCTGGCGACGCTGGTGGGCGTGCCCGCGGGCAACCTCAAGGTGCCGGCGGGACGCCTGCAGGACCGCGTGAAGCCGCCCAGCGTGCCGGCCGGCCTGCCGTCGCAGTTGCTGGCGCGCCGGCCCGATATCGTCGCTGCCGAATATCGCGTGCTGGCGGCCTACAACATCGTCGGCCAGGCGCGGCTGGCGCAGCTGCCCAGCATCAGCCTGACCGCGCGCGGCGGCACCGCCAGCTTTGCGCTGAGCGACCTGCTCAAGTCCTTCACCTTCGGCTTCATGCCGAGCATCAACCTGCCCATGCTCGATCCCAGCGTGCGTGCGCGCGTGAAGACCACCGAGGCGCAGGTGGGCGTGGCGGAAAACGAATATGGCCGGGCCGTGATGACGGCGTTCGAAGAGGTGGAGAGCGCACTGGTCAACGTCGATGCGCACAAGAAGCAGCGCGTCGAGCTGCAGCAGCAGGTCGAGCAGCTGCGCGTGGTCTCGGCGCAGATCGAGGCCCAGCTCAGGGAAGGGGTGGTCTCGCAGCTCGAGGTATTCGAGACCGAGCGCTCGCTGCTGAATGCACAGCTGCAATTGTTGGCGGTCCACCAACAGATCCTGGCCGACACTGTCACGCTGTACAAGGCGCTCGGCGGCGGCTGGCCCGATACCGAAGTGCGCAACACGGCGGCCAGCCAGCCGCAATAGTGCACTCGCTGCCGCGCGGGGCGGGCGGGTGCCCGCAGCGATCGCAGCGACCCTCATGGCGCGGTGTGACGCATGCGTACGCAACGCGTTGCGCAATACCTTGCGCGGTGCGTGCAGCCCTTGTCTCTTTCCCTGATCCACTCCGTGAAAATACGCGCCTGCGCGCGTACCGCGGCCGATTGACTAGCCTAAGCCGTCGCCTACTATGTTCTTAGTCGCTTCACCCCCCTTGGCCGGCCGCCGCGGCAGCCGCGCTGTTGGCTCCCTGGAAACATGGCTCCTGACGAAGCACTGATCATGGAAATGCCGGTGAAAATGGCCCAGGGGATCGCTCGGGAGTCGAGCCAGGATCTGGCAAGGGAATTCGATGTGTTCCTGACGCCGGTTTCGCGGCCGGACCTGGGCGAGATCCGCATCGACGAAGACCTGTTCCCGGTCGGCCGCACCGAACTGCCATTCGCTGCCTATCCCGAAGACCTCGCGGCGCCGCTGTCCCGGCGCCATGCGCGCATCTTTGCCGAGCAAGGTGCGGTCTATGTCGCCGATCTGGGCAGCAAGAACGGCACGCGCGTGAATGGCGCGGCGGTGGCGCGTCAGCCTGCCCAGCTGCGCGATGGCGACGAGGTGGCGTTCGGTCCCGCGCTGTCGTTCCGCGTGCGGTTGTCGCCGCGCGCGCCGCAGCCGGAGCCGCCGCGGGTTGCGTTGACCCTGTTGCCGGAACGCAGCGATGTCGGGCTGCAGCCGATCCAGGTCGACGGCTTCCCGTATCTGATCAGCAAGGCCGACGATGCCTTTGCGCGCTATCGCGACAACTATCCGCAGCAGGTCAATTACCTGTCGCGCCGGCACGCGCACGTGTACCTGAAGGGCGGCGTGCCGTTCGTGGAAGACCTGGGCAGCACCAACGGCACCTTCGTCAACGGCACGCGCCTGGCGGACCACGGCGTGCCGCTGGATGACGGCGACCGCATCGCGTTCGGCGGCAGCCATTTCGTCTACAAGGCCGAGGTCCGCCGCGCCGGCGACGACGATGCCACCGCGACGCGCACCACGCTGGAGCCTGCCGTGCCGGCGCCGGCGTCTGCTGAGCCGACCGCACAAGACGATGATGACCGCACCACTTTTGTCGGCGCGGCCGATTCTTTCCTCGACATCTTCTGTGTCGACTACGCTTCGCACCAGGAAGACGAAGTCAATGCCGACGCCGAAGCCCAGGCCGCGGCCGCGACCGCCGTGCCGGACCGCGCGCATCCATCGCGCAAGCGCGGGCGTGTCGCGCTCTTGCTGACCGAGGCGGCGCGCAGCTTCGGCCTCGACGACGGCGCACGCCTGCGGCGCGCCGCGCGCTGGGGCAGCGCGCTATTGCTGCTGGCCGTACTCGCCGGCGTCGCGCTCTACTGGCACGGTGCCGACGAGCGCGCGGTGCAGACCCTGCATGCGGCGGGCGACTACGCTGGCGCCGCGAAGGCTGCCGACGGCTACCTCGCGCGCCATCCCGCCGATGCCGACGTGCAAGTGCTCGGCACCGAAGCGCTGCTGCGCGCGTACGTGCCCGGGTGGGTCGCGAAGCTCAAGGCCGGCGACTTCGGCGGCGCCGATGCCGCGCTCGCACAGATGCGGCAGCTCAGCAGGAATAACGCAGACGCCCGGCCGCTGGTCGCCGAACTCGAATGGATCGGCAGGCTCGAACGCTATACCGCGCAGCGCGGCGCTGATGCGCCGATCCGCCTCTATGCCGACGAAGCGCCGATCCGGCAGCTGCTGGCGCACTGGAACCAGGACACCATTGCGCACCAGCGCGCGCTGGGCCGCATTGCCGCCGACGTTCCGGCATTCCGCGACCTCTATGCCGATGCGCTCAGCGACGTGCGCCGGCTGCAGAACGATGCGTCGGTCTATCTCGCGGCGATCACGCGGCTCGACGCCAGCATTGCCACGGAACTTGGCCGCGACCGCCCCGAAGCGCTGCAGCCGGTGATCGCCGACTATCGCGAGAAATATCCGCGCCTGGCGGGCCTGGACCAGGTGCAGGCGGACCTGGATCGCTACACCGCGCTGCTGCAGGCACTGCGCGCACGCCGCCCCGGCACGCTGGTGGCGCGGCTGGCCGACAGCCGCTTCGTTACGCCACCGTTCCAGGCCCAGTTCGCGCAACTGGCACCGCGGCTGCCGCCGCCGCAGATGGCAACGCAGTACGCCAGTGCCGCCGACGCATGGCAGAAGGGCGACAGCAGCGCCGCGCTGGCAGGGTTCAGGCAGATCCAGGGCGGTGCGTGGAGCGATGACCTGGCGCGCGACCTCGCGCACAAGCAGAAGGTGGCGGCGCAGTTTGCCGAGCTGCAGTCCGAGCGCGGCAGCAAGGGTTATGAAGACCGCCTGCTCGGCTTCTACGCCATGCTCGACGCCGACGAGGACAAGTTCTTCGCCAGGGCGGTGGAAGCCGATGTCAACAGCGTGCGCGACAGCGCGTTGCGGCGTGCGCGCGAGCTGATGGGCAGCGCCGTCGCCGCGTGGAAGCAATACCGCAGCAATGGCGTGATCGGCAGCGAGCAGCGGCTTGAGCCCGGCATCTCGCCCAGGTTCCGTGCGCAGGCCCGGCTGTTGTCGCAGGCGCAGGAAGATGCGCGCCAGGGCATGCGCATCTTTACGCAGCTGCGCGCCGGCGAAAGCGCGGACCTGGCGCAGCTGGCCAAGGTCGAGGAAGAAATCCGCGCCGAGGCCGACCAGCAGCGCCATGCGCTGCGCGAACTGAGCACCGTGCTCGACCCGACCGTCCTCAAGACCAAGCTCGAGCTGATCGGCGGCGAAGACCGCGGCAAGCTGCCCGCGGACGCCGCGCCGAGTGACGCGGCCAACGTGACCCCCACGCCGCAGCAGCCCGCGAGGCAGCCATGAAGGACGATTCCCGCCAGGCCGGCCTGAAGCCCCTGTCCGAAGCGCTGGAAGACCACAGCGCCGACGGTATCGGCCTGCTTACCGCGGAACCGTCGCGGCTGGGCATGCTGACCATCGTCACCACGTTCGCGCTGGTGGTGTGCGGGCTGGTGTGGTCCTTCGTCGGCCACGCCGACGTCATCGTCACCGCGCAAGGCACGCTGGCCCCCGAATCCGAAGTGCGGCGCTTCTATGCCCCGGTCGACGGAGAACTGGCCGACCTGTACGTCGCCGAAGGCCAGCCGGTGTCCAAGGACGACGTGCTGGCGCGGCTGAACGCGCGCGGCGCGATCGAGGCCGCCGCCAATGCGCTCGAAGCGCAGCTCAAGCTGGAGGACTCCGAGCGCGATTGGAAGCAGTTCCCGGAGAAGAAGGCGCTGATGGAACGCCGCGCCAACGCGCTCAAGCAGCAGATCGACGTGGCCACGCGCCAGCACGAGAATCGCCTGGCTCAAGGCACCACGCGGCTGGCCGAGGAACAGCGCGCGCAACTGCAGGAAGCGCGCAGCAACCTCGAAAACGCCCGGCGTGCACGCGAGTTCGCGCGCCAGGAGCAGGACCGCTATGCGCGCCTGCTGGCGCTGCCCGGCGGCGGCGGCGTGTCGCAGTCTCAGCTCGATGCCAAGCGCGCGGCGGCGCAGGACGCCGAGAACAACCTGCGCGTGGCGCAGTCGCGGCTGAGCGAGCTGGATGCCCGTCTCGCGCGCGAGATGACCCAGGCCAGCGCGCTGCTCGAAAGCAGCGGGCAGGACCTGGCCGGACTGCGCGTGCAGTATGACGCCGCGCTGCGCGAGATCGCCAGCACCGAGGACAAGCTGCGCCTGCAGGTGCAGACCGCGCGGCTGGTGGCCGACGCGGCCGCGCGCATCCGCTTCGAGAATATCGACAAGGACAACTTCCTGCTGATCCTGGCGCCGGTGTCGGGCGTGATTACCGATGTCACCTCCACCCAGCGCGGCGACAAGGTGCAGGCCAACACGCCGCTGGGCGGGATCGCGCCCAAGGATGCGCGCCCGGTGGTCAAGATCGTCATTGCCGAGCGCGACCGAGCCTTTCTGCGCGAAGGGTTGCTGGTCAAGCTCAAGTTCAGCGCCTTCCCGTACCAGCGCTACGGGATCATCGAAGGCACGCTGGAATTCATCTCGCCCGCGACCAAGCCGGGCCCCGACAAGCAGCCGGTCTACGAAGGCAGGGTGCGCCTGGCGCGCGACTACTACACCGTGGCCGACAACAAGTATCCGTTGCGCTATGGCATGACTGCCACGGCGGAGATCGTGGTGCGCGAGCGCCGCCTGATCGACCTGGGGCTCGACCCCTTCCGCGAGGTGGCGGGATAAATGCCGGCGGCAGCCGGGGGAACATAGCAACAGCCGATCTGGATGCCCGTGCGCATGCGCCGGGCCGTCAAAGGAGCCTAGACATGACTGGCATTGTCCGTATCGACGACGAGGTGCTCGGCGTCGAGGAATTCGTGCGGCTGCTCAAGCTGACGGGGCAGTTCGAAGGGCTGGTCGAGCAGATGGTGCGCGACAAGCTGACCGTGCACGCCGCGAAGCGTCAGGGCATGGTGGTCACGCCCGACGAAATCCAAGAGCGCGCTGACCAGTTCCGTCGCGTGCAGGGCCTGCACCGCGCCGCCGACATGAACCACTACCTCGATGCGCTCAATGTCAGCCTCGACGAGTTCGAGGCGTTCATCACCGATAACCTGTACCAGGAGCGGATGATGGAGCAGGTCTGCAGCGAGGCCGCGGTGCAGGAGTACTTTGCGCTGAATTCGCCGCGCTTCGACAGCATCGAGGTCAGCCATATCGTGGTCGACAGCGAAGGCAAGGCCAAGGAGCTGATCTCATACCTGCAGGAAGATCCCGAGGCGTTCGCCGACATGGCGCGCGAGCATTCTATTGCCGACACGCGCGAGCACGGCGGCGAGATCGGCAAGGTGCTGCGCGGCTCGCTCAAGACCGATATCGAGGCCAAGGTGTTCAACGCGGAGCCGGGCGACCTGCTGGGGCCTTTCCCCGCGCCGGACCGCTCTTTCTTCGAAGTCTTCCTGGTGCGCGCCAAGCATCCCGCCACGCTCGACAGCGAAGTCGCGGTGGAGGTGCGGCGCCTGCTGCGCGAAGACTGGCTGATGGGCAGGGCGCAGGAACATGTCATCGAAGCCCGCTAGCGAGTCTGGCGAAGCCGCCGCTGCTGCTGCCCCGGCGGCCCCGGCTGCCCCGACAGCGTCGGAAAGGCCCGAGGGCGGATCCGCGCTTGCCGCTTTCCTGGCCGGCGTGGAAATCCTGTCGGTGCTGACGCCGGAGGAACTGGCGCGCCTGGCCGATGCCGCGCAGGTGGTGACCTTTGGCTTTGGCGATACCGTCTGCAATGCCGGCGACGCGGCGGCCGGCCTGTTTATCGTCAAGTCGGGATCCGTGCGCGTGTTCAACGAAGAGCACGGCAAGGAAATCAGCATGGGCGTGCGCAAGGCCGGCGAGGTCTTTGCCGATATCGCGCTGCTGCGCGAGTACCGGCATGAATCGTCGGTGCGCGCCTCGGGCAAGACCGAACTGCTGATGATCCCGCGCGCCGTGGCTGAGCCGGTGGTCGCCGGCAACCCGGCAGCGCTGGCCTTTGTCACCAGCTATGTCGCGATCAGTTCCGCCGGCGGCTTTGTCGCGCGGCTGTTCGACCTGCGCGGCAAGCTCGACAAGCAGGAACTGGCCGATGCCGTGCGCAGCGTGGGCGTCAAGCGCGTCAGCGCCGGCAAGGAGATCCTGAAGCAGGACGGGCGCGAGGACCGGCGCCTGTACGTGGTGCGCCAGGGCACCGTGCGCGTGGTGCGCAGCGAAGAGGGCAGCGAGTTTCCGCTGGCGACCCTTGGCCAGGGCGATATCTTCGGCGAGCGCGCCTGCGTGATGCGGCAGGAGCAGCTGGCATCGGCCGTCGCCGAGACCGATGTGCGCCTGCTGGTCATCCCCGAGAAGACCGTGCAGCTGATCCTGGAGCGCAACCCGCGCCTGCGCGAGGTGCTGGAAGAACGCATCCGCGCGCTCGACCGCGAGCTGCATCGGCAGAAGAAGCTGGCCGAGCGGCGCAAGCGCCCGGTGCTGCTTGACCTGCATTCGAAGCCCGAGCTGGGCGAAAAGCTGATCCGCCGCTTCGGCCTGGTCGAGCAGGCCGAGGAAATGGATTGCGGCGCCGCCTGCCTGGCGATGATCTGCCGCCACTACGGCATCCCGATGACGCTGGGCAAGCTGCGCGAGCTGGCCAACGTGACCACGCAGGGCGCCACGCTCGAAAGCCTGGCGCGCGCCGGCGAGTCGCTCGGCTTCACCACGCGCGGGGTGCAGTGCACGCGCGACTCGCTGATGGGCTTCGAGCTGCCGTTCATCGTGCACTGGGAGGGCTACCACTACGTGGTGGTGTACGGCATCTCGTCGCGCTGGGTGTGGGTGGCCGATCCCGCCATCGGCTTCCGCAAGATGAGCGCGGAAGAGTTCGAGCGCGGCTGGAGCGGCACCTGCCTGCTGTTCTCGCCGGGCGAGAGCATGACGCAGCTGTCCGTGCAGCGCTCGCCGTGGCTGCGCTTCATCGGCTACCTGGCGCCGTACAAGAAGATCCTGGCGCACCTGTTCCTGGCGACCTTCGTGATCCAGATGCTGGGCGTGGTGCCGCCGCTGATCATCCAGAACATCCTCGACGGCGTAGTGGTGCACCAGAACGTGGGGCTGCTGCACCTGCTGATCGCGGGGCTGATCATCTCCAACGTGTTCTCGCAGCTGATGTCGACGATCCGCGCGTACCTGGCCAACTTCATGGTGCGCAACATGGACTTCGCCATGATGTCGCACTTCTTCAAGCACACGCTGTCGCTGCCGCTGTCGTTCTTCGCCAAGCGCAAGACCGGCGATATCTTCGCGCGCTTCCAGGAGAACCAGACCATCCGCGCCTTCCTGACCGAGTCGACGGTGACCACGGCGCTGAACCTGCTGATGGTGTTTATCTACTTCACCATCATGTTCCTCTACAACGTCAAGCTGACGCTGCTGCTGATCGCCTTCGTGATCCCGATCGCGGCGCTGACGGTGGTGGTGACGCCCAGGGTCAAGACCTATGCGCGCGAGGTCTTTGCCACCTCGACCGATGCCAAGGCCTACCTGATGGAAACGCTGGGCGGCGCCGAAACCGTCAAGGGCATGGGCATCGAGCGTCCGGTGCGGCTGCGCTGGGAGCGCAAGTACACCAAGGCGCTGGAATCGCAATACAAGGCGCAGGCCTTCCATATCCTGGTGGGGCTGGTGAGCCAGCTGCTCAATGCGGCCACCACCATCGCGGTGCTGTGGGTGGGCGCGACGCTGGTGCTCGAGCGCGAGCTGACCATCGGCCAGCTGATCGCCTTCAATGCCTTCATGGGCAGCGTGCTGGCGCCGCTGATGGGGCTGGTGGCGTTGTGGGGCCAGCTCAACGATGCGGGCGTGGCGATGGAGCGGCTCGGCGACGTGCTCGACCTGGAGCCCGAGCAGAAGCCGCAGGATGTGCTGTCGCGCGTGATGCTGCCCGACCTGCAGGGCGAG
The DNA here is from genome assembly GCF_017815025.1 of Cupriavidus phytohabitans. Lineage (NCBI taxonomy): Bacteria > Pseudomonadati > Pseudomonadota > Betaproteobacteria > Burkholderiales > Burkholderiaceae > Cupriavidus > Cupriavidus phytohabitans. The sequence goes on from NZ_JAGIQB010000005.1 coordinate 190,228, forward strand.
ATCGTGATGAAGGACCTGTACTTCCGCTATGGCGGCGAGGACACGCCTTACGTGCTGGAGAACATCAGCTTCACCATCCGGCCGGGCGAGATGGTCGCCATCGTCGGGCGCAGCGGCTCGGGCAAGACCACGCTGGCCAAGCTGCTGGTCGGCTTCTACAAGCCGACCGAGGGCTCGATGTCGGTCGACGGCTACGACCTCAATGTGATCGACGCGGCGTTCTACCGCGCGCAGGTCGGCTATGTGATGCAGTCCAACCTGCTGTTCTCCGGCACCATCGCCGAGAACATCGCCTGCGGCGACGACAGCCCCGACCGGCGCCGCATCGAGGAAGTGGCGCGCATGGCCGACGCCCATGCCTTTATCAGCAAGCTGCCACTGGGCTACGAGCAAGTGGTGGGCGAGCGCGGCATGGGCTTGTCGGGCGGACAGATCCAGCGGTTGTGCATCGCCCGCGCGCTGTACCACGACCCGCGGCTGCTGGTGTTCGACGAGGCGACCTCGGCGCTCGACACGCAATCCGAAAGCAACATCCTGGCGAACATGCAGGAGATCCTGCGCGGGCGTACCGCGGTCATCATCGCGCACCGCCTCAGCACCATCATGCAGGCCGACAAGATCCTGGTGCTGTATGAAGGCGCGATCGTCGAGCAGGGCCGGCATGAAGAGCTGCTGGAACGCAAGGGCATGTATTACCAACTGGTGCAGAAGCAACTGAGCGCAGCATGAAGCTATACAACCAGGGTGCCACTCCCGCCTCGGTCACATCGCCGGTGTCGTTCGCCGGCCTGATCGAGAAGATCGAGATCCTGCGCTCGACGCTGCGCTGGGCATCGCGCCTCGACCGCCCCGAGATCGAGAAGCTGCTCAAGCAGGCCACCACGCTGCGCGACGAGGTCATGGGGCTGTCGCACAAGGAGCGCTTCGTGCAGGCGGCGGCATCCGCTGAAACCGCGGCCGGAAGCGCGGATGAAAGCGCGCCGCCGCAGCAGGAAGTCGAACGCATGCCGCGTGAGCGGCGCCAGGCGCTGATGGAGCGCAGCTTTATCTTCGAGGGAACCTTCGGCGACAACCCCAAGCTGCTCGAAGCCCTGGAAATCGCCGAGAAGGCCGCGCCGACCGACCTGCCGGTGCTGATCGACGGCGAGAGCGGCACCGGCAAGGAGCTGATGGCCAAGGTGATCCACGCCAACGGTTCGCGCACCGACAAGCCGTTCATCTCGGTCAACTGCGGCGCGATCCCGGACAGCCTGCTCGAATCCGAACTGTTCGGCCACAAGAAGGGCGCCTTCACCGGCGCCAGCAACGACCGGCGCGGCAAGTTCGAAAGCGCGCATACCGGCACCATCTTCCTCGACGAGATCGGCGAGCTGCCGCTGACCGGGCAGGTCAAGCTGCTGCGCGTGCTGGAAGCGCACGAGATCCAGCGCGTGGGCTCGGACGAGATCATCTCGGTCGATGCCCGCATCGTCGCCGCCACCAACAAGGACCTGCGCAAGATGAGCGAGGCCGGCACCTTCCGCGAGGACTTGTTCTACCGCCTCAGCGTGATCCACGTCAGCCTGCCCGCGCTGCGCGAGCGGCACGACGAGATCCCGCTGCTGGTGTCCTACTTCAGCGACGAGGCGGCCAGCATGCTCAAGCGCGCGCCGGTCAGGCTGACGCCCAGGCTGCGCGACTTCCTGCTGCACTACGACTATCCCGGCAATATCCGGGAGCTGCGCAACCTGATATACCGGCTGTCATGCCTGGCCGGCGACACGGCCGACCTGGCGCAGCTGCCGCAGGACATCCGCCCCAAGCCGGCGCTGTCGGTGGTTGGGGCCACGGCGTCTGGAGGGACGGACATTGCCATGCCGACCTCGCTCAGCGAGGCCAAGCGCGCCGCCAGCGACGAGGCCGAGCGCGCCTTCCTGGAGCGCGGGCTGCAGGAAGTCGGCGGTACGGTGGCCGAGCTGGCGCGGCGCTTCGACATGAACCGCTCGCACCTGCAGATGCTGCTGAAGAAGCACGGCATCCATTCCAAGGATTTCCGCGCCAGCAGGCAGGCGGATGGGAGCAAGGCGTAGGGTGAAGGGTAGGGCGATGCTCAGGTGTCCAGCTCGGGATTGACCAGCGTCTTGTCCGAGCCGTAGGGATCGGTGGCCCGGACTACCACCACCGAGATGTTGTCGCGCCCGCCGGCATCGAGCGCCATCTTCAGCAGCGTCTGCGCGGCTTGCGGCGGGTCCTGTTGCGCCAGCACCGCGGCGATGTCGGGGTCGTCGACCTCGTTGCTCAGGCCGTCGCTGCACAACATGAAGATGTCGCCATCGGCAACTTCGGTCAGCAGCTGCTCCGGCGCCAGGGTTGCCGCGGCGCCCACGGCGCGCGTGATGGTGTTCTGCGCGGGATGGTGGCGCGCCTGCTCGGGTGTGATCAGGCCGCGCGCCAGCAGGCGCTCGACCTGGTTATGGTCGCGCGTCAGCCGCACCAGCTCGCCGCCGCGCAGCCGGTACAACCGGCTGTCGCCGGCCCACAGGCAGCCGCAGCGGCTGTCGCCGGCCAGCAGCACCACCACGGTGCTGCCGATGCAGCGCACCCCCAGCCGCGCGGCTTCGTCGACCAGCGCCAGGTTGACGCCCTGCATCGCCGCGCGCGTGGCCTCCATCCGGTCTTCCAGCAGCGGCTGCGGCGGCAGCGCGGCCAGCGCCTGGACCACGGCCTGGCTGGCGAAGTCGCCGACGGCATGGCCACCCATGCCGTCGGCGACCGCCCACAGCTGCTGCGCGGGCAGGTCCAGGCACGCATCCTCGTTGCGTTCGCGTACGCGGCCGACGTCGGTGCAGGCCGCCGAGGTCCACTGGAAGTGCGAATCGAAACCCAAATCTAGCCTCCGCTCCGCGTCGCGCCCCTTCTTCGTGCCCCGTCGTGCCGGGGCGTGCCACGACAGGCACTCAGACCAGGCGACCGTCGTTCCTCGCGCCCTGGTCTCCCTGGACACTGATATTGGAGTTGGGCGCGTTGTTGCGGATATCGATGTTCTGGAACTGGTTGTTCATCTGATCAGCATAGAAGCTGTAGTTGATCTCGTAAAAGTTGAACACCGCGCCGGCCGGCACCGGCGACGACGGCACGAACGGGCGGATCCACCCGAACACCCACTGCCCGCCGGCACCGCGCACGCGGGCCATGGCGTCGGAAGCAAGTTCGCGGCAGCTGGCAAGGTCGTGGATAGCTAGGGTGGCCATGTTTCTGTCTCCGGGTAGTCGCGGCGTCGTGCCGGGACGGTACCGGAATACAGCAAGGCACGTGCCAACGGTGCCAGCCGCCGGTTGGGTCGGCGCCAGAGCGCCATGCGGCGCGGGTTGCCGGCCGGCGGCACGGTGTCGCGCCATCAGCGGATCAGCAATATGCGTTGGCCTGGCGCCGACATCTGCGCGGACACCTGTCGGGATTTTCCCGCCACTGTAGCGCTCGCTGGGAAATGGCCGCTTCAGCCGCCACATTCCTCGGTTATGTGACGCTGGCCACCGATGCCGCATGCGCAGGCACTGGCGTTCGCGGCGGATATGCAGGCGCACTGACGCGTGCAGCCACATAAACGAATCCTGGACAGCGCGGCGGTCCGAGTCGGGTGACTTCCGGCAAGAGGATTTTGATATACTCCCCTCCTGCTTCAGGGTCCCCTCGCCGTAGTTCAATGGATAGAACGAGCGCCTCCTAAGCGCTAGATACAGGTTCGATTCCTGTCGGCGGGACCATAGTCTTCAGCAAAATCACCCCATCCCACGTCGACCCCAGCCGGGGGCTGATTGCGCCTGGCGTTGCCTATACTTCCGCAAAGGCAAAGGTTGCGTTCCGGACACCTGCCGGCCGCAGCCTTGCCATACAGGGAGATCGCCATGGCACGCGTCGGACTTCTCGTACGTTCACTAGTGTTGTTGCCGCTTCTCGGGCTCGCCGGCTGCATCTCGGTGCAGCGAACCGTTTCTGATCCGCCGCCGAGCGGCCGTACGATCATCGTACCGCCGGGCTCCACCGTGACATGTACGCCTGGGCCGTGCGAGGTGCGGTAAGTCGTCCAGTTACTACCAGCAATCAAGCCGGCTGCACTTACGGTCTGAGCATGGCGTGGCTCAGTGTGCGCTCGTCTTCGAAAAGAGCTGAATCACCGCGACGCCGGCAATAATCAGGCTGATCCCCAGGCAAGCCGCCAGATCCGGGATCTGCCGATACAGTACTACCGCGATCAGCGTCACGAGCACGATCCCTGCCCCACTCCAGATCGCATACGCGATGCCCACCGGCACGGTGCGCATCACCATCATCAGCAGCCAGAACGCCGCCACATAGCCGCCCACCACCAGGACGCTGGGCATGAGCCGCGTAAATCCTTGCGAGGCCTTCAGGCTGCTGGTGGCGATGACTTCGGCGACGATCGCGAGGGCGAGGAGCAGGTATCCGTTCATGGCTGGGGCTGGAAAGTGGGGGCGGCAAGGCGCCAAACCGGCATCTTAGCCTCGGCGCCATGTTGCGCCAAAGCCGCGTCCCTCCATTGCGGTGGTTGTGCGAAGCGGCAATGCGGTTTTGAATAGAGCAAATACAGAATAAGGCGGCCCCCCTCGGGCGTGCTTTACCAGGCAGTCGCGGTATTTGAGGCCTGACCAAGCCGGCACGAACCCTACGATGCCGGCGGCTGGCTTTTTGGGGCAAGGGGAGCGGCATGAATCACACCGGCATCGAGGACACGGCCGTCTGGCCGACGACGCAGTTCGGGGATCCGGCGCCGGAGCCGGACGCGACGCCATGGCAGGACACCATCGCCGCGGCGGACCATGCGCTGGAAGAAGCCACGCGCATCCATCGCGGCGTGCAGCACAACCTGAAGCTGATTCAGGAAGTCCGGTCACTGCGTGAAGAGCTGCGCAAGGCCCATGCGGAAATCGACCGCTACCGGGGCATGCATGCGCGGGTGGTGGTCGGCATGCGCCAGCTGGAAGACGACCACACCGGGGCGATGAGCCGGCTCAAGGCAGATAACGAGATGCTGCTGGTGCGCCACCGGGTCTACAAGCTGATGGCCGAGCACTACGCCCGCATGGCATTGAGGCTGGACCCGCAGACCTTCGCCACGCACCGCGACCGCGTGCTGCAGCACATCCTGTTCCAGCGCCGCAAGGGCGTGCCGCCGGATACAGTCAGCGCCGCCGACGTCGCCTTCCTGATGCTGTAGGCGCCCGCGGGAGCGCTCAGGCCGCGCGCGGGCGCAGCACGTAGAGCGCCAGCATGCCGCCGACCACGCCCCAGAACGCCGAGCCGATACCAGCCAGGACCATGCCCGAGGCGGTGATCATGAAGGTCAGCAGCGCGGCTTCGCGCTCGGCCGGCGTCTGCATGGCAACGGTCAGGCCGTTGGCGATCGAGCCCAGCAGCGCGAACGCAGTGACGCCGACCACCAGCGCCTTGGGGAACGCGGCGAACAGCGCGGCAATGCTCGCGGCCAGTGTGCCCGCCACCAGGTAGCCGATGCCGCAGACCACTGCGGCGGTATAGCGGCGGTGGCGATCCGGGTCGGCCTGCGGGCCGGTGCAGATGGCGGCCGTGATCGCCGCCAGGTTGATGCCGTGCGAGCCGAACGGCGCCAGCGCGGCCGACGCCAGCCCGGTTACCGTGATCAGGCGCGAGGCCGGCACGTGGTAGCCGTCGGCGCGCAGGACCGCCAGCCCGGGCCTGGCCGCGTCAGTCCGCCACCTTGTCGCTCGGGAACTTGAACGAGTCGCGCAGCAGGTAGCTCATCGGGATATCGAGCCGGATGCCGTGCGGCGGGATCGGCGCCTGGAACCACTTGCGGTACAGCAGCTGCGTGTCCTGGTCGTAGATCGAGGCCACCAGCGTCTTGTCGGCCAGCTGCTTGTAGGCCGTGTCTTGGCGCGACAGCATGATGGCGTAGGGCTCGATGGTGAGCAGGTCGCCGGTGACGCGGTAGTCGTCCGGGCGTGCCGCGTTGGCGCGCAGGCCATAGAGCAGCACGTCATCCATCACGAAGGCATCGGCCTTGCCGGCCTCGACCATGGCGAAGGCCTGGGCGTGGTCCCTGGCCTCGACCAGCCGCAGCTGCAGCGCGCCGGATTCATCCATCTTGCGCAGCGTGGCCAGCGGCGTGGTGCCGGTAGTCGAGACCACGGTCTTGCCGCGCAGGTCCGGCCACTTGTTGATCCCCGATGCCGCCTTGACCAGCATGCGGCTGCCGGCGATGTAGTGCGGGATGGTGAAGGCGACCTGCTCGCGCCGCTCGCGGTTGTTGGTGGTGGAGCCGCATTCCAGGTCGGCCTTGCCCTCGACGATGGCCGGGATGCGGCTGGCGGGCGTGACCGGCACCCAGTCCACGCGCAGCGACGGCAGCTTCAGCGCGCTGCGCACGGCGTCGGCGACCTTCAGGCACAGGTCGACGGCATAGCCGAGCGGCTTGCCGTCGGCGACGAAGGAGAACGGGACTGAGCTTTCGCGGTGGGCGATGCGGATGGCGCCGGTCTGCCGGATCCGGCGCATCACCGGCGCGCCGTCGGACGGCGCGGTGGCGGCAGGGTCGTTGGTTGCGGTAGTGGCGGTAGTGGCGGTATTGGCGGCGGATGGTGCCGGCATGGCCGCGGCCAGCAGTGCCACCACCAGCGCGGCCAAGGGAGGACATGACAAGACGGGCGCGCGCTTCCCGCAGGAAGGCAGGCGCCCCGGACCCGGATCGGACATGTAACCCCCGTACAAAAATGACTGGAACCGGCGCGGCGGCGGCCGAAGGGCAACCACCCATTCCGTCTTCTGGCCGGCTGTGGCTCCGGCTCTGCGTTGTCTTGTTTGTCGTGCCGGCACACCGGGTGCAGGACAAGCCATTGTTCCACGCGGGGCCGGGTGCGGACAACTGCGGGCACGGCAGGCGTGCCCGGCGAGCAACGCCCCGGCGCACCCGGGTTGACGGGACTTTCCCTTACGGAGTTGTCCGACTGGAGCGGGACAGGGCGCATTGATATTCTGCTTGCGTGCCTTGCGAGCAGGGCACCGAGGAGAGACTCTTGGGCCCGCAGTGCGCGGGCCCTTCTTTTTGAGCCGCCTGCCCGGAGCCGCCTGTCGGCTGCGGTCGTCTACAATGCGGGCTGCCGCGCCATGCCCGGCAACCATCCCCGTCCCATCCGGCCCCGTCTTTCCATTCGTCGTCTTTTCCCATGGCCCTGTTTTCCATCACCGACGCCCAGCTCGCCTTCGGGCACGTGGCTTTGCTCGACCACGCCGATTTTTCGCTGGAGGCTGGCGAACGCGTGGGCCTGATCGGGCGCAACGGCTCGGGCAAGTCCTCGCTGCTGAAGATCGTGGCCGGGCTGTCGGCGCCGGACGACGGCCTGATCGCGCGCCAGAGCGGCGTCACCAGCGCCTACGTGCCGCAGGAGCCGCAGTTCGAGCCGGGCATCACCGTGTTCGACGCGGTGTCGCAGGGCATGGGCGACGCCCACGACCTGCTGGTGCGCTACGAGGCCGCGGCCGACCGCGTCGCCGAGCACCATGACGACGAAGCGGCGCTGGCCGACCTGCACCGGCTGCAGTCCGAGCTGGACGCCGCCGGCGCCTGGCAGTTGCGCACCCGCGTGGAAACCACGCTGGCGCGGCTGGGGCTGGATTCGCACACGCGCGTCGATGCGCTGTCCGGCGGCTTGCAGAAGCGCGTGGCGCTGGCGCAGGCGCTGGTGGCCGAACCCGACATCCTGCTGCTGGACGAGCCCACCAACCACCTCGACGTGGAAGCCATCCGCTGGCTCGAAGACCTGCTGCTGGCGTTCCGCGGCAGCGTGCTGCTGATCACCCACGACCGCGCCTTCCTGGACCGCGTGGCCACCCGCATCGTCGAGCTGGACCGCGGCCGGCTGGTGTCCTTCCCCGGCAACTTCGCCGCGTACCAGGCGCGCAAGGAAGAAATGCTGGCCGCCGAGCAGGTCGAGCAGGCCAAGTTCGACAAGCTGCTGGCGCAGGAAGAAGTGTGGATCCGCAAGGGCGTGGAGGCGCGCCGCACGCGCAGCGTGTCGCGCATCCAGCGGCTGGTGGCGATGCGCACTGAGCGCGCGGCGCGCCGCGAGGTGCAGGGCAACGTCAAGCTGGAGGTGTCGCAGGCCGACCGCTCCGGCAAGATCGTGTCCGAGCTGATCGATGTGAACAAGGCCTATGGCGACAAGGTGGTGGTGCGCGATTTCACCGCCACCATCATGCGTGGCGACAAGGTCGGCCTGATCGGCCCCAACGGCGCCGGCAAGACCACGCTGCTGCGGCTGATCCTGGGCGAGCTGGCGCCGGACAGCGGCACGGTGCGCAACGGCAGCAACCTGCAGGTGGCGTACTTTGACCAGATGCGGACCGCGCTCGACCTGGAGAAGTCACTGGCCGACACCATCAGCCCGGGCAGCGACTGGGTCGAGGTCAACGGCCAGCGCAAGCACGTGATGAGCTACCTGGGCGACTTCCTGTTCGCGCCGGAGCGCGCGCGTTCGCCGGTCAAGTCGCTGTCGGGCGGCGAGCGCAACCGCCTGCTGCTGGCGCGGCTGTTCGCGCGGCCGGCCAACGTGCTGGTGCTGGACGAGCCGACCAACGACCTCGATATCGATACGCTGGAGCTGCTGGAAGAACTGCTGCAGGACTACAGCGGCACGGTGTTCCTGGTCTCGCACGACCGTGCGTTCCTGGACAACGTGGTGACGTCCACCATCGCCGCCGAGGGCGAAGGCGTGTGGCGGGAGTCTGTGGGGGGGTATTCCGACTGGGTCGAGCAATCGGCGCGTGCCGCGTCTATCCAGGCGGCGAGCAAGCCGGAGCAGAAAGCTGCCGAACCGGCCAAGGGCAAGGATTCGCGCGAGGCGCGCGGCGCCAACCGGACCGTCAAGCTGTCCTACAAGGAGCAGCGAGAGCTGGACGGCTTGCCGGAGCGTATCGCTGCGCTGGAAACCGAGCAGAAGACGATTTCGGGGCAACTGGAGGACGGCTCGCTCTACGTCAGCGACGCGACCAGGGCCGCGCAGCTGGCCATGCGGCATGATGAGATCGAGATGGAATTGCTGGAGGCGCTGGAGAGGTGGGAGGTGTTGGAGGGGAAGGTGAAGGGGGAGGGGTAAGGGGAAGGGGTTCGGGTTGGGAAGCTGCTTTGTCGCCGTTAGTGACATGCTGTCGGCTGTTGGTTCCGCCCTCCTGGGCGGGACCTATCCGGAATTTTGTGTACGAGGCATATCATGAGAGGTAATGACCATGGATATGCCGATGAAGAAGAAACGTACGGTGGCGTCTCAGGCAGCGGCCCGCGGGCCGCTGCCGGCTTTGCCTGAGGGCTTGCTGGATGAGCTGGTCAAAGGGCCGAT